>JAIBCN010000121.1 GCA_019694155.1 Vicinamibacteria bacterium | reverse complement strand
GATCGTTCCGCGATTTTCTGAATCTGACGCCAGTCGAGCCAGCTCGAGTTGTCCGCCCCATCCGTGAACAACACGACCAGGGAGCGGCTCCGTGTCGAAGGAAGGGTCAGCGCCGCGTACAGAGCGTCCATGATCGCGGTCCCCCCTCCGGGCTGCAGGTCGGCGAGGGCTTTGCCGAGCGTCTCTTTGTCGGTCGTCGGCGTCACCAGCCACCTGACGTCATCCGTGAAACAGAAGAGAGTGGCTTCATCTTCCGGGCGCAGCGCGGTCAGCAACGCCTGACTGGCGGCACGGAGCGATGCGAGTTTTCCGCCGGCCAGGCTGTTGCTCATGTCGAGGGTCAGCACCGCGAGCAGCGGCTGGGCATCGGCGGCGGCGAGTTCCAGATGCTGCACCACGCCGTTGTCGCGAAGCTCGAAATCCGAGGCGGCGAGCCCGGTGAGAGGGCCGCCCTTCAAGGACACGAACGCGTCGACGTAGATGTTCTCGACCTCGACCGCGAAGGTCACGGGGGCAGGAGACGGGGCCGCCTGCGCGAAAGATCGAGAGACCAGGGGGCCTCCGAGAAGGGCGGCAAGGACCATCAGCAGGCGGGTCATCTGGCTATCGACTGGCGCAGTTCATCCATGATCGCCTCACCGCCAGGCGTCTGGGGCAGGAGGTACGTCATCCAGGGGTCGAAGTCGCGACGCCCCTTCGCGGCCTCGAGGCCGGCGTTCAACTGCTTCCGCGCGCCTTCGACGTCGCCCTGAACAAACCTCGCGTGCGACACCGCCACCGCGGCGATCTCGGACAGCGGCTGCATGGCCAGCGCCACGAGGTAGTGCTCCTCCGCGGCCGGGAACTCCTCCCGTTCCTCGAGAATCCGTCCCAGGAAGAGGTGCGCCAGATACTGCTGCGGCGCCTCGGCGGGCCTGGCGAGAAGCTCATCGAGAGCCGCGCGCGCCGGCACGGGGCGTCCAAGGCGCCACAGCACGCGTCCCAGTCGCAACCGGGCCTCCACCAGATTCGGATCGGCCAGGAGCGCCTCTTCGAACGACCGGCGGGCCTTTTCGCGGAGCTCCAGAAGCTCCGCCTTGAGCGCCTCGCGCTTGCGAATGCTGGCGGGCGTCAGGCCCATGACGGGCGGCGCCGGAGCCATGGTGAAGAAGGAGCGTGCTTCATGGGCCACCCCGTCCGCGAGGAGGAGCAAGGGGTCTTTCGGAAAATGCCGGAGACCCGAACGCGCCCACCCGGCCGCTTCCCCGAAGCAGTGGGACCACATGGCCTGGCCCGCCATGCCGAGAAAGGCCCGCTTCACGAAGGCTCCGGCCTCGGGATCAATGAGGAGGAGGATGGCAGCCAGGTGCTCGACGGCGACGGCCTGAGGCCCGGAGCCGCAGACCGGGATCTGCTCGCTTTCCGGCGGGTTCAGTTGCTGCTGGGTCTCGAGGTCCGCGTGGAGGAGCAAGGCGGCGCGCACCGGGAACTTCGAGAACGCGAGACGGGTCGGACAGCCCGGACACTTACGGATCGACACCACGGCGTCCTTCAGCCCCTCGTTGTGCTGCCGAAGGCGGCTTTCCGGCCAGGCGCGGAGATAGGCCAGGGCGGCCACGTGGTCCCCCGCCGCGTAGGCCTTCACCATCTCCGCGTAGTCGGACGAAAGCACAGGCGTGCTCTGGGCGGCGGCGGGAGGATGCGCCAGGCACAATCCAACAAGGGCCAGGATGCGGACGGAGAGAGATCTCAACGGCATTCCGAAAGGCCCTCTAAGGCTCAGGGCACGCCGGATTCCTGAAGAGCCTGCAGTGTGGCCTTCACGAACGTCTCCACCTCGGGCGGCGAGGAGGTGAAATGAACGACGAAGGTGGCGCCTGGGGGTGGCTCGGCCTCGAGCACCTTGCCGTAGAGGTCGCCCGGAATCCATTGTCCGTTGGCGCTGCGCACATGGAGCTTCAGGTTCGTGAGGGCCGGCACCTTCACCCCGCCTTTGACCGCGGCCGACTTGGACGAGAGCGCCACGAAGGAGGCCAGGAAGGCTTCGTCGCCCACCGCCTTTCCGTCGATGACGAAGTAGTCGATGGCGATCTCCTCCTTGAGCGGCAGGAGTTCCGCGCTCCGGGTCTGGAGATGCAGGTTGAAAGGATCGCCGACGCCGCGCAGGTCGTGGGCGATCATGGGTTCCTTGAGACCCTTGGCCTTCACCGCCATCTGCCCGCCCACGATGACGCCGGGACCCGCCGCCTTGAAGGTGGCGTCGGAGATGAGGATCTGCCCGCCGATGGTGTAGGTCTCGATGCGCGAAGTGAGATTCACAGCCGTACCCACGACCCCGTACTTGGCGCGCTGTTCCGAGCCGATGTTGCCCACGATGACCTCGCCGGTGTGAAGGGCGATGCCCATCTCGATCTCGGGCAGATCGTTCTTCCGGTTGTATTCGTTGACGGCGTGCATGGCGAGCTGCATCTCCACCGCGCAGGCCGTGGCCCGCTTGGCGTCGTCGTCGCGCCCCACGGGGGCTCCGAAGATGGCGAGGATGGCGTCGCCGATGAACTCGTCGATGGTGCCCTTGTGCTTCTTGATGACCTCCGTCATGGTGGCGAGGTAGTTGTTGATGATCCGCACCACCTGCTCGGGCGGGAGGCGCTCGGAAAGGGCGGAGAAACCGCGCAGGTCGGACATCAGGATGGTGACCGTGCGCTTGTCGCCTCCGAGGCGCGCGCCGCCCGGGGCCTCCAGAATCTGGTCCACGACTTCGTCGGACAGGTACCGGCCGAAGGTGGCCTTGATGAGATCGTTGCGGCGGGCGAGGCCCGCGTTCAGCCGCTTCACCTGGTCCTGCGCGCGCTTCAAGGCGAGCTGCGACTGGACACGGGCAAGGCAGACCGGGAAATCGATGGGTTTCGTGACGTAGTCGTTGGCTCCGAGCTTCAACGCCTCGACGATGTCGTCGCTCTGGTCCTTGGCCGTCGCCATGATGATGGGCAGATCGGCCCG
Organism: Vicinamibacteria bacterium; assembly: GCA_019694155.1. Lineage (GTDB taxonomy): Bacteria > Acidobacteriota > Vicinamibacteria > Fen-336 > JAGNNV01 > JAGNNV01. The sequence continues at coordinate 4,812 of JAIBCN010000121.1, read as the reverse complement.
CGACTTCGTCTGGCGGACCGCGCGCAGCACGTCGATCCCCGAGATCCCGGGCATCATCACGTCGAGCAGGATGAGGTCGAAAGGGTCCTTCGCCAGCATGTCGAGCGCCTGCTGGCCGTCTTCGGCCATCTCGACCACGTAGCCTTTCCCCTTGAGGCGCCGCGAGAGCATGTCGCGGTTCATCTCATTGTCGTCGACCACGAGCAGGCGGTCGACGCCGGGGTCCGTGTTTCCGGGCAGGGGCGGAAGGGGCTGGAGAGAAGGCGGAATGTCCGCCCGCGACATCGCCCCCGTCACTCTCCCGTCGGCCAGCTTGGGAGCGGGCGGCGGCGGGGGGGACGGAGGCGGCGCCGCCGCGGGGAGTGCGATCTTCCCCGGACGCAGTTCCCGGTCGATCAGCTCGAGGAGCGTCCTCGCGGCGGTGACGATCTTGTTGAGATCGGCGAGGGAGTCCGTGGCCCCGTTTTCCTCGGCGTCCTCGGCGAGCATCTCCGAGTAGCCGATGATCTGGTTGATGGGCGTCTTGAGGTCGTGACGGACCTGGGACAGCGGGTCCGGATTGGGCGCGTCCGGCGAAAGAGGAGCCGACATGGTGCCTGGAAACGCCCCTGCGCGGCCGGCCTCAGGCCTTTTCGGGCGGTGCGATGCCCTTGGCCTTGAGGAGCGTTTCCATCTTCCCGAGAAGCCGGGGCAGTTCCACCGGCTTGGTGTCGAAATCGTCGCAGCCCGCCGACATGGCGCGCTCCCGGTCCGCGGCCATGGCGTGCGCGGTGAGAGCGATGAGGGGCGCGCCCGCGGACAGCGGGTTCGCCTTGATCTGCTTGGCGGCCTCCCATCCATCCACCACGGGAAGGCTCATGTCGAGGAGGATGATGTCGGGCTTTTCGGACACCGCCATGTCGATGCCCTGCTGGCCATCGATGGCCATGACCACGGTGTAGCCGCGCTTGATGAGACGCCGCGACAGCATGTCGCGGTTCATTTCGTTGTCTTCGACGAGGAGAACCTTGGCCATGGGACTATTTTCCGGTCTTGAGGCGCTCCGCCGCGAACTTCTGCAGAGTCGTCCGGACACTGGGGTGCGTCTTGCAGATGTTGTCGAGCGTCTTGCGTTCGAGGATCAGCGCCTCGACCGTGGTCTTCGCGGTGACGGTGGCGGTGCGAGGCTTGCCCGAGAGCACCGCGATCTCCCCGAAAAACGAGCCCTCACCCATCTCCCGGACCTGCTTGTTCTTGCCGTCCGGCTGCCGCACGAAAGCGCGGACCACGCCCGAGGTGATCACGAAGAGGCTCGTGCCGGGGTCGCCTTCGAGGATGAGGATGTCGCCGGGACCGTAGGTCGCAAGCTCCAGACCCTGAATCACGGCAACGAGATCGGCTTCCGAGAAGTCCGCGAACAGCGGGCTCGAGATCTTCGGGGTGGCGGCGCGCGGCGACACCGCAGCGGGCGCTTCCGCGAGAACCGCCTCGATGGTGTCGAGCAGGTCCTCGAAGAGGCCCTTCTCGGTGTCGTTCATGGCGGCGATCATGGACGCGGCCTGGGTCATCTCCACCACCTGCACCGGAGCGGGGGCGGGAGCGGCCGCGGCGGGCGCCGGCGGAGGAGGGGTCGAAGCGATTTCGAGGAGCGTCTTCGGTGGAGGCATCACGAGATCCTCCATGTCGACCATCTCCTCCTCTTCCTGCTTCGGCGGCGGAGCGGGCTTGACCGCTTCGGGCGTCGAGGGCGGGGGCGGCGCGAGGGCGGCGGGAGCCTGGAATAGGAAATCAGACGGTTCGATCGAGGAGGGACGCAGGTCGAGACCGATCTCTTCCATCTCGAACTGGTCGGCGCCGCGCACGATCTCGTCGATTCCCGAACTCACAGGGGGCTTGGGAGCCGACTTCTTGATGAGGGCGGCGAGCGCCTTCTGCACGTCGGACCGTCCCGGCTGGATGCGCTCGATCTTCTTGAGCACCGCGATGGCTCGCGGCGCCGAACCCTCGGAACCGAACTCCTGGGCGAGCTTGAGCAGAATGGGAACGGCGTCCTTGCCGCGGCCGGCCTCGATGAGGACGTCGGCGAGCTGCATCCTCGTGCGGGAGTCCTTGGGAGCGGCCTTGATCTCGGCCTGCAGCTGGACGACGGCCTTGTCCCACTTCTTGGCGGCAATGAGTTGCTGGAGGCTCTGGCCTCCGGATAACCAGCTCAGCATGAATGGTCCTTGGGTTCTGGTTCGTTTGGCTCTTCAGATCAGGGGATCGGCGGCCGGGACGACGCTCCGGGCCCCCAAGCGGGTAGTCCCTAGCGGGTGAACCACTCGGCCTTGGCGCGATCGGCCTCGATGAGCGCCTCGATGTGGGGAAGGATGTCCTTGCCCTGCACCAGGCTCTTCATCATGTCGGATGCCTTGGTCAGAGCCGCGGTCTCCTCCACCTGGGTGGTCACGAGCTCGTCGCGCATGCGGTCGGAGTTATTGCGAAGATGGATGAGGTAGTTGAACGTCCAGGTGAAATGATCCCAGGTGGCGATCTGGCGGCACTGGGCCGCCGTCTCGCCCATGGCCTGGACCTGGCCCCGCAGAAGCGCCGCCACCACAAGCTTCTCGCCGTGGGCGGCCATCACCAGCAGATTGTTGCGGCAGACCTGGCCGATCAGGGAGAGGAGGATCAGGTGGCCGACGTCGTGGCGCCCCGACTCGAAGGTCTGCTGAAAGAGCGAAGCCGAATACTCGGTGACCGTCGTGTCCTCGAGAGCCACCACCGCGGCCGATCGGAGCTGCGCCTGGCCGTCGAGCATGAGGAGCGCACTCTCGCCCAGGACCATCTTCGGGGTCACGATACCCACGATCCCGCGACCGGATCGGACGCCGAGCTTCCCGGTCTCGACGATGCCTATGTTCCGCGCGACGTCGCCGGCCTCCCACAGAAAATCGCCCTTCGACAATGTCACTCTTCGCATGGTCTCTCCTGGAATTCGTTGGCTCTGTTTTTCCGGTGCTGCCTGGGGGAATGTTACGCCGTCGCGGGCATTTCATTCGCGACGGGGGGATGAAGCGAAGGCGGGGTTGCGATTACACTTCCCGTGCAATGACCCTTGGGGAGACGCCTATGAGCGCAGAACTTGAGCCCCGGCCCGGGTACGAGGGGGGCGCGTCATGAGGCGGCCCCTCGCCGCCGCTCTCGTCGCTCTCGCCCTGCCCGCCTCCCTGGGGGCCCAGGAGCTGACGGACCGGATCGTCATCAACGGCTACACGAACTTCGAGTTCTCCAAGCAGTTGAGCGCCGAAGGCAAAGGCGACAAGAACGGTTCATTCGACGCCGACCAGTTCGATCTCGTCTTCAACATCACGGTTTCCGAACGGGTGCGCGCCGCTCTGGACCTGTCCTGGGAGCACGGCACCGCGACGGAGGACGGGCGCGGCAACCAGGCCATGGAGTACGGCTTCGTCGAATACGCGCTCTCCGACAAGCTGAAACTGCGTTTCGGCAAGATGTTCACGCCCTTCGGGGTGTTCAACGAGATCCATACCGCCAAGCCCGCTTTCCTGACCGTGAAGGAAGCGGCGAGCCTCAACAAGAACGACCGAATCGTGGGTGGAGGCTTCCTCTTCTACCCCCGCTGGGGCGCCGGCATCGCCGCGCACGGCGACGGCGTGGTCGGGGGCAAGGACGTGAGCTACGACGTTCTCGTGGCAAACGGGGAGCAGGAAGAGGCGAATCCCTTCGAAGAGGACGAGAACACGTCCAAGTCGATCACGGCGAGAGTCCGGGTGGACGCCACCGAGAACCTCCGCGTGGGCTATTCCTTCTACCACGACCGTTTGAGCTCGAAGTCCTACACCACGCTGCAGAGCCACGGCTTCGAGGCCGAATTGAGCCTCACGCGATTCCGCCTGCTCGCCGAGGTGGCCTTCGGGTCGCTCGGACACGTGGGCGGAGGAGAGCAGCGCCAGCTCGGGTGGTATGTGCAACCCTCCTACCACCTCAAGGGCGGCTTCACTCCCTACATGCGCTTCGACTACGTGAACCCCGACCGAAGCCTGGCCGATGTGGGCGGGCGTGATTTCATCGTCGGGCTGAACGTGGAGCTCTCGAAGAACTTCCAGCTCAAGCTCGAGAACAACGCTTTTCACGGCGGCGCCAAGTCCACTCTGGCCAGCCTGCCGGGCCGGGGCTACCACGAGTTCAAGGCCGCCCTGGTGCTGGGATTCTAGGGATGGGGATCCGTCAACTGCGTTTCGCGGCCTGGGCGCTCCTGGCCTGGTGCGCGCTCTGGCCGGGCCTGGTGTCGGCCCAGGGCGTCGATCGCTCGCTTCGGGTGGTGGTGAACAAGGAGAACAAGCTCGCCTCTCTCACCACGGACGATCTCACCCGCATCTTCCTCGGAAAGAAGACTCTCTGGGACTCCGGAACGCGCATCGTGCCCGTGATGCCCGAAGAAGAGAGCGCCCCGGGTGAGCTGTTCCTATCGGGAACCCTGAAGAAGAGCGTCAGCCAGTTCCGCGCGTACTGGAAGAGGCTGCTCTTCTCGGGGGGCGGCGCCGTGCCCAAGGTGTTCAGGAATCACGATCAGCTCCTGGATTTCGTGGCCCGGCAGCCGGGCGCCATCGGCGTGGTCGAAGCCTCCGCGGTCGATGACCGCGTGAAGGTCCTCGACATCTCCAACTGAGAGCCGGCGCGCCCCAGGGCCCAGAGGCACCGCATGTCGCGTTTCTCGCTTTCCTTCAAGTTCGGGCTGCTGCTCGCGAGTTTCATCGTCGCGGTCGGCCTGCTGGTCGGCCTCTTCGTGGACGCCGGAACCCGGGTCGCGGGCGACATGACCAACCTGAA
>JAIBCN010000247.1 GCA_019694155.1 Vicinamibacteria bacterium | reverse complement strand
CACGTTCGTCGCCGCGGCCCGGCGAGCGGGAACCAGCCCGGCAAGCTGTGTGAGCCCGACGGTGAGCGCGGCCGCGGCCAGGTACGTCCAGGGCGCCCGGGCATCGGCTCCGGTCACGAGCGCCTGTAAGAGCCTGCCTCCCTGCCATGCGGCGGCGGCGCCGATCATGGCGCCCGCACCGGCCAGGCGCGCATTCTGCCCGAGGACGAGCCGCAACACACCGCCGGGCTTTTCCCCGACGGCCAGACGCACGGCGAGTTCCCGGCTGCGGTTCGCGACCAGCTGACTCATGACGCCATAGGAGCCGAGCAGCGCCACACCCACCGCCACCAGAGCAAAGGCCGACAGCAGCGCCATCTGGAGGCGCGGCACGGCGTTGGCTTCGTAGGCCAGGCGCTCCGTCGTGGTCAGACCGTATGCGGCGAGGCCCGGGCTGGTGGCGCGAAGCGCATGAACGCCGGCGGCGATGGCGGCATCGACCCCGCCACGGCCCTTCACGACCACGCTGAACTTCCGCATGGGGTTCTGGGCGTATGGGATATAGATGGTCTCACCGGTCCGCGCGGCCTCGGCATTCCCGGTGTCGCGCACCCTGGAGACGACGCCCACCACGGTGATTTCGAGCGGTGGCTGCCCCGGCGAGGAGCGCCGGAATCTCTTGCCCACGGCCGTGCCTCCCGGCCAGTACCGGTCGGCCAGCGACTTGCTGATGAGAGCGACGGTCGGGCGGTCCTCCGCGTCTTCCGCGGAAAGAGGACGCCCTTCGATGAGAGGTATGCCCATCGTTCGCGCGTAGCCGGGAGTGACCCGCCGATATCCGAAGATCCGCGGCTCCGTGGTGAATTCTCCGTTCTCCTGCTCCACGGTCAGCGCCGAGCCCGCGGGGATATCGCCGAATGGCAGAGTGCTCGTCGCGCCGAACTCCACGAGTTCGGGCTCGCGCGACAGGTGATCGAGGAAGCTGCGCATGAACGCGGCGCGGGCCGCCGCATCCTTGTAGTCGTTGTCGGGCAGTTGAATCCGGAACACGCCGCGCCCATCCGTGGCGTAGCCGGGGTCGGCGCCGCGGACCGCGCGGAAGCTCGCGACGGAGAGCGCCGCTGCCGAAAGGACCATCACGGTGATCGCGGCCTGGCTGACTGCCATGGCTCTCTGCCAGAGGAGGGCCGACCGGGTGGCCGTCCCTCCCCGCGACTCCATCTTCAACGGGCTCGCCAGATCCGTTCGTCGCGACTGCCGCAGGGGCACCAGTCCCACCAGACCCCCTGCGACGGCGGCGATGAGCAGGGTGAACGCGACCACCGACGGATCCACCCGCAGTTGATCGAGGAAGAATGAAAGGGTCGGCGTGGGGTTGAGTGCGCGGAGCAGCGGGACGGCTGCCTGGGCCAGGAACAGTCCGGCCCCGCCGCCGGCCAGCGTGAGGAGCACGCTTTGCACGGCGTGCTGTCTGGCGATGTCCCTCGCCGCGGCTCCCAGGGCGAGACGAACGGCGGTCTCCCGTTCACGCTCGGCTGCCCAGGCAAGGAGGAGTGAGGAGAGGTTCGTGACCGCGAGCAGGAGCAGGACGAAGGCGCCGCCCTGGACGAGAAGGATGGTGTCGTCCGCGCCGCTCAGATAGTAGGAGCGCACCGGCTGGGAGAGGTAGCTCCAGTCCTTGTTCGCCACGCTCGCTTCTTCCGCGCGACGGCCGAAGGCCTTGAGTTCCTCCTGCGCGTCGGCCGGAGTGCGGCCCGGCGCCAGACGGCCGAAGACGAACAACTGGCGAGCTCCCACGATTCGCGTCCAAGCGTCCTGCGGCAGATCGAAAGGCAGCCAGGCGTCGATGTCGGGCGGCAGGGCGAAGCCTCGAGGCATGACCCCCACGATCGTGTGCGGAGCCCCGTTCAGCGCCATGGTCCTTCCGATGACATCCGGGGCGCTCGCGAAGGAGTTCCGCCACATTCGGTCGCTGATCACCACCACGGGCGCCGGATTCGGCCCCTGTTCGTTCGCGGCGATTTCCCGACCCAGCCGGGGTGACACCTTCATGGTGGGAAAGAAGCTCGCGGTGACGCGCGCGGCCGAAACCTGTCGTGTCTCCTCCCCGTGCACCCAGTTGACGTCCGCCTGGAGGACGGCCGCGACGTTTTCGAAGGTCGTCACGTGCTCCCGGAGCATCTGGTAGTTGGGCCAGGCGTCGAGGAAGGCGGCGCCCTTCTGGGTTTGAGAGATCACGTGCAGCCGGCTCGCCTCCGGGACGCCAAGGTCCGACAGCAGGAATGCCTTCAGGACCGCGAAAGCCGCGCCATTGGCGGCGAGAGCGAGAGCGAGGGTAAGGACGATGACCGCCGAGGCCGCGGCCCGGCGCTGAAGGAACCGTAAGGCGGTACGTATGTCGAGAGCGAGTGTCTGCATATTGACGGCTCTGACAGCAACACTCGGGCCAGCCTCCGTGCCCGCTCCGGAGGCCGATTCCGTCCGATTCCGGCACGCGAGATCCCAATCGCGCACACTGAGGGCCGAGCCCGCCCTGATTTGTCGCGGCCGCGACCGGGTCCAGGGGGACGCTGACCGGAGAGCCACCAGCGGGGCAGAAACCATCTGCCCGATTGAAGATCCGAACTCGGCGACGATAACCTCCTGACATGCAGGGCGCAGGCGAAGCGGGACCGGCGGCGGTGTCTGTGGATGACGTCAGGGCGCAGCTCCGCAGGATCCTCGAAAGCGACACGTTCGTGGCATCGCAACGCCTCTGTCGTTTCCTTCGCTTCATCGTGGAGCGGAGCCTCGACAGGGAAGTCGATCGGCTGAAGGAATACGTGGTCGCAGTCGAGGTCTTCGACCGGGACGAGACCTACGACCCCAACATCGACTCCATCGTTCGGGTCGAGGCCCGCCGCCTCAGGGCCAAGCTCAAGACCTACTACGAGGGGAGCGGCTCGGGCGATCCCGTGCTCATCGGGCTTCGTCCGGGGAGCTATGTGCCGACCTTCCGCGCCTTGACGCCCGCAAGTCCGGGCGTCCACCCGTCCCTGGCGGCGACGGAGAAGGGGCGGCATGCGAGTGTGGCCGTCCTGCCCTTCGTGAACATGAGCCCGGAACCGGACCAGGACTATTTCTGCGATGGCATCACCGAGGAGATCATCAACGCCCTGACCACGGTCGAGGAGCTCGACGTGGTCGCCCGTACCTCCGCCTTTCAATTCAAGGGAAAGGCCATGGACGTGCGCGAGGTCGGCGCCCGGCTGGGCGCGACCATCGTGGTGGAAGGCAGTGTTCGCAAGGCGGGGAACCAGCTGCGCATCACCGCGCAGGCGATCGATGCGATCCGCGGCTACCATCTGTGGTCCGAGACCTATCGCCGCGAGCTGAGAGACGTTTTCGCCCTGCAGGCGGAGATCTCTTCCGCTATTGCGAGGACCCTGAGCGTGCGTCTTCCCAGGCGGCGGGAGCCCATAGAACCCCCGGATATCGAGACCTACAGCGCCCATTTGCGAGCCCTTGCCCTCACTCACAAGCAGGACACCGCGAGCCTCGCCCTGGCCCTCGATCAGTTCCGGGCACTGATCCGGGCTTCTCCCGCCTACGCCGCGCCGTATTCGGGCCTCGCCGCCACGCTCGCCGCCCTTTCCGTCTTCGGGGCGGTGGCGGGGCGGGCCGTGGAGGGCGAGATGCGCCGCAGCGCGGAGGAAGCGGTTCGCCTCGATCCGGACTCCGCCGATGCCTGGGCCGTGCTTGGGGGAATCAGCGCCCACTTCGACTTCGATTGGAAGGAGAGTGAGCGCCGCCTTCTGCACGCCATTTCGCTCCAGCCCGCCGACTTCGCGACCCACTCGTGGCTCGGCATGGTGACGTCGCGGCTCGGCCGGTTTGAGGAAGCGGAGGCGAGCCTCGCCCGGGCTCTTCGGCTGAATCCGCTGGTGCCCGCGGTGTATTCACGGCTCGCCTACCTGTACTACCTCCAAGGCGATGATGGCCGCGCGCGAACCGAGCTGGCTCGAGCCTTCGCCATCGAGCCGGTGTTCGCGGATGCGAGTTTCGTGTCCTCGCTCGTCCATCTCCGCGCAGGGAGGGCGGTGGATGCCATAGAGGTGCTTTCCCCGGGAGCGGAGCACGAGCCCCGGCCGCTCCACCTCGGCGTCTTGGCCGCAGCGAGCTTCCGCTGCGGGAAGCGTACGAAAGCGGAGCGGCACGTGGCGCGCCTGCAGCGCCTCTCGGGCGAGCGCTATGTACCGCCGCTCGCCTTCGCCTACGCGTACGTGGGCATGGCCGACTTCGGGCGGGCGTTCCAGTTCCTTGAAGAGAGCGTCACGGACCGAGTCCTCCTCGCGAGCACCCTGGGCGTGGATCCCATCTTCGAACCGCTTCGCGACGATCCGCGCTTCCGGGCGCTGGTCGCGCGGATGAATCTGCCTCCCAGGCCCTGACCAGGGGACCGGACAGGACCGGCCGGATCGAGCCCGGGTACCGCGGGACCGGCACGGCCCGCTCGAGCGCCGCCCGCCGAATCTCCTCGGCGCCCCGGGTGCGCGAAAAGTCGAGAGGCGGCGCGGTGTTCCTGGGTTGAGGCGATCCACGGGCACGGCCCCGGTTCGCCGTCCCGACGGCGCAACCCGCGGGGACGGAAGCTCGTGAGGAGCCGTGAGATGCATGAAAGCTCACGGCTTGGTCACGTTCGCTCACTGCCGCCTGCGGCGGTGTGGCGGGAAAGTTCCTTTCCGGTGACGCGACGCGTCGATCCAGGAAAGGAGCGAGTGGGAGAAAACCTCATGCAATCAGCCATCCAGTCGGTCTCGGCGCCTTCGGCCGATCCACGGCCTTTGCCGTCAGTTGCGTCCCCGGCGGAAGCGCCTCGCCCGGGTCGCGCGCCCCGTCCAGCCATCAGGCCAGACCGGCTTCATGGGCGTCACCTGTTCGCGTACTTCGCCGCCCTCTTCGCGCTGCTGTTTGCCACGAGAGCGATCGCGATCGACCTCACCTCGAGGTTCGACCTGAGCGCCTTTCCAAAGCTCACCTCGGGCGTTCAGCAGGTGCTGAATGCCGCCTCCGAGGTGGACACCGCTCTCAATACCGCGTTCTCGCTGCTGTATGCGTTCCTGTTCAGCCTTCCCGTCGCTCTGGTTCACCGGATCACGCGCGAGAAGAAGCGCTTCGACCCGGCCCTGACGCAGACGATCGTGCTTCTAAGCATGGTGGTCACCGCCGTGATCACCCTGATCTCGGGGGACCTGGCCCGCGCCTTCGGCCTGGCCGGCGTTGTGGGCGCGGTCCGCTTCCGCAACAGCCTGGACGACGCGCGGGACGCGGTCTACGTGTTCCTCGCCATCGCCATCGGTATCGCCTGCGGCGCCCGCCTCTACACGAGCGCCGTGTGGACCTCTCTCATCATGACCGGCACGCTCTATCTCACCTGGCGACACAAGGTCACGCGAGCCCTCGACGAGCTCTCCCGCGACTCTCCCGACGAGGAAGCCACGGATCAAAGCCGCTTCGACAAGGAGGGCAGGCGAGCACTCGACTCGAATCAGGCGCGAATCGACTCCATCATCGAACAACAGCGCCGCCTCGCCCATTTCGCCGTCCTCTCGCGGGAGCCCGGCGCCAAGAAGCTGAACGCTGCGCTCATTGTGGAGATCGCCCCGGTTTCGCCCGGTCAGTTTCACGTTGGCGACTGCCTGCAGGCGACTGGCGGGGTCTGGCGGCTTGCGAGGATCAGCGCCCGCGACGAGAACGCGGCCACCGTGGAGTTCGTCGGCCGCCCAGCCAAGGGGCAGTCACCCGGCGCAGTCATGCGGGCTCTTCTCGAGTCCCCATGCTCCGCCTACATCCGCGGTCTCGAATTCCGGTCCCTGAAGGGCGTTGGCGGCCACGACCCGGCCGCCTCCCCTCACTCCAACCCGCAGTGAACATCGTCCCCCTCCCCGCTCCGTCACCAACCAAGGGCGGTTCCGCCCTCAACCGAAAGAAGCTCGCATGACCCAAAGACCTCTCCTTACCCTCGCCACCGGCGACCCTCTAACCGTGGATGTCCTCATCGTCGGCGCCGGCCCCACCGGACTCGCGCTGGCCTCGATGCTGCAGCGTTCGGGCATCTCGATGCTCCTCGCGGACAAGCTCGAGGCCGGGCTGAACACCTCCCGGGCCGCCGTGATTCATGCCCACACGCTCGACGTGCTGGAGACTCTGGGGGTCTCCGGCCGGCTCGCCGAGCGGGGGCTTACGCTCTACCGGTTCAGCCTGTGGGACCGCGATTCCGCGCTGCTCCGGCTCCGATTCGATTCCCTTCCGTCGAAGCACTCTGGCCTCCTCATGCTCCCGCAGGACGTGACGGAGGCCCTGCTCGCCGAGACGCTGGCTGAAGCCGGCGGCCGCGTCGAACGAGGAGTCACCGTGGATTCCCTGAGCGAAACGCCGCGGGGGGTCACCGCGTCGCTTGTCTCCAGCGAGGGGCGAAGGACGGTTCACGCCCGCTTCGTCGTCGGGGGCGACGGCATGCACAGCCTGGTCCGGCAGACCGCTGGCATCGGCTTCTCCGGCACTTCCTACGAGGAATCGTTCGTGCTCGCCGATGTGGAGATGGAATGGGGGAAGGGAAGAGGCGAAGTCACGCTCTTCTTCTCTCCCGCGGGGCTCGTGGTGGTGGCGCCACTTCCCTCGGGGGCTTACCGGGTCGTTGCGACTCTCGAACGCGCCCCGGAAAGGCCCGGCGTCGCGGACATCCAGGCCCTGCTCGATGCCCGCGGCCCTTCCCGCGACGGCGGGCGGGTATCCGCGGTGCACTGGAGTTCCCGGTTTCGCCTCCATCATCGAGTCGCTGATCGCTATCGCCGGGGCCCCTTCTTCCTGATGGGCGATGCCGCGCACGTGCACAGCCCGGCCGGGGGGCAGGGGATGAACACCGGCCTCGTGGACGCCTGCGTCCTCGGCCAGATCCTGGCCGACGTGTTGTCGGGGCGGCGCGAGGAGGGGCATCTCGACAAGTACGAGACACTCCGGCGACCGGCCGCCCAGCAGGTGCTCGGGCTCACGGGTCGCCTGACCCACATGGCGGTAATGAAGGGCGCGCCCCGGCGCCTCGTGAGAAACGCGGCACTGAGAACCCTCAATCTGATTCCCGCCGCCCGGCGGCGGATCGAGATGAACCTATCCGGCCTGAGCCGCGAGGCCGCCGCCCGGATTGCCTGAGAACGTCCCGAGCGCATGCCGGCGCCTGGGACGCGCGCTCACCGCATCAGCCGGCCTTGTTCTCGCCCTCGACGTAACCGAAATTGGCCAGGATGCCGCCGTCCACGTAGATCACCTGCCCATTGATGTAGTCGCCGGCCTTCGAGGCCAGGAGGAGCGCCGCGCCCACGAGGTCTTCGGGCTCGCCCCAGCGCCCCGCGGGCGTGCGGGTCATGACCAGGTTATTGAAGGGATGACCATCGACGCGGATCGGCTCGGTCTGTGAGGTCGCGATGTAGCCGGGGCCGATGCCGTTCACCTGAAGGTTGTGCCGGGCCCATTCGCAGCACATGTTCTGGGTGAGGAGCTTGAGGCCTCCCTTGGCCGAGGCGTAGGCGCTCACGTTCTGGCGGCCGTACACGCTCATCATCGAGCACATGTTGATGATCTTCCCGGCCCGCCGTTCGATCATCCGGCGCGCGACGCGTTTGGAGACGATGAGAGGAGCCACCAGATCGACCTCGATCACCTGCCGGAACTCGTCGACTTTCATGTCGAGAATCGGAATGCGCTTGATAATGCCGGCGTTGTTCACCAGGATGTCGATCGGCCCCACCGCCTTCTCGATCTCGCCGACGCCGCGGTCCACGTCCGCTTCGCTGGTGACGTCGAACCTCAAGGTGAAGACCTCGATGCCCCGCGCGGCATATTCCTTCCGGCACGCCTCCAGCTTCTCATCCGAAAGGTCGTTCACGCAGATCTTCGCCCCCGCCCGGGCAAAGCCCGTGGCGATGGCCATCCCGATGCCGTGGGTCGCGCCGGTGACGAGCGCCACCTTGCCGGAGAGATCGAAGAGCGCGGTTGACATGGACAACTCCTTCCTTGAAGCCAGGAAACTGGCGCGCCTACTCTATCCACGGCGTGAAGGCCCCCGCACGCCCCCCTGACGGATAATCCGCGGCCCATGCCGACCCTGCCCCACACCCGTGTGCTTCGGATCGACGTCACCGGCCACGATCACCCCGGCCTCACTCATTCGCTCACAGCCATTCTGGCCCGTTCGAACGCGCGCATCCTGGACGTCGGCCAGGCGGTGATTCACGACAGCCTCGCACTCGGCATGCTCGTCGAGCTCACCGACGAGATGAAATCGTCGTCGCTATTCACCGAGCTTCTGCTCAAGGCGCACGAGATCGGCGTGCGGATCCACTTCACCGCGATCTCGTCCGAGGAGTACGACGCCTGGGTGAAGGGGCAGGCCAAGGGCCGCTACATCGTGAGCGTGCTGGGCCCGGCGCTCGACGCCGCGCATCTGGCCGCGGTGAGCGGGGTCATCGCGACCGTCGGCCTCAACATCGATCGAATCGACCGGCTCTCCGGGCGTACCCCGCTCCAGGCGGACGGGGCCGGGCGTGTGTGCGTGGAGCTGTCGGCATCGGGGGATCTTTCGAGCGAGGACGAGATGCGAGCGGCGCTCATGGCCCTGACCCATGAGTTCGACATCGATGTCGCGTTCCAGCACGACACCGTCTTCCGCCGCAATCGGAGGCTTGTCGCCTTCGATATGGACTCCACCCTCATCGGCGCCGAAGTCATCGACGAACTGGCCCGGCTTGGAGGCGTCTTCGACCAGGTGGCCGCGATCACGGAGGCGGCCATGCGCGGCGAGCTGGACTTCCAGGCGAGCTTCCGCCGCCGCGTCGCCCTGCTCAAGGGACTGAAGGCGAGCGCGCTTCAGCAGGTGATCGACAGGGTGCCCCTCATGGACGGCGCGGAGCGGCTCATTTCCACGCTGCGGAAGCTCGGCTACAAGACCGCGATCCTGTCGGGAGGCTTCACGTTCATGGGCCGTGAACTGCAGCGCCGCCTGGGCATCGACTACCTGCACGCGAACGAGCTCGACGTCGCGGATGGCGTCGTGACCGGAGAAGTGCGAACCGAGATCGTGGATGGCGCGCGGAAGGCCTACTATCTTGAGGAGATCGCGCGCGCGGAAGGACTCTCCATGGATCAGGTGATCGCGGTGGGCGATGGCGCCAACGATCTCGCGATGCTGCGCCTCGCCGGTCTCGGCATCGCTTTTCGAGCCAAGCCGCTCGTCCGCGCGGGAGCCCGCCAGGCCATCTCGACCATGGGTCTCGACGGCATCCTCTACCTCCTTGGAGTGAGGGACCGCGAGGCCTAGACGATTCGCCCGCTAGCGCTGAACGGGGGAGTAGGTGACACCGTCGGGCGAATTCTGGACTTCGACCCGGCCGAGCGTCTCGCCGGTCTTGAGGTCCAGCACCACCATCGAGTTGTCGTTCCGGACCGTGACGAAGGCGTGCCGGTTGTCAGGATGGGGGAAGACGCCCGCGGTCGACGGCTCCGCGACCTTGGTAAGGCCGAGCTTGATCGACTTCACGAGGCTCTGGGTGGCCACGTCCGCGACGACCAGCGAAGACGCCTGCGCGTGCGGCACCAGGGCGAACGTCCCATCGGGCGTGAACTGCACGCGGTAGGGGAACCCGGGAGAGGGAATCCGCTTGGCGACTTCAAGGGTCTTCGTGTCGATGATCGAGATCGTGTCTTCCGCCCGGTTGCCCGTCCACACCCATCGGCCGTCGGGGGTGACGCCCACGCCCTCGCTCTCCTTGCCCGTCTTCACGTCCTTGATCTTCTCGCCGGTCTTGAAGTCGAAGGCGGAAACGCTCCCGTCGCGCATGTTCGAGCAATAGAGGCGCGAGTGGTCCCTGGTGAGCGCCAGCATGTGGGACACCGCGAGGTTCGTGCGGAAGACGCGCTCCACGGCGCCCGATTCGACATTCACGAGGAGCAGGGCCTGGCTGCCCTCCGCGGTCACCACCACGTGAGTCGCATCGACCCAGCGCACATCGTGTGGCGCGCGGTACTCGCCCAGGTCGATGGTCTTGATGGTCTCCCCGCTCGGCAGGGCGATGAGGCTCAGCGTCTTCTGCTGCCCGACGCCCTGCTTGTTGTAATTCGTGACGAGCACCGACCGCCCATCGGGCGAGGCCGCGGCCTCGTGCGGCCCGCCGACCACCGCCACGTGACGATAGGCCTCCATCTTCCTGAGGTCGATGAGGGTGATCGAGTCGGACTGCTGATTCACCACCACCACGGTGCCCGTGAGGTTCACGGGACGCGGCGCCTGGGCGCGCGCAGCGGGGGCGGCAAGGAGCAGGAGAGCGAAAGGCGCGAAGGTCGAGGATCGGAGCATAGGCAGGGAAAGTACTCTCATGCTCCCGACGCGCGCAAGGGCGTGGCGCATCATCACGTCCGGGCGTTCAAGAGATCGATTCTCCCCTCCACTTGACGATCTTCAGGTCCAGCACCGCGATGCTGTAGAAAACCGGCACCAGCAGCAGGGTGATGAAGGTCGCCACTCCGAGGCCGCCGATCTGCGCGTAGCACAAGGGCTTCCATAGCGGGCCGCCGTGGCTCGCGAGAGGGAAGAGGGCGAGGATCGTGGCGCCGACGGTGATGATGACCGGGCGCAGTCGTTCGATGCCGGCATCGCCCATGGCCTGACGGAACGGTTCGCCCGCCTCGTGCATCTCCTCGATGAAATCGAAGAGCACGATGATGTGGCTCACGATCACGCCGATGAGGCTCGCGATGCCGAGGAACGCCATGAACCCGAACGGCGTGCCCGTGGCCCACAGCGCCAGGATCGCGCCCACCACTCCGTACGGGGTGGCCGCGAACACCAGCAGAGGCTTGATCGCGTTGTTGAACTGGAGGAGGAGCGCCGCGTAGATCCCCAGCATGGACACGAGCAGAACCACGGCCAGATTGTCGAATCCCTCTTCCTGTTTCGCCTTCTCTCCGCCGATCTGCATTCGATAGCCGGGGGGCAGGTCGCGTTCGAACTCCCTGAGCCTCGAAGCGAGAGCCTTGAGCACCTCGGATGGAAGCACGCCCGGCTGCGGATAGGCGTGAATGCCGATGGTCCGGAAGTGCTCCTGCCGACGGATCCTCTGGGTCTCCATCACGTTCTGCACCCTGGAGATCGATCGCAGAGGAAGTCGCTGCGTGCTCTGGCCCGAGAAGACGTAGAGGTTTTGCAGGTCCGAGAGCTGCGCCCTCTCGGGCGCACGCAGGCGGGCGATCACGGGAATCTGCTGATTCCCCTCGCGGAACGCGGTGACCGTGGTTCCGTTGATGGCGCCGGCCGCGCTCATCGCCACGTCGCGATTCGTCAGGCCGGCGAGGTTCGCCCGGTCGGCGTCGATCTTCAGCTTTACCTCGGGGCTCTCCTCGAACCAGTCGTTTTGCACCACCTGAACGCCGCGCGCTCTGCTGAAGATGTCCTGCACCTCGCCCGCGAGCCGCCGGAGATTCGCGATGTCCTCGGCCTCGCGTGTCGGGTCGACGTCGGACGTGCCCGAGATGCGCACCTCGAGAGGGAACTCGACCGGATTCGTCTGAAGTTGATGAACGGTGAGGTGTGCCCCGGCGACTTCGGCGGAGAGAGCCGCCTGCAGAGGCTTGACGATCCTCGCCGTGACCTCCTTGTCGCTCAGCTGGATGAGCACCTGCGCATAGTTGCGCTGCTGCTGCTCGGGCGAGGTCGCGAACCAGAATCGCGGACCGCCTCCGCCGACGAACGTGGTCAGCGAGGTGAGGAGGGAAGTTCCCGCCGGGTGCGAGCGCTCGAATTGGTTCAGGACTCGTCGGATGGTCTGCTCGGTCTGCCTCGCGGTCTCGTTCGTGAGGGAGAGAGGCGCATCGTTCGGCAGCCAAACGTCCACGTACGACCAGTACTGGAGATCTTCGGGGAAGAACTGAGTCTTGAGTCTCGTGGCCATGAGACCCCCGCCGATCAGGAAGACCAGGGAGAGCGCCAGCACCGCCCACCTCCTCTCGATCGCGGTCTGCGCCAGCCGGTAATACGCGCCGTAGAAACCTGACTGCCGACGCTCGGCGAGGGTGGGCTCCGCCTTTCTCGGCGCGCGCAGCAGGTAGTAACCAAGGAGCGGGATGAAGGTCATGGAGACGATTCGCGAGGCGATCAGGGCCGCGGTCATCACGATGGGCAGGCTGTGAAGAAAATCGCCCGTGTTGCCTTTGATCATGAGGAAGGGCAGGTACGCGATGATGTTCGTCAAGGTGGCGTAGAGGATCGCCCGCGCCAGTTTCGTTGGGCCGAGCCAGGCGGCGTCTCGCGGGTGCAGTCCGGCGGAGAGATCGCGCTTGATCGCGTCGTTTGCGACCACCGGATCGTCCACGAGCAGGCCGAGAGCGATGATGAGCGTCGCGATCGATACCTGCTGGAGATCGACGCCGAGGAGATGAACCATTCCAAACGTCATGGCCAGGGTGACCGGCATGGAGATCGCCATCAGCAGCGCGGATCTCCATTCCCAGAAGCCCACGAGGGCGATGAGGACCACGAGGGCGATCGCTTCATACAGCGCCTGCATGAAGAGCTGGATGCTCTCCCTCACCTGGGTCGGCTGGTCGGAGGTCCGGGCGATGATCAGGTCCGGAGGCAGCGCGGCCCGCACCTGCGCGAGCTTGAGGTCCACCGATGCACCGAACTTCTGGATCTGCTCGCCCGATCTCATGTACACGGCGAGGGTGATGGCCCGGCTGCGTTGAATCGCGCCTTTCGAATCGGTCCACGAATAGAAGTTGAGGTACCTGGCCGGAGTCTGATAGCCGCGGCTGATCTTCACGAGGTCGCGTAGGTAGACGGGCGCGCCCGGCCCCGCCGCGCCCACCACCACGTCGCCGATGGCGCGGACGCTGTCGAATCGCCCCGAGGGGTCGAGCTGAACCTCGCGTCCGCCCGCCTCGATCGAGCCGCCGGGAAGGGTGATGTTGCGCGCGTTGAGCAGTCGGCCGAGGTCGCCCTCCTGGAAGCCGTAGGCCGCCATGCGCTCCTGCGAGTAGTCGAGATAGACGGCCTGGGGCAGCACGCCCTTCCTCTCGGCGCGCGACGTTTCGGGCACGCCCAGAAGCGCGCGGCTGATGAGATCGGTGAAGTTGTCGAGCTGCGCGTAGGAATACTTCGACCCCGCCGCGGTGGCGAGCCGGGCACGCGTCTCGGAGACGTCTCGAATGATGACGGGGGGCGAGACATCCGGATCGAATTCGGAGGCCTGCAGCCGGGTGTCGATGTAGCGCTTGAGGAACTCAAGCAGCCGGGCGTCGTCGTAACTCGTGCCCCCATTGACGCCGCTGAAGCCGCGGCCGGTGATGACGCGCGCGCCCTCGAGCATGCGGGCGTCCTCGGCCCTGCGGCGGAAGTCTTCCGTCACTTCGGCCACCGCGGCCTCCGACAACGAGAGCGGATAGGCGTACACGAGACTCACCGGAGGAAGCCTCGTGGCGGAAGACGCCCGCACCGTTTTGATGGCGTCTTCAACGGATCGCGCCCGCATCTCCAGTTCGAGATCGTCCACGGGCGGGCTCGCGACCGTCATCATGATCGCCGCGGTGTCGCCGAAGTCGCTCTGGAACTGGATCGTGCCCGCGCCCGCCGGTAGCTGACCGTTCAGGGCGGACAGCTTGAGATTGATGTCGCTGAACTGGGTGCGGCTGTCGTCGGTCTGCTCGGAGAGCTGCACGTAGACGAAGGACGAGCCGGGCAGCGAGATCGACCGGATGCCGAAAGCCGCGGGGCCCACGGGATGGACGGTCTTGTTCTGCGCGATGGTGCGCTCGATGGGGCGGGTGATGAGCTGCTCGACTTCCTGCGCCGAAGCGCCCGGCCACAGGCACGACGCCACCGCCACCCGGACCGGGATCTCCGGGTCCTTGCGCTGCGGCATGGCCCGGTATCCGAAGACGCCCCACACGAAGACTCCGATCAGCGCGGCCCACGCCACCTGACGATGCTCGACGAAGTACCGTGACGTGTTGCGCGTCGACCGGATGCGTTCGTCGTCGGTGAGTCGCGGCACCGTCTTCCTGGTCCTAGGGCAGCAGCCGGACTTCTTGGCCGTTGCGCAGAAGCGAGCCGCCGAGGACGACGACGCGGTCGCCCTTCGCGAGTCCGGACGTGACCTCGATGGCGTTGCCGTAAGTGTCCCCGATCTGGATGTCCTGGGCCTCCGCGAACGCTTTCCCATCACGCTCGCGGACCCGGAAGACCGCGAAACCATCGGGGCGGGCGGGCGACTTCACAACCGCGGCGAGCGGAATCACGAGACGGAGCGGCCTCTCCGGCGAACCGAAAAGAAGCGTTCCGATCATGCCCGGCCTCACGCTCTCCGCGGTATTCGCGATCGTGACTTCGACGAGGAACACACGGCCTTTCGGGTCGGCCTGGGGCGCGATGGAGGTGACGACACCCTCGAGCGGCGCGGGGGCGGCGTCGAGGACAACGGACTGATGCTGGCCCAGCCGCACTCCTTTCAGGCTTACGTCGGGCAGGGCGAAGACGGCCTTCACCAGGTGACTGTCCATCATGCTGAAGGCGGGGGAGGAGCCGCTCGTCATGCCGCCCCTCTGGATGTTGCGGGCGGTGATCCAGCCGGAGAGGGGCGCCCGCAGGGTGGCGTCCCGAAGCGCGAGGCTCGCCTGGTCGGCCGACGCGCGGGCGGACGAGAGAGCCGCCTGGGCGCCCCGCACCGCGGCGCCGGCCGAGTCGAACCTGGATTGAGCCTGATCGAACTGCGGCTTCGTCACGCTGGCCGATTCGAAGAGCGCCCGAGTCCGCTCGAAGTCGAGAGTCGCCTGACGCGCGCTCGCCTCCGCCTGCGCGAGTTGGGCCTCCGCCTGCCCAACCAGGCCCTGCGCCTGTTCGAGTTTCTGCTCGTAGTCGCGGGCGCGGACCGCGGCGAGTTCGGTTCCCTTTGCTACCTTGTCTCCCGCCTGCACGTCTCGCAGCCGACTGTCGGCGCCCCGCACCTGAGCGATGCGCTCAACGACTCCCGTCGACTTGAAGACCAGATCGATCTGCTCAATGGGCGCGATGGTGGCGGAGTAGCGCTCCACCCCTTGCGGCTGCACTTCCTCCACCAGCCCCGCTCGCACCGCCGGGATCACCGCGGCCGGGAGTTCCGCCCTCCCACAGGCGCCGTTGAGGAGAATCAACGAGACGAGGATGCCGATTCGCCGCACGATCTAGTTCCTTCCTGCCGCGCGATCGAAGCCGGCCCTGGCCGTCCAGTAGGCGGAGAGCGCCTGGTGGTACGCGCTGTCCGCCTCGGCGAGCGCCGCCTGCTGTTGAAGGAGGTCGGCGAGAAGGACCGCCTCTTGCGCGTATTGATGGGTGAGCACTCGCAGCTTCTCCCGCGCTGTCTCCTGGGCCGCGGCCTGGCTATCGAGAAGCGCGCGCGTTTCCATGAGCTTCCGGTACTTCATGTTGACGTCGAGCCATACGATCTGCGTGGCTTCCTGCGACGACAACGCGGCCTGCCGCGAGGCGATTTCGAGCTCTGCCATCCTGTGCTTCCTGAGGCCCCAGTCGAAGGGCTGCCATTGGAGCGAGAGTCCAACGGAGAACACGTTCCTGGGGACGAAGCTGATGTTGCCGAAGGAAAGATAGGAGACGGACAGGCTGATGTCAGGAACGTACTCCGCTCGCTGACGCTGAATGTCTAGGTTCACCTTCTTCGCCTGTAGCGCGGCGCGGCGGACTTCCGCACGCTGCGCGGCCGCGGATCGGCGGGCCGTCTCGAGGTCGATCTCCTCGGCGGGTGGAGGCAGCTCCTCCACCGAGAATCTCATCTCGAGGTCGCGCCCGATGAGCCGGTTCATCGCCTCCATCTGAGAAGTGACGGCATCTTCCAGGACCACGAGCTGGTAGCGCGCCTGGCTGAGCCTCGCCTTCACAGTGAGGACGTCCGACCTGAGCACCACCTCCTTCTCGAGATTGCGCACGGCGAGACCTTCGAGCTCGCTCAGGTAGGTGAGCGCCTCGCGGGCGCTGCGGATCCGGGACTGGGTCTCAACGATCTGGTAGTAGCTCTCCTTCACCTGGTAGGCGAGGTCGCGCCTCTTCTCCTTGAGATTGTCCTCGGCCAGCTCCTTTGCGACGCCGGCCTCGCTGATTCCGACACTGACCTTCCAGAGCGGGGTCAAGGGCTGCGCGGCCGACGCGTAGATCACGCCACCGAACGATTCCGGTGAGCGAATGACCGACGCTTGTCCGGGGATCGGTCCGGTGGCGGGGTAGCTGCCGAGCGCCCCCTTGGGAATCCAGAAGTCGATGGGCGTGAGCGCGCGACCGGCCTGGGCGTAGGTGCTCAGAAGGGGCCACCGGTGCGATTTCGCCTGCGCGACCTGCTCTCCAGCCTTAAGGACATCGAGCGAGGTGATCTGGAGTGAACGGTTGCCGTTCAGCGCCAGGGCCAGCGCGTCATCGAGCGTGAGCACCTGGGCGTTGACGCTCGCAGCGAGGATAAGCAGAAAGGCGAATCCCCTCAGTTGAAGCCTCAACGTTCGAAAGCGAGGGTTCACATGAACGATGGTAGGTCCGGCCGACGCCGGCCGGCAACAGTGCGTTTGGCTCACTCCGGCCCCAGCGGCGCGACGGGTTTGGGGGGTCCGACACGGCCCGTCGCCTTGTGAAGGTCGGCGCGTCCCGGGCTAACCTCGGAAGGGATCCGCACTTGCGCCTGGAGTCGCCGACATGAACCGTTTCCTTCTCCCACCGTTTCTTGCCCTATCGATCCTGGGGGCCGTCATGGCGCAACCCGGACGTATCGAGGCGACCGCCATCCAGGGAGGAGATCAGTTCCTCGATGGGATCGGGGAAACCAGCCTTGTCGCTCGCTATGCGTTCAACGGGAACGCTGAAGATTCGTCGCGGAATCAGCTTCACGGGACGGTCAGTGGAACAGGCGCCGTGTTCGTCGAGGACGGGCCGCGCAAAGCGCTGCTCCTGACGGGCGACGGCAGCTATGCGGAACTACCTGCTTCGGCCCTTTCTGCGGAGGACGCCCTCGCCGTAGTGGGTTGGCTTTACCTGCCCACGCGCGCGTCGGGGCCCATCTTCGACTTCGGTCAGCCGGGGACGCGCCTTTTCGCCGTCGTCGACGCGCAGGGACTCAGGGCGACGGCGATGGTCGATGGTCGGGTCCGCGGCGAGACCGCGGCGAAGCCGGTCGTCGAAAACCAGTGGATCCATTTCGCGGTCGTGCTCGATCCCGCGAGCCGGGTCCTCACGACCTACATCGATGGCGCGCGAGCGGGGCAGGCGACGAACGTCGACGTGACCCTCGCGCAGCTCCTGCCGCGTGCGTCTGCGACCCGGCTGTTCCTTGGGCGGTCACAAGACGACCGCACTCCGACCCTCCACGGTCGGCTGCGCGACATCCGTCTCTACCACGTGGCCCTGGGTGACGAGCCGGTGGCCACGATCAGACGGAATGTCCTCGCCGCCGCACAGCCGGCGCGCGGGCGTCCCACGCCGCCGGAAATCTCCACCGCCGACATTCCTCGCGAAGCGCCCATCGCTTCGAGCCTCGTCAACGTTCCCGACATTTCCGTGGAAACCGTGGTGGGCACGCTGCCCCGGCTGCCTCCCACTGTGCCGGCCACTCTCGCGGGTGGCGCAACGGGCGAGGTCCGCGTGATCTGGCCCGCTCCCATCGACACTTCGGAAGTTCGAAAGCCCGGCACGTACAACGTCTCGGGTCGTGTGCCCGGCACCCGCTTCGAGCCGAAAGCCACGGTCATCGTGAAGGTGCGGATGGGCACGTTCACGCCGCCCGACCGCCTGGTCGAGGCGTTTCCGCTCGACCGCGTGGCGCTCGATCGCGACTCGCAGGGACGCGACACGCCCTTCATCAGGAACCGCGACAAATTCATCCGCGGTCTCGCGGCGAGTAACCCCGACAGCTTTCTTTACAACTTCAGGGAGACCTTCGGTGAGACGCAACCCGAGGGGGCGACGCCGCTCGAGGGTTGGGACAACCAGACGACGAGGCTCCGAGGGCACGCGAGCGGCCACTACCTGTCGGCGATCGCCCAGGCCTACGCGAGCACCGGGTACGACGCGGCCCTGCAGGCGACGTTCCTCAAGAAGATGAACTACATGGTCGACACGCTGTACGCGATGTCGAGGAAGTCGGGTCAACCCGCCCAGGCCGGCGGTCCTTCGGTCGCGGATCCAACCGCGGTGCCGATCGGCCCGGGGCGGAAAAGCTACGACTCCAACCTCCGGGCCGGCGCCATTCGCACCGACTACTGGAACTGGGGGACGGGCTTCATCAGCGCCTACCCGCCCGATCAGTTCATCATGCTCGAGCACGGCGCCACTTATGGCGCGCAGGACTCCCAGATCTGGGCTCCGTACTACACGCTTCACAAGATCCTCGCGGGCCTGCTCGATGCCTACGAAGTGGCGGGCAACAAGAAGGCGCTCGAGATCGCGCGAGGGATGGGAGCCTGGGTCTACGCACGGCTGAGTGCCGTCCCGCCCGAGACCCGCGCCTTCATGTGGAGCCGCTACATCGCGGGCGAATATGGCGGCATGAACGAGGCGATGGCGCGCCTCTTCCGGCTTACCGGCGAGAGACGCTTCCTCGAAACCGCGAAGCTCTTCGACAACACGGCGGTTTTCTTCGGCGGCCCCGCCCGGGACGGCGGCCTCGCGAAGCGCGTCGACACGATCCGCGGCAAGCACGCGAACCAGCACATCCCGCAGATCACGGGCGCGCTCGAGACCTTCCGGGACACGAAGGAGATGCCCTACTACGAGATCGCGACGAACTTCTGGGACATCGTGAACGATGGCTACATGTACAGCATCGGCGGGGTCGCGGGTGCGAAGACGCCCAATAATGCGGAGTGTTTTCCTTCCCAGCCCGACACCCTGTGGGAGAACGGTCTCGCGCCCGGCGGCCAGAACGAGACCTGCGCCACCTACAACCTGCTCAAGCTCGACCGTCAGCTTTTCATGTACGACCAGACCGCGAAGTACATGGATCACTACGAGCGCGCGCTCTACAACCACATCCTCGCCTCCGTGGCCGAGGAGGATGCTGGCAACACGTATCACGTGCCCTTGAACCCGGGCGCGCGGAAGCAGTTCGGCAACGCGGCCATGAACGGCTTCACCTGCTGCAACGGCACCGCCCTCGAAAGCCAGACCAAACTGCAGGACACCATCTACTTTCGCAGCGCCGATCACCGCGCGCTGTACGTGAACCTGTTCATCCCATCCACGCTGACCTGGTCCGAGCGCAAAGTCAGGGTTCAGCAGATCACCGATTTTCCCTACGCCGACACGACCCGGCTGATCATCAATGGGTCGGGAAGGTTCGACGTGAAACTGCGGACGCCCGGCTGGGCCACTCGAGGGTTCGCTGTGAAGGTCAACGGCAAGGATCAGGTTCTCAAAGCGAGACCCGGGTCCTACCTGACCCTCTCCCGCGACTGGCGCGACCAGGACACGATCGAAGTGAAGATGCCGTTCAGCTTCCGCCTCGACTCGATCGTGGATCAACCGAACGTCGCGAGCCTCTTCTACGGCCCCGTCCTTCTCGCCGCCGAAGAGCCGGCCGCACGCACGGACTTCCGCAAGGTGACCTTTGACGCGAAGGATATCAGCCGCTCCGTCGCCGGCGATCCAGCGACACTCCGGTTTTCGATTGAAGGCGTCCCGTTCAAGCCGTTCTATGAAACCTACGGCCGCCACTCCGTCTACCTGCACGTGACGTCCAGGTGATGGCCTTGGCCGTCATTGCGAGGCTTGGGGGGTCGAGGCCGGGGACGCCGCGCGAATCCACGGGGCCGGGGCCGACATTGCGCCCACGTCGGGGGCGCTGCGGGGTTCGCGCTGCGGAACGGCAAGCGGAATCGCGCTGCGAACCCCTTGCTCTGGATCGGAGCCCTCGTTCGCCGTAGTCCTGCACGATCCAAGCCCCGCCTTAGGGCGCAATGTCGGCCCCGGCCGAGAGCCGCGCGCGTCAACAGGGCCGCCGTCATTGGCCCCGCCCCGGGGGGAAATCTGCGGGGATCAGGCCGCGGTCGCGCAGACCTCCACCATCACTTCCCGAAGCCAGCGATGCACGGGATCGGCATGCATCCGGGGATGCCACATCATCGATACGGTGATCTCGGGCGTCGGCATCGGAAGGGTGAAGGTGTGCATGCCGTCCCGCAGGCATCCGGTATGACGCTCGGGGACGGTCGCGATCAGATCGGAGGCGCGGGCGAGTGCCAGAGCGGTTGCGAAGCCACCCACACTGGTTACGATGTCCCTTTCGAGCTTCAGCGGGTTCAGCGCCTCGTCGATGATCCCTTTCGCGAAACCGCGGCGCGACACCGAGATGTGCGATCCCGCGGCGTAACGGGCCGCGGTGATCTCGCCGTCGGTGATCGGATGCCCCATCCGCACCACGCCGACGAAGCGGTCCGCGAACAGGGAACGCGTGCGGACCTCGGGCCCCGTCGTACCGGCCACGACGCCCGTCTCGAGGTCGACACTCCCGTCGCGAAGCGGCGCGCTGTCCTTGTCGGGCTTCTGCACAAAGGAGAGGCGAATGCCGGGAGCCTCCTCCGCCGCGCGGCGAAGGAGCGCCGGACCGAAGTTCTCAACGAACCCTTCGCTGGTCCGCAGCGTGAACCTCCGGCTCACGAGCCTCAAGTCGGGTGCGGTGGACGGGCGCAGGACCGCCTCGACATCCGGCACGAGCTGAGCGACCCGATCCCGCAGCTCGGCCGCGCGCGGTGTCGGTACGAGGCCTCGCCCTGCTCGAACCAGGAGGGGATCGCCGGTCGTCTCGCGCAATCGAGCGAGGGCTCGGCTCATCGCCGATGGGCTGAGGCGGAGCCGCCGCGCGGCGCGAGCCACGTTTCCCTCCGTCAGAACCGCGTCGAGAGTGAGCAGCAGGTTGAAATCCGGGCTCGACATGTTGCTACTTTAGAGCAACTTAGAGATACATGGCGTTCGATGCACTAATCAAGTGCAATTGGTGCGTCTTCCGCCATTCCTGCGGAATCTGTACCTTGTCTGAGCTCGGAGCTACCGAGCCGCAGAAAAGGAGAGTTCCAGTTGCCCGCTTCGACCCGCTCGTCTCTCGCCATCCTGTCTCTGGCCATGCTCCTGTCCTCGCTCGGCACCAGCATCGCCAACGTCGCGCTGCCGACACTGGCCGTGGCATTCCATGCCTCTTTTCAGGAGGTTCAGTGGATCGTCCTCGCGTATCTGCTGGCGATCACCACGCTCATCGTGAGCGTCGGCCGGCTCGGCGACCTGATCGGCCAAAGACGCCTGATGCTGACCGGGCTCGGCCTTTTCACCTTCGCCTCACTTCTCTGCGGCCTTTCGCCGACGCTGCGGCTGTTGATCGCGGCGCGCGCGGTACAGGGGCTCGCGGCCGCCATCATGATGGCTCTGACCATGTCCCTGGTCGGCGAGACCGTTTCGAAGGAGAAGTCTGGAAGCGCCATGGGCCTCCTCGGCACGATGTCCGCGATCGGCACGGCTCTGGGTCCGTCTTTGGGCGGCCTCCTGATCGCGGGCTTCGGCTGGCCCTCGATCTTCCTGATCAATGTGCCGCTCGGTCTTGTCGCACTGCTCCTCGCCTATCGGCGCCTTCCTTTGGACCGCGTCTCGCACGGCGTGGATCGCGCCCCGTTCGATGTGGCCGGCACCGTCACGCTCGGTCTGACCCTCGCCGCCTACGCTCTTGCCCTCACCGCGGGCCGAGGTCACTTCGGCCGGCTCAACTGGGCGCTTCTGCTTTCGTCCCTCGTCGGCATCGGTGTCTTCGGCCGGGTCGAATCGCGCGCGGCCTCGCCCCTTGTCCGGCTGGAGATCCTGAGCGACCCCGTGCTCCGCGCCCGCCTCGCCGTCAGCAGCCTCGTCTCCACGGTCGTGATGGCGACCCTCGTCGTCGGTCCTTTCTATCTCTCCGGCGCATTGCAGCTCGATGCCGCCCGGGTTGGACTCGTGATGTCCGCGGGGCCGCTGATCGCGGCCATCGCCGGCGTGCCCTCGGGCCGCCTGGTGGATCGCTTCGGCGTCCGGGGTATGACAATCGCCGGACTCCTCGCCATGGCTCTCGGCGCGTCCATCCTGCCCGCGATGCCCACTCGGTTCGGCGTGCCGGGCTACATCGGTCCTCTCATCGTCATCACCGCGGGTTACGCGCTGTTCCAGGCCGCCAACAACACCGCGGTGATGTCGAACACGGGTCAGGGCCAGCGTGGCCTGATCTCCGGCATGCTCAACCTGTCGCGCAACCTCGGCCTGATCACCGGTGCTTCCATCATGGGCGCGGTGTTCGCGTTCACGTCGGGCGCCGACGGCGCGGGGGCCGTGCGTCCCGAGGCGGTGGCCATCGGTATGCGGGCGACGTTCGCGGTCGCCGCCCTCCTCGTGTACACCGCCCTCGCTATCCTTGCTACGAGCGAAAGAGCCGCCCGGCCGAAACAGGCCACCCGGCCGAGACCCGAGTGGCTCGTGCCCGCGCTCCTGATCCTGCTGAGTCTCGTTCCCTCAGTGTTCGGCGTCATCCGGCTCCTCGAACTCGCGCGCGGCGCCCAGATCACGCCCGCGAACGCCCGCTTCTTCGAGAGGCCGTGGCCCGTGGTGCTGCATGTTCTCTCGGTCATCCCCTACAGCATCATCGGTGCGTGGCAGTTCGCTCCGGGATTCCGAAGGACACGGCGGACGTGGCACCGTGCCGCCGGCCGGGTGATCGGCGCCCTCGGGCTGGTCGCCGCGCTGACCGGCCTGTGGATGGCGCATTTCTACCCGTGGCCCGAGGGTGACGGCTCGATGCTCCACGTCCTCCGTCTCCTGTTCGGCTCCGCCATGGCGACCGCGATCGTCCTTGGCGTGGCTGCGATCCTCCGGGGCGACGTGACGGCTCACGGCGCCTGGATGCTGCGGGCGTACGCGATCGGTCTCGCCGCCGGTACCCAGGTCTTTACGCACCTCCCCTGGTTCATCCTCGTTGGCCAGCCCGATGAAACGAGCCGGGCCGCTCTGATGGGCCTCGGCTGGCTGATCAACCTCGCGGTCGCGGAGTGGATCATCGGGCGATCGGCGAAAACGTCCGAGGTCCGCTCCCCGTCGGAGAGAATGGCTCCGCATGAGCAATCAGATTGGCGTGGGGCGGAGCTGGATCGTGACGGGCTTCGCATTCGGCCTTGGGATCTTTGGTCTCGCCTTCATCTTCGGGCCGCGGGAAATGAGCGCGGCCATCCTGGGCCTCGATGACGTGGAGCCGCTCGCGTCGCTGTTCGGGGCGGCCCTCGCTGGCATGGGCTTGATGAACTGGATCGCCCGCCACTCCGCCCTCGGTGGCATCTACGGCCGGACCCTGATTTCCGGCAATCAGGCTCACTTCCTGATCGGGGCGTTGACCCTGGTCAAACACGGCGCCTCGGTTGGCGGGACGCCGGCCTACTGGACCCTGGCCGCGTTCTATGGCCTGGGCGCCGTCTTCTACGCCGCTCTTCCCTTCAGCTCGGGCATGCGCCCTCCCGCGGTTAGTCAGAAATGACATTCTTCGGCGACATCGTGAGTACCGCGCCGGAGGAGAGCTTCCATCAGATGAACTTCTTACCCTCGGCCCAAAGCGCCAACAGGGGTCGCTTCGGCCGCCGGCAGATCACCACCGGGTCCGCGCGTTCATAGGGCATGGCGAGGGGGTTCGTCATCGCGGCCACCGGTTGAACCTCGTCGAACGAACCGCGGAGATCCTCCACCGACTGTCCGATGGTGATCACGACCGTGGCCTGCGGGTTGCCTGGTCCCCACAGATAGAAGTTGTTGTGCTGGCTGACCGCGGTGGGAAGGCCGAGCTTTCGCCCGTAGTAGTTCACGGCCGCCGTCTCGCCGTAGTTGTCGCCCACGATGATGGCGCTCTTACGCTCCTCGTCGGCGAGTGAACGCCAGGCGGTGGCGGTGATCGATGTGAGTTCTTCCCATCCGAAGCGATCGGCGAGGTGCTGGGGGAGGATGCCAAGAGCGCTCCGCTCGGCCTGCTTGGGGGCGATGCCGATCGTCTGCATGTAGGGGCCGACCCGATCCGCGGTGAGGAGGGGAACCACGATGGGCAATGGAATCGCCGCGGAGACAAGAAGGACCGCGACGACCGCCGGCCGCAGCCCCGCGGGTCGTGGGGGACTCAGCAGCGACTCGGCGAAGACCGCGCCCGCCGCGAGCGGCACAAGCATGGCCGGCGCCAGGTAATACGCCTTGCCGCTCATGAACCCGAGGAACGCCACCACGAAGATGATGCCGAGGGCGCGTGAGGGACGGGATCGCTTCGCGAACAGCAGCCACAGAAGGCCGGGGATCCAGAAGAGGGCATTGAGGGGCCCGAAATCCAGGATCTGAGAGGCGAAGAAGCCCCACGGGCCGAGGGAGACGTTCTTCAGGCGCGCGGCATTGCGGATGAACTCCGCGGTCGGCCAATCGTTCTGAATCTGCCAGACGATGTGAGGAGCGAACAGGGCGAGTGCGATGCCCGCGGCGATCCACGGCCCGCGCTTCAGGAGGTGAGAGCGCAGGGGGGTCAGAATGAGAACCGCCGCGATACCGGCCCCCAGGACGAGCACGCTGATCTTGTTCAAGAGCCCGAGACCGAGAACCACGCCCAACTGGCCCCACACCGGCATCGCCGCCTCAGGTTCGAGGCGGCTCAGGCGAAGGACGAGATGAAAGGCCGCGAGCCAGAAGAGGAAGTCGAAGGCGTTCATCGAGTAGAAGCCGGTGATGCCGAAGACGGTGGGCGCCGCCAGCACGGAAACCGAGGTCAGAGTCCTCGCGAAGGTTCCGCCGCCCATTGCGCCGGCGAGGCCGCTCGTGAGCAGCACGACCAGGCCGCCCGCGAGCGACGGCAGAACCCTCAGCGAGTAGATGGAATCGCCGAAGATCGCGCGCCAAGAGGCGAGCACGAGGATCGAAAGCGGCGGGTGATCCACGTACCCGAGGGCCGGATGATCCGCGCAGGCGAGGTAATAGAACTCGTCCCGGAAGATCGGGTAACGGGGACCGAACGCCATCTGCAACCCGAAGAAGGCGAACGCGCAGAACCAGGCGCCCCTCGTCACGTCGGCCGACAGCTTCGAACCCATGGCGGCGAGACTCTAGCGTGCGCCGACGCTCACGCAGCACGGAAGGGACGCCCCGTCCTGTCGGAGAGAAACCTCCCGCGACTAGCGGACGGGCACGACCTTCACCCCGGCGACCACGCTGCCGCTCGAGACGTAGCCGATCGCGCCGGCGTTTGCCTTGACGAACGCGATGACCGCGCCGTCGCCGGCCTTCTCCACAGGCGGCACGTCGCGGCCTGCGAAGATCTGCTGTTGCCAGAAGGAAACGACGGCGCCCACCGGCTTTCCGAGCACGTTCCTGCTGAACGCGACCCGCACTGACGACCCCTGGAGCTGATCGACGGGGGCCACGGCGCCCCCCGTCTTCCACTTCGTCATCCGCTTGAAGAAGAGCTTGCTCAGTTCGTCTTTCGACAAAGAGTCAACCGTGTTGTCCGGGTGAACGATCACCACGTAGTCCTCCGCGGCAGCCATCGCGGGAACCACGGCGACCAGAAGGAGCGAGAGAAAGGTTCGTCTGATCACGGCGCGTTGGTCCATTCCCTGGTTTGCGACCGTTAGAACGAGACGGACATCGAAGCGATGAAGTAGTTGGCCGGCCGGGCGGGGCCGGTGATCGGTCCGGGGTTGGTCTCGAGAAGCTGACTCTTGGTCCAGTGGTATTCCGCCTTGAGCACGACGTCCGGTCGGGCCGCGAAGGAGGCCCCGAGCGTCTTGTCCCGGTAGAACTTGTCCACCTCGAGGCGGAAGCCGGGAGCGGCAAAGAAACTAAGTGTGCAGGTGTCGAACTGGCCGTGAAGAGCCAGCCGGGAGGTGACGTTGACGCCGCCGTAGACGTAGTAGTTGTCGAATTTGGATTCGACGGCGCGCGTCCGGGTCCGACGATACTCGGAGCGGAGTTTCACGCGCTGTCCCGCATACTCCGCGGAAGCAGAGAGGTTGTTCCAGCGGTCCTTGCCGGAGGCGGATTGAGCGAGCTCCATGCGCATCGCGCCCACGCCGAAGCGCAGGCCGCTGACCGGAGTATTCAGCCAGAGCTGTCCGCCGACGCTCTTTTCGGCTCTCGTGGGCCGAGGCCCCTCGGCTGTGGTCTCGTACATCGTGAAGCCGCCGCCGTAGGCCGATATCTCCGCGTTCCAGTCGGAGTCGGGCGAGATGGCGTGCCGGATCATCGCGCCGTCGATCGTCTCCGAGGTGAACGACCCTTCCTGGTAGAAGTTGTAGGGAGCGCGATAGAACGGAAGCAGGGTCCCCACGTACCGCGTCTCATTGTGAATGCCGAGAGGCTGGGGCAGTCGGCCGACCCTCAGCGACGTATTCGAGCCGAGGTTGCGCGAGTAGAAGGCCCAGTCGAGTTTCACGTCCGGCTCCTGGCTGGAGACGGGGCTGAGGCCCAGGCGCCGGTGGGCGAGCTGAATCACCAGCGAATCCTTTGCGGTTGGCGAAAAGCGCAGCAGGACGGCCGCCCGCCGGTAGTCGGTTGTGCCCTGCTTGCTGATGCCGAGGATCTGCTCGCTGTCCGACTTTGCCCAGGCCTGGGTCAGGTAGCCGTGAATCGAGAACTTCTCGACGGTCTGTTCCGTGGCTTCCTGGGCCAGGGCGGTAGTTGCAAGCGACAGGAGACTGAAAACGATGAGGTTCTTCAACGGTTCTTCCTTTTTCCTGGGGAGAGGGGGGCTGCGGTTGGTGGAGCGCCCCCTTTCATGGAGACTGGAGGCGCGTGCCGAAGGCTTTCCCCTATTGCAGAGCAAGCACCGGACCAACGCAGGCCGCCCGGCGCAAGCCCTTTCCCGTCAACAGGATTCCGTTCCTCGCGGGGGTATCGTGCAGGAGTACGGAAACCGTTCATGCGTCCAGAATTCGGACGCCGAACGTCAGGAGCCCTGGCCCCCCTTTTCTTCTAGAAGCGGGCCGGGCTGCAGCTCACCTGATAGCCGGGCGGATTGAAGGCCGTTCCGAACTGGGTGTAGATGTCGTACTGCTCGCTCCAGGTGTTCGAAGTCTTGATGGCGATCTCGTCGTGCGGTCCGCCAGTCTTGGCGCACACCCCTTTGTTGTCCCGCTCCACGATCCGGGCGACACCTGCTGAATAGGCCGGCTCGTCGAGGACGAGGTTCCCGGGTCCGAACAGCTCGGGCCGCTCGGCCTTCAGCTTGTAGATGGCATCGGAGATCATGGCTCTGAACTCCTCGGTGTTGTTCTGGACCACGGTGCAACAGCCCCAGACTCCAGGGGGGTTGCCGGGAGGCTGTCCCTTATCGCTTGGCTGGCCGCATTCGGGCATCACCGGAAGGCCACACGCGATTCCCTGGCCGAGAACGACCGTGGGCGCCGTGGGCGTGGGCGTTGGTGTCGCGGTCGGCGTAGCCACGACGGCTGGAGGCGTTGTCGCTTGTACGGGCAGTTGGCCTTCTCCACAACCGGATGGGAGGGACGCGAGGGCGGCAATAAGGGCCACGGCTGTTCTTCGCATGGATCTTGGGTTTCCTCTGGAGCTTGATGAACGTGGGGTCTCTCGAAAGACCGCGGATCTTAACAGTGAGACCATCCGCTAAACATATGTAAAGACACACTTAACGCTCATCGAATGGACGAAGCCATCCCCAGGCCCAGCGCCTCTACTCGGATTTGGTGTCCGGGGCAACCTCGACGAATGCGTCGTACAACCCGCTTCCGCCGCCCCAGTCCGTGGGCTCTTCGCTCGTCAGCAGGTTGACCGACTGCCGAATCCCCGCCGCGTCGTGGAGGCCGCCGTACGGCATCCACGCCACTCCGGGCCGAACGCGTTCGGTAACCCTGCACACGGCCTTCAACTGCCCGCGGTCGCCGCGCACCGAAACGCGTTCCCCGTTCTTGAGCCCGCGACGTCCTGCATCTTCCGGATGAAGGTCGATGGGCAGCAGTCCTTCCCGGCGCCGGTGCCGCTCCATGTGACCATAGCCCGAGTTCATGAAGTGCAGCGTCTTGCCCGAAATGAGCTGCAGGCCCGAACCCGTGGCGATGGCGCCCGATGCGGGAAGGGGATCGAGGCCCTGAGCTTCCAGGGCCGCCGAGAACAGCTCGGCCTTCCCGGATGGCGTGGGAAAGCCGCCGTTCGCGAAGGGACGCCAATCGTCCGGTCGATTCAGCCGCACGTGGCCTTCGTTCCACAGACGTTCCCAGGTGATCCCTTCGAGCCAGGGGTGCCCGCTCGAAAGAGCCGCGCGCAGCATCGACTCATCGCTCTCGAAGAGCCAGGGCTCCGTGCGACCGAGCGCCGCGGCGAGACGCCGGAACAATTCGGTATTCGACACCGACTCGCCCAGAGGCTCGATGGCCGGACGGTTCAAGGCGAGATACAAGTGCCCCCACGCGGGCGAGAGGTCCAGGTGCTCGATCTGGCTCGTGGCCGGGAGAACGTAGTCCGCGTAGAGAGCGGTGTCGGTGACGAACAGGTCGTGGACCACGGTGAAGAGGTCTTCGCGCCGAAGGCCCTCGCGGACCTCACGCTGGTTCGGCATCGATACGACGGGATTTGCGCCGTAGATCATCAGGGCGCGAACGGGCGGGGACAGCTTCGAGTCACACAGGTCCCGGCCGAGGTCGCGCATGTTCAGGCTGCGGACCCCGGGTTTGTGGACCTCGGGCATTTCCACGCTCTTCATGTCGAGAACGCCGAACTGCAGCGCGTGCGTGGACCGGGCGAGACCGCCCCCGCGGTGCCGCCACGCCCCGCTCAGAACGGGCAGGCAAGCGAGAGCGCGGAACTGCATGGCGCCGTTCCGGTGATGCTCGAGGCCGATGAGCGGGCGCAGAAGAGAAGGTTGCGTCGTCGCGTACTCTCGCGCGAAGCGCTCTATCTCGCCGGCCGGCAGGCCGACGAGCGCCGACACGGCAGAAGGCGCGTAGTCGCGCACGCGGCTGACGAGCGCGTCGTATCCCACGGCGTAACGCGCGACATAGTCCTCGTCGACCAGCCGGTCGCGCACCATCACGTGCATCATGGCGAGGGCGAGGGCGGCGTCGCTCCCCGGCTTCAGCTGCAGATGCCAGTCCGCAGCCTCTGCGGTCCGCGTGCGAACGGGATCGACCACGACCAGCTTTGCTCCGCGCCCCTGCGCTTCGCGGACGTAGGGCCAGAAATGGAGGTTGGTGACGATGGTGTTGGTGCCCCACAGCACGATGAAACGGCTGTGGACGATGTCCTCGGGGTCGATGCCCGATCCCACGCCGATCGTCGTCTTCAACCCCGCTGCGGCGACGCCCCCGCAGATGGCCCGCTGCAGGGCGCTGCATCCGAGGACGCCGAACAGACGGCGGTCGATGGAGGCCATCTGGATGAGACCCTGCACGCCGGCCGAGCTGTAGGGGAGGATGGCCTCGGCGCCCGACTCCTCGATGATGCGCGTCCAGCGGCCCGCGATGTCAAGGAGCACCTCGTCCCAGGTCACCCGCTCGAAGCGCCCTTCTCCCTTGGGGCCGACGCGCCTCATCGGATGAAGCACGCGGTCCGGGTGATAGACCCTCTCGAGGTAGTGGTTCACCTTCGCGCAGAGGCCGCCGCGGGTAAATGGGTGCGCCGGGTCTCCGGCGAGGCGTATGGCCCTGCCTCTTTCCACTTCGACCACCCAGCCGCAGGTATCGGGGCAATCGTGCCCGCACGCGCCACGGATGGTCCTGTCGGTCTTGCCTGGCTCGATCATGGAAACCCCAATTAGAAGACGTTGCGGCGGCGCCTCAACCCTACCCGGAGTTCGTGGCGGCCGGAAGCCGCTCGATGAAACGACGCTTCTTCGGTGTTACAGCGCCCAGGGCGGAGTGAAGGGCGCTCCATCGCCGGCTATCGCAGCGCCTCCCACCGGTATGAGGGCGATGGCTTCAAAGGGGTCGAGGCCGTCGTTGGCGAGCGAGAAGTCGACGTTCGGCGGGACGATGAGGGTGCACCCTTCCGTCAGGCGGTGCGATTCGTCCCCAACGGTCGCCTTCGCGGTTCCCGCGGTCACCAGGAAGATCTCCTCGCGGGTCACCCGATGAGGCAGGCCAGGCGTTCCAGGGGCGAGGCGCACACGCCAGAGCGATGTCTCGAGGGAGCCGCGGCTCGGCGAGGCGAGGCCGGTGAAAGTGACGCCAGGCAGGCTGAAGGTCGGGGAATCGAAAGGGTTCAGAACAGGCATGGGAACTCCGAGGGCGTCGCCGGCCGGGGCGCGGGAGATCCGGTTGCCCGAAGGCGGCCGCCGACTTATAGTCAAGCAGCTAGACTATATCGAGGAGGCGCCAATGGTCAAGACGCTTGACGAAAATGTCCCCGCCCCAAGGCTCATCCGGCATGTCGGCTGGAGCCTGTGGCGCGCGAACGAGCACTGGCAGCGCATCTTTCGCGCGGGGATGGTGGCGTCGGGTCACTCGTGGTTCTCCGAGGCGCGAGCAAATGTCCTGCCGCATCTCGATCGAGGAGGCACGCGGCAGGCGGTGCTTGCTGCTCGCATGCAGCTGTCGAAACAAGCGATCCAGCAGTTCATAGATGGCCTCGTGAGCGACGGCATCGTGGAGCGCCGCGCGGATCCTGCCGATGCGCGCGGCCGCATCGTCCAGTTCACCCCGGCGGGCCTTCAGGTTCTGGACGTCGCGAACCGGGTCAAGCGACGCGTCGAGGCCGACTTCCGGCGGCGCCTCGGAAAGACGCGCTATGTGCAACTCTGCGAGGGGCTGGCGCATTTGGACGCGAGCCTCGGCGAGCCGAAGGACGAGTAGCGCCGCCGCGCCTTTTGCGCTCGGCGCACCCGGACGGGCTCCGGCCGTGGGGAGGCTATTGGGGGGTGCCGCAGTTCGTCCGGCCGTCTTCGTGATGTCGGCCCGTCCAAGTCCGGGGCATGCGATGGCGGCAAGGTCGAACGCTGATTGTCCTTTCCATCATCATTAGTGATTCGTAATTCCAGTTTCCATGAAACGCCACGATTGTGACATTTGTCTCACTCTCAATGGGTCTTGGCGGTGAATCCGATTGAAAAAATCCTTGGTCATAAAGGAACCATATTTGATACGATTCATAATCGAAGCTCGATGACCGGGAACGGCACCTCGAGAAACAACACCAAGGGAGATGAAACCCATGTTCCGAAGACTTCTCACCGTATCCCTGGCCCTCCTGCTCTCCAGGGGCGCTTTCGCCCAGTCGCAGGCGACCAACGGACTGATCGAGGGGGTGGTCACGGACGCGACCGGAGGCGTCTTGCCGGGAGCATACGTGACCGTCACCAACACCACGAACGGTGAATCCGAGACCTTCGTGACCGACGGCGCCGGTGCATATCGGGCTCCCTTGCTTTCCCTGGGCGTCTATTCCGTCCGGATCACTCTCCCCGGTTTCCGGGGATTCGTGCGTGAGGGCTTCTCGCTCTCGGCCGGCCAGACCGTGGTCATAAACGCGGTGCTCAACCCCGGCGTGGTGACGGAATTCCTCACCGTGACCGGCGAATCGGCCGTCGCGAACCCCGGGAAGATCGACATCGGCCGGACCATTTCCGAGGCCGAGATCAAGAACCTGCCCCTGGTTTCACGCAACCCCTACAACTTCGCGTTCCTTCAGCCGAACGTTACGGGCTACGAGAACAACGAGTTCGGCGCCGCGCGCGTCAACGGCAACGGCTCGCAGATGCATACGAACTACCAGATCGACGGCAACACCAACACCCAGAAGGACCGCGCGGGGCTGAGGCTCCTGCCGATCTCGGAGATCGTGGTGAAGGAAGTCCGGGTGCAGACGAGCGGTTTCGCCCCCGAGTTCGGCCAGACCACGGGCATGGTCTACAACGCGATCACTCCGAGCGGCACCAACGAGTTCTCGGGCGCCGCGAGCTTCCGTTTCCGCCGCAAGAGCTTCTCGGAGACCCCCTTCTTCTTCGTGGGCGCGCAGAAGCCGGACACCCACGTGAACAACTCGACGTTCACGCTTGGGGGGCCCATCCGCAAGAACCGGACGCACTTCTACGTGGGCTACGAGTACGTCGACCGCGACCTCTCCGCGGATCGCACCATCGCGCAGTCGGCCAAGGACAACTACGCGGCGGTGGGACTTCCGGCGGAGTCGATCGGAAACGGCGTCATCCCGGCGCTGCAGAAGGTGCACTTCGCCATCGCGAAGATCGATCATGAACTGAGCGCCTCCCACAAGGTCTCCGTGCGGGAGTTCTGGTTCAAGAACGACTCGCCCTTCAACATCGGCGGCGGCGCCAACACCATCCAGCGCGCCACGGATTTCGCCGATCAGATGAACTCCATCTCGGCCCAGCTCATCTCCCAGTTCGGCGGAAACCGGCTCAACGAGCTGCGGGTTCAATACGCCCAGCGGCATCAGTCGCGCAAGGCGAGCGACTCCTCGATCACCGGGCCCGCCATCAACATCACGGGCGCCCAGGCCATCAACTTCGGATCGCCCCTGGACGGCACGCAGAGCGCGGGCTTCGACTTCAAGTCGAACATCCTGCAGGTCATCGACAACTTCTCCTGGACCTTCGGAAAGCACAGCCTGAAAGCGGGATTCGACGTCCAGGCGATCGACGACTCGCGTGTGAACACCCTGCGCGCGCAGTACACGTTCTCCTCGGTCGCCTCCTACCTGGCCGCGAAGAGCGGCGCTGCTCCGCGCGGCTACACCTCCTTCACCCAGGACCTCGGAGATCCGAGCGTTGCCTACAAGACGAAGTTCATCGGACTTTTCATCCAGGACGACGTGTGGCTGTCCACGCGCTTCAAGCTGCTCTATGGCTTCCGCTACGACCTCTTCGACGTGCCCGCTTCCCGTCCCTTCGCCGCCAATCCCCGTTCCGCCTCCTTCAAGGACGACAAGAACAACTTCGGGGCGCGCCTGGGCTTCTCGTGGTCGCTTGACGAGGCGAGCCGGACGGTCATCCGCGCCTCCAGCGGCCTCATGTACGAGCCGCCGCTCCTGAACCTTTACGAGGACGCGATCCTCCGGAACGGAGACCCGAAGTCCTACACGTTCAGCGGTGGGCCCACCGTCCCTGGGACCCCGAACTTCCCGGCTCTCGTTTCCACGGCGACGCCCCCCAAGCAGGGGCTCGTGGCCATCGCGCCCGACTACAAGACCCAGTGGGCGCTGCTCTCCAATATCCAGATCGAGCACGCCCTGGGCGACGACCTCGCCCTGAGCCTCGGCTACATCAACTCGGTGGGACGCAACATGCCGGTGCTGATGGACCGCAATCTCACCGTGACCAGCGCCCGCCTGGGCGACGGCCGCACCGTCTACTCACCGACGCGGCCGAACGGCGAGTTCAACGCCATCGACGTGGTCGAGTCCATCGGGCGGGGCCTGTACAACGCGTTCACGGTCTCGTTGAACAAGCGCATGCGGCGAGGCTGGCAGCTCCAGGCGAACTACACGTTCGCCAAGAGCACCGATAACGCGCCTCTTCCGGGATACGTGCTCGGCTCCAACGACGATCGGCCGTCGGACTACGCGAACCTCGATTTCGACAAGGGTGTCGCGCCTTTCAATCAGACGCATACCTTCGCGCTGTCGACCCTCCTGCAGCCCAGGATCAGCGGCAGCCTTGCGCCGATCATCAACAACAACCAGCTCGCCGTCATCGTCCAGGCGAACAGCGGCCTGCCCTTCAGCATCCGCACGAACCGCGACCTCAACGGGGACGGGAACGCATCGAACGATCGCCCGCTCGGCATCGAGCGCAACAGCGGGCGCCTCGGAAACGTGATCAACGTGGATGCCCGCTACGTGCGCACCATCCCGCTGGGCGGCCGCCGGAAGCTCGAGGTCTTCGGTGAAGGCAAGAACATCTTCAACCGCCTCAACGTCTCCGGCGTGAACCGCGTGGTGGCCACCGACGCCCTCGGCAATCCCACGGTGGCTATCCCGGCGACCCTCATCGCCTGCGGGAGTCCCGCCATCACGCCCTGTGCGACCGCCGGATATGACCAGCGCAGCCTCCAGGTGGGCGCCAAGATCTCGTTCTGATCGACCGGGCGCCCGGTCCGGGCGCCTCCATCCCTTCTTCAGGTGAGAGCGATGTCCCGATCCCGATTCGCCGCCATGGCCGTCCTCGTCATGCTCATGGCGGCGTCGGCGTCGGCCGCCGACTTTCAAGTCATCGTGAACCCGGCCAACACCGTCAAGACGCTGAGCGTCGAGGAGCTCGCGAAGATCTTCATGAAGAAGACCGTGAAATGGGACGACGGCGTTTCCATTGCGCCCGTCGACCAGGTGGCGCGCTCCCCGGTGCGGGAGGCCTTCACCACGCTGGTGCATGGCAAGCAGGTGAACGCCGTCGTGTCGTACTGGCAGCAGCAGATCTTCTCCGGCGGGCAGGTGCCCCCCCCGGAGAAGGCCACGGACGCGTCGGTCATCGCCTACGTCAAGGCAAACCCGGGCGCGATCGGCTACATCGCTCCAGGCGTCGCCGCCGAGGGTGTAAGGGTGGTTCCGGTCAGGTAAATCCGCGGGAGCAGGTTTTGCGGCGGGACGGCCTGCCGCCGCAGTCATTGCCGGGTATCCATCGATGGCCCGCGCCGCCCTTCACCTCGAAGCGCGGGCAATGTGACGGGTTAACACGACGCGGCTTCCCCGGCACGTCGCTTGCTCGAATGCATTCGGAGGCGCCAATGAACGCTACATCCGCAACCTTCGAGCGCATTCTGCTACCCACCGATTTCTCAGGGTTCTCGTTCCAGGCCCTGCGCCACGCTCTCGCCCTGACCCGCAAGTTCAAGGCGCGACTGAGAGTGGTCCATGTCGTCCAGGACCTCTATTCCCGCGGAGACGCCAAGCCGGCCTTCCCAGGCCCCGACGCCGCCGACGCCCGCAGGATGGCGGAACGGGAAACCCACGCCTTCATGACGGCCGCCCGGGAGGCGGGCATCGACTACGAGACCCAGATCCGGGAGGGGAACCCCTGGCGGGAGATTCAGGCGGCAGCCGAAGAGATGCCTGCGGACCTCGTGATCATGGGCACCCACGGACGCAGCGGCGCCGAGAGATTCCTTCTCGGTTCGGTGGCGGAAAAGCTCGTTCACCGCCTGCCTTGCCCGGTCATGACGGTCCGCCACGACGATGGAGCGGCGTGGGAAGGACAGGGCCTGATCCGCCGCATTCTGTGCGCCACCGACTTTTCGGAAAACTCGGAGCGGGCCTTCCATCTCTCGCTCGCCCTGGCCTCGAGCCTGGGGGCCAAGGTCACCCTCCTGCATGCCATCGAGCACATGCCCGATCTTGGAGAGGCGCGGTACCGGATGGTCGTCCCCGACGTCAAGCCTCTGCTCAGCGAGATCGAGCGCACGGCTTCCGAGAGACTGGAGAGAGCCGCCGCCCTGCCCGCACGTTGGGCCGGCGTCGATGTCACAGCGCGACTGGGCGCGGGCCGGGCCTGCGACGAGATCGTCCGCGTGGCCCTGGACGAAGGGGCGGGCCTGATCGTGATCGGCGCCCAGAGACACGGGCTGCTGGAACACGTGCTGTCCGGATCCAACGCTCAGCAGGTGATCCGGAGCGCGAACTGCGCGGTCCTGACCGTGCGTCCCGAGAAGCTGGAGTCCGCGGTCTCCAAGAGCCCGGTCAGGCTCGCCGGATAGCCTCCGGCGTTATCGGAAGCTCGCGCACGCGCTTCCCGGTCGCGGCGAACACCGCGTTTGCGACGGCGGGTGCGACGTGGGGCACGGGGTGCTCACCGAACCCCCCCGGCCGCGCCTCGCTCTTCAGGATGTGGATCTCGGTCCTCGGCATCCGGTCGAGGCGCAAGACCTCGAAGGCCCCGAACGACCCCTGCTCCGCGCGCCCGTTCCTGAAGTCCGTCCTGCCCAGCAGCGTCGCTGACAGCCCCCAGGCGATCCCGCTCTCCGCCTGGCCCTCGATACCCAGGGGATTGAGAGCGATGCCGCAGTCGATCGCGGCCACCACGCGCTCGACCCGCAGGTCGGAGAAGTCCTTTGCGAGAGAGACCTCGGCCACCATCGCGATGAAGCTCCCGCCGTGATACACGCTCGCGGCCACGCCCCGCCCGCGGAG
Organism: Vicinamibacteria bacterium; assembly: GCA_019694155.1. Classification (GTDB taxonomy): domain Bacteria; phylum Acidobacteriota; class Vicinamibacteria; order Fen-336; family JAGNNV01; genus JAGNNV01. The sequence continues at coordinate 1,449 of JAIBCN010000247.1, read as the reverse complement.
ACGCGCGTCCGACGGGAGATGCGTGTTCCAGCCGGAGAGACGGGCCGCCTCCTGAACGGCCCTCGCCAGGCGGCCGCGTTCGATCGCGCGCGCGCCGATCTTCACTTCCCCCGGAGGCAGCAGGTCGAGTCGCAGCTTCACCGGATCCCGGCCGGACGCATGGGCCATTTCGTCGAGGAAGCACTCGCGGCCGAAGACGGTCGCGGGGTATTCGACGGCGCGCCAGGGGCCGGTCGGCACCGGGCTCGTCACATCGGCGCAATCGACGCGCAGCGCCGCGAACTTGTAGGGCGTGTCGAAGGCCCCCCAAGGCGTCTCGTCCGCTTCATAGGAGTTCGCCGCGCGCGGCTCTCCCTTCGCTCGCGGCCACAGCGACTTGCCGTCGTGGATGTCGTAGATGGCGAGGTCCGACGCGGACGCCCGGTGCACGAACGCGGTGAGATTCCCGCTTCCGTCGAGGCCGCCCTCGAACACCTCCGCGGTGGCGGGCTGAAAGTAACCGTAACGAAGATCATCCTCGCGCGTCCAGAACACCTGAACCGGGGCCTTCACCGCCTTCGATACCTCGGCGGCCTCGGCCGCGTAGTCGGCGAAGAGGCGCCGTCCGAAGCCGCCTCCCATGAGCATCGAGTGCATGGTGATTCTGTCTTCGGCGAGGCCCGTTACCTTGACCACCTGCTGCATGCAGCGGTGGGGCGTCTGCGTGGGGATCCAGAGCTCGGCCCGGTCCGCGCGCACGTCCGCCGTCGCGTTCATGGGCTCCATGCAGGCGTGTGCCTGGAACGGATAGAGATAGGCGGCCTTCAACCGGCGGGCCGAGGCCTCGAGCGCCGCGACGGCGTCGCCCTCGTGACGGACCTTGAACGAAGCCCTGGCCGCGGCGTCGGGAAGTCCGCCCAGATAGGCCGCGGAATCGAAGGCTTCCCGCGAACTCTCGTCCCACGCGATCTTCAGCGCCTCTCGTCCTTTGAGCGCCGTCCACGAGTCCTTCGCCACCACCGCGAGACCGGGATGAATGCCCGAGGTCACGGGAACGACGGAGATCACGCCGGGGATCTTGACCGCGGCTCCGGCGTCGAAGGACTTCACGCGCAGGCCGAAAGCCGGCGCGCGTTCGATCGATGCGAACAGCATCCCGGGAACCCGCACGTCGAGCCCGTAGGCGGCCCGCCCGGTCACGATGGCGGGACCATCGACGCGCTTCACGGGCTTGCCGATGACACGGAACGCGGACACCGGCTTGAGTGCCGCCTGCTTCGGCACGGGCTGTCTCGAGGCCGCGCCCGCGAGCCGCCCGTACGAGAGCCGGCGACCCGTCGCGTCATGGAACACCGCGCTCTTTTCCGTTCGACACGATTCCCTCGAGACGTTCCAGGCCTCGGCGGCCGCGCCCACGAGCATCTCTCTCGCCATCGCCCCTGCCTCGCGGAAGGTGCGGAAAGCGGTGGA
>JAIBCN010000113.1 GCA_019694155.1 Vicinamibacteria bacterium | reverse complement strand
GGCTGGTGAAGCTCGTCGACCTGCTCCCCAAGCCCACCCCCGTGCAGGCCCTCCTCAAAGAGCCGCGAACCGACTTCCAGCTCGACGCGAAGCCGATCATGGAGATCCGCTCCCAGGACGGAGCCTCCGTGTTCGTGGCGGGCCTCATCCAGGGCGACGCTTCCGGCCTCACCGTCTCCGACGCGGCGGGAAAGAAAGTGGCGAAGGTCGTGGTCTCCGTCCACTCGTCCGACAAGGAAGGCCGTGTGCTCAAGTCCACGGACCGCGAGGTCACCGCGGATGTCGTCGACAACAAGTTCATTTCCGCCTTCGGCATGCCCCTGCGGCCCGGTGAGCACACCATGAAGGTGGCCGCCATCGATCCCAAGACGAACAAGGGCGCGGTGGCGAAGCTCGCCATCAAGACCCAGGACTACGGCGCCGAACTCACCCTGTCCCCCGTCATGGTGCTCGCGGACATTCAGGAAGGGGCGACGCCGGCCAAGGACGATCCCCTCTTCGAATTCACGTTCGGCGCCACGAAGTTCGTTCCCAAGTACGGAAACGTCTTCAAGAAGTCGGAGACCGTGACGCTGCTAGCCGCGATTTACGGCGCCCAGAAGGACGAGGCGGGAAAGATCTCGGTGACCGGCGGCTTCCAGATCCTCAAGGACGGCAAGACCCTGGCCAAGGCCCCGGATCAGACCTACGATGTCGAACCCGCCACACCTTCCGCGGGCCCCGTGCCTCTTGGGGGGTACGGCCCCGGCAAGTATGTCGCCCAGCTTCGCCTGCGGGACAACGTCGCGAAGAAGGACTACGTCAAGGAGACGGAGTTCGAGATCCAGCCGTAGCCCTCAACCCGCCTGCAGGGCGGTGATGGCGATGGCGTCGACGATGTCCTCGACCGAGCAGCCTCGCGAAAGGTCGTTGGCGGGTTTCGCGAGGCCCTGAAGAATCGGGCCCACCGCCCGCGCGCCGCCCAGCCGTTCCGCCATCTTGTAGCCGATGTTCCCCGAGTCGAGGTCGGGGAAGATGAGCACATTCGCGCGGCCGGCCACGTCGGAGCCCGCCGCCTTCGAAGCGGCGACGGCGGGAACCACGGCGGCGTCGAGTTGAAGCTCGCCGTCGAGCTTGAGGTCGGGGTAGCGCTCCCGCGCGATGTCGAAGGCGGCGCGGACCTTCCGCACCCTGGGGTGATCGGCGCTGCCCTTGGTGGAAAAGGAGAGGAGAGCGACCCGCGGCTCGACGCCGAGGAATCTCTTCGCGTTCCCGCTCGCGAGCCAGGCGATTTCCGCGAGCTCGGCGGGTGTCGGGTCGGGATTGACGCCGCAGTCGGCGAAGATCATTCCCCCGGAGGCGCCGAGGGCCGGGTTTCCTGTCTCCATGAGGAAGAACGACGAGATCTTCGAGATCCCGTCCGCGGCTCCGATGCCGCGCAGCGCCGCGCGCAGGGTTTCCGCGGTGGTCGCCCGCGCGCCGGCCACGAACCCGTCGAAAGTCCCGAGCGACACGCCGATGGCGGCGAAGAGCATGGCGCCGCGCACGTGGTCGGCCGCCTCCGACTCGGACACGCCGCGCGCCCGCGTCCGCTCCAGGTAGAGGCGCTTCGCGGCCTCGTGGGCCGGGCCCGAGGTGGGCGCCTCGACGAGATCGACGCCCGAAAGGTCCACGCCGAGCCCCGAAGCGGTGGAACGCACCTTCGAGGGATTCGCGCTGACGAGGGCAACGCGCGCCAGGCCCGCTTTCGCCGCGAGGGCGGCCGCCTGCAGCGTGCGCGGTTCGTCGGCCTCGGGCAGGGCGATCCGCTTCGGGTTCTTCGACGCCTCTTGCCGGATCCTCTGGAGCGCGCTCATGGGTGGAAAGTTAACCACAGAAGAGCGCGGGAACTAGGACAGAATCAGCCTCCATGTCCGACGTCTTGAACTACCACCACCTCCGCTACTTCTGGGCGGTGGTGCGCGAAGGAGGCATCACGCGCGCGAGCGAGAGGCTGCACGTCTCGCAGCCCGCGATCAGCGCGCAGCTGCGCGAGCTGGAGCGCAGCCTGGGCGCGAGGCTCCACACCCGCTCGGGACGCAGCCTCGTCCTGACCGACGTGGGCCGCCTCACCTTCCAGTACGCGGAGCAGATCTTCGGCATCGGCAAGGAACTGGTGGAAGTGGTGACCGGGCGTTCGGCGCCCCGGCCGCGCGCGCTGTCCATCGGCATCGTGGACGCGGTGCCGAAGCTGATCGTGTACCGCCTGGTGGAGCCGGCCCTGCGCCTCAAGCCCGCGGTGCGCGTGGTGTGCGTCGAGGGCAAGCCCGACCGGCTGATCGCCGATCTCGCCACGCATCAGCTCGACCTCGTTCTCTCCGACGCACCAGCCCCCGCTTCCGCCAAGGTGAAGGCCTATTCGCACCTGCTCGGTGAAAGCGGCGTGGGCTTCTTCGGTGTCGCCTCCTTCCGCGGTCTCAAGCGGCGCTTCCCGGCCTCTCTCTCCGGCGTGCCCCTCCTCATGCCCACCGAGGCCGCGACGCTGCGTCGCTCGATCGACCGATGGTTCGAGGCTCGCGCGGTCGCGCCAAACATCGTGGGCGAATTCGAAGACAGCGCTCTCATGAAGGTCTTCGGCCAGAAGGGCCTGGGTCTCTTTCCCGCGCCTCTTGCCCTCGCCCGGGACATCAAGGCGCAATACGGCGCGGACCTCGTGGGCCGTCTCGACGGCCTGACCGAGCGCGCCTACGCCATCACCGTGGAACGCCGTCTCAAGCACCCGGCCGCGGTCGCGATCTCGGAAGGCGCCCTCGCGCTCTTCCGCTGAGACGCCCCGTCCATCGCACTTATGATCCTGCGCCACCGATGAACGCCCCCAGGGTCTACGTCACCGCGGACATTGGTCGCGAAGCCATTCTCCGGCTGTCGGAGGCCGGCTTCGAAGTGGAGGTCCACCCGCGCATCGAGCCGCCTTCCTACGAGGAGCTGACGGGCAGGGTCGAATCCGGAATCGCAGGCCTCGTGACGACCATCCGCGACCGGATCGACGATGCCCTTCTCGCGAAGGCTTCGGCCGCCGGTCTCAGGATCGTGGCCCAGGTGGCGGTGGGCTACGACAACATCGACGTCCCCTCGGCCACGCGTCACGGCATTCCCGTGGCCAACACCCCGGACGTTCTCTCCGACGCGACCGCCGAATTCGCCTTCTTCATGATGGGGGACGTGGCCCGCAAGCTCTATCCGTCCGAGGATCTCGTGCGCAGCGGCCGCTGGGGGGTCTGGCACCCCCATCACCCGTGGCTGGGCGACAACGTTGCCGGGAAGACCGTGGCCGTGATCGGCGCGGGCCGCATCGGGAAGGCGTTCATTCACAAGTGCGCGGGCTTCGACATGGACATCCTGTGCTACTCGCGCACGAAGGACGAGAAGTTCCGAGCCGATGTGCAGCGCGTGATGGACCTGCGCGCCGAGCTCGGCTTCGGGAAGCGGCGAACCATCGCCCATGCGACGCTCGACGAGGCGCTCGCCGCCGCCGATTACGTGGCTCTCCACGTGCCCCTCATCAAGGCCGGCCCCGACGCCACCGTGCATTTCATGAACGAGGCGCGCCTGCGGCGGATGAAGCGCACCGCGTACCTCATCAACACCACCCGGGGCCCCGTGGTCGATGAAGACGCCCTGGCCCGCGTCCTGCTGGACGGCGCCATCGCCGGCGCGGCGCTCGATGTCTTCGCGAAGGAGCCCCTGCCCATGGATTCGCCGCTCAGGGACGAGCGACTCTTCCTGAAGCTCCGGCTCTTCAACCATCTCGGTTCCGGCACCTACGAAACGCGCCTCTCGCCCGACCCCAACGTGGGGATGGCCGGGCGTGCGGTGCAGTCGATCATCGATCGTCTGCGTGGCGCCGACCCGGCGGCCATGGCGTGGGTGGTGAACCGTTCGGAGCTTGGGGGGCGTGTGAAAGCATGATGAAGAACAGTCGGCCGCGGTTTCTTGTGGGGTGGCTCGCGGGCGCGCTCCTCGCGGCTCCTGCCGTCGCGCAGGAGAACTCGGCTCCCGCGCCCTCGCCCACGCCCGCCCCGCGATTCCAGCCAGAGGTCTTGAAGGCGCTGCCCACCGCGGGTTCACTGACCGCGCGCGTGGTGCAACTCAACTCCGGCCTTGTGCTCGAGCGCGAGGAAAGCTCCGGCCTGTTTCCCGCCGAGCCCTCGCGCTTCGCATTCCGCGGTGGTTCGTGGACGCAATCGCGCTTCGAGATCGACGGCTTCGACGTCACCGATCCGATCTTCGGCGGCCGCCCGCTCGTGTGGGGCGCCGTCGAACTGGGCGAGGTGGATGTCCGCACCGACTCGAAAGGCACGGTGCTCGTTCACGATCATCCTGGTCCCGTTGCCACCGGCCGCACGCGCGTCCTGGTCCAGGGGAATCTGGGCCTTTTCGACGCCCGAGGCACGACGAAAGACCCCATTCCCTCTCTCTCGCGCGGGCACGATCAACTCGACGGCCTGCTGGCGGCGTCCGGCGCCTCCGCCTCGGGCGCCACGAACTGGAGCGGCGCGCTGGCTGGTGCGGATGTCTCCCGCTCGGAGCGCGATTCCGACCTCGAGCGCGCCACCCGGCGCCTCGGCTTCGAAGGACGCCTCAACCACTTCAAGGGCGACGATCGGTTTCAGGGGCTCGCGCTCGTTCAGGGCCGGCGCCTTCCGTTCGGCTTCACCACCGGAGAAACGCGGAGCACCGGCTTGGCGCTGGGCGCGGGCTGGACGAGGCAGCACGCGCCCGAGGGGCGTTTTCCGAGCCTGGGCGATCGGAACGAGACCACCTTCAAAGCCAGCTACCTGCGCGGCACCACCGAAGATCCAGAGTCCGGTTCGCCGGCGGTCTTCGAGCGGCTCGTCGATGGCCCGCCGGATCTCCAGGTCCCTTACCGGTCGACCGCTCAGAACCTTTCGATCGAGGCCGCCCGCCGCGGATGGAATCTCGGGGATGTGGTCTCCTCGTCTCTCGTCGCCCGTTTCAGCAGGAGCCTCGGCGAGCGTGAGCTCTCACAAGGACCGTTCCAGGCTCTCGAGAAGGTGGATGGAGCCTCGGCCCGGCAATGGACGTATTCCGCGGGGGCGCCCGCGCGCCTCGCCCAGACGCGGGCGAGCCTCTCGCTGGGGCTTGGCTACTCTCTCTCCGCGCGGACCCGCTTGAGCGGCGTGGTCGAACTGGAGCGCGTTTCCGTGGCCGACCGGGACGGCGAGAGCCTCCTTGGTTCCACGCGCGTGCTCCCCGACCTTCGCTTCGAGTGGACAAAGAGCGAGACCACCAGTTTCTACGCCGAGGCTTCGATCGCGACACCCCCGACACCGCTTGCGACCTATGAGGCGGCGGCGCGAAACGCGCCCTCGGTGGCGGCGCGGCTCTGGCGAGACGCCAACGGCGATGGCCGGGCGTCGCCCGCCGAACTCGGAATCGAGGTGGCCCGCCGCGGCCCGGATTTCATCACCGCCGATCCTGAACTCTCGCCGCCCACCATGCGCCGGGTGATCGTCGGATTCCGGACCAGGGTCTCGGGGCTCGGCATTCACGCCACCGCCTTCGCGCGCCGCGACCGCAATCTCATCGAGACCGCGCTCGACCCTCAGGGCTCGGAAATCGGGCGCGTGCGCAGCATCCCCGATCCTTCGGGCGACATCCTGGGCCCGTCCGACGACCAGTTGCTGCCCCTTGTCGAGCAGGCGGCGCGTTCCTTCACCCAGTCGCGCTTCCTGCTCACCAATCCGGCCGGCCACAACGCGCTCGGCGAGGGCGCCGAGCTGGGCTTCGAGACGAACGCGAAGCACGTCCACTGGGGGCTCATCGGCGCGGCCTTCCGCGATTCGGGCCGGGGCGGCAACCGCGGCCTGCGCGCGGGCGAGAACGACTTCGGCGTGGTGGGCGAGAGCTTCGATTCGACGAACGCCGACACCTACGGCTACGGCCGCCTCTTTTTCGACCGCGCCTACAGCCTGCGGATGTACCTCACGGCCAACGACGTCAAGGGCTTCACTTTCGGCGCGCTTGGGCGATACGACGACGGCCAGCCCTTCGCGCGCCTGGTGATCCGGAACGACCTGCCCCAGGGCCCGGACTTCGTTCAGGCCATACCGCGGGGCCGCGCGCGACTGCACTACACCCTCTCCGTGGACGCGCGACTGGCGCGGAGCTTCAACGCGGGCGGCGCCCGTGTCGAGCTGTCCGCCTCCGTGTTCAACGCGCTTGGCTCGCAGTTCGAGGCGGAAGAGCAGATCGTCTGGCGGGACGACTACCGGAGAATCACCATGGTCCAGCCGCCGCGCGCCTTCGTGATCGGCGTTCGCATCGAGCGGTAACATCCGGCACGCTGCCACGGCCGCCGATCCAATGAAGGCGATTCAGCTCGAGGGAGTGGCGAAGCGCTTCGGCGAAACGCGAAGCCTCGATGGTCTCACCCTCGCGGTGGAGCAAGGAACCCTGTTTGGATTCCTGGGCCCGAACGGGGCGGGCAAGACGACCACGATAAGGGCCATGCTCGGCCTGGTTCTTCCCGACGACGGCTCCGTGCGCGTGCTCGGCCATGACCCCGGGGTCCGAGGCGGGGCGATTCGACGCCAGGTGGGCGTGCTCCTGGAAAGCGACGGCCTCTACGAAGGCCTTTCCGCGGAGGAGAACCTCGAGTACCACGCGCGCCTTCACGAGATGCCGAGCACCGTCCGCAAAGAACGCATCACCGAACTTCTGGCCGCCTTCGGCCTCGTGGCGCGGCGTCGCGAATCCGTTCGCCGATGGTCGCGAGGCATGAGACAGAAACTGGCCATCGCCCGCGCCCTTCTCCACCGACCGCCGCTCGTCCTGCTCGATGAGCCGTTCGCGGGCCTCGACCCGGCCGCCGCGGTTGAACTGCGGGAGGCCCTGGCCTCTATGGTCGCGAGGGAGGGCACCACGCTGTTCCTGACCAGCCACGACCTGTCGCACGTCGAGAAGATCTGCTCCGCCGTGGCCGTGATCAAGGCAGGGCGGATCATCGCGACGGGAACTCCCTCGTCGCTTCTTCAGTCCTCGCGCGACATCGAGGTCGAGGTTCGTGGCGCCGGGCTTTCGAGGGAGATCCTTGACGACATGGTCCGAGAGGGCCTTCTCGTGTCTCACTCGCTCGAACACAGCGTCGCTCGCCTCGTCTGTGCTCCCCACGCGCGGCCGCGCCTGGTGACGGAGCTCGTTCGCCGCGGCGTCGCCGTCGAGGAGGCACGTACCACAACCACGTCCCTCGAAGAGGCCTTTCTGGCGCTCGTGGGGACCAGGGAGGCGGGGGCATGAGAGATGTCCTCACGGTGCTGCGAAAGGAGGTCCTGGAGATCCTCGGCAATCGCCACTCCTTGCGCGGTCCGCTTGTGCAGGGCGCCATCGTTTTTCTCCTGACCGGTGTGATCGTGCCGAGAAGCGCCTCCATGTGGTCCGACCCCGTCGCCCCCGTGTTGCTCTTACAGCTCTTTCCGGCCGCCATCGCGTCCATGATCGCGGCGGACGCCTTCGCGGGCGAACGCGAGCGGCGGACACTGGAGACCCTCCTCGCAACACCCGCCTCGGAGATGGCGATCTTCCTGGGAAAGACGCTCTGCGCGGTGTCGGTCGCGCTCCTTGTCTCCTGCGCCTCGCTCATCTCCGCGCTTCTTGTGGCGAATCTCCACTTGGGGCCGACGAGCCTCTCCCCGGCCGCGGGGCTGAGCGTGATCCTGGGCTCCGTAGCCGCGGCTCTCTTTACCTCGTCCCTCGCGGTGGCCATATCGTCCCGCGTCGACGTGGCGCGCTCGGCCCAGCAGATGGCTTCGATGGCCGCGATCGCCTTTGTCTTCGGCGGCGCGACCCTCCTCCGGCAAGTCGAGAGTCTGACCCCGTCGAAACTGCTCGGGATCGACGCGGTCGTGACGGGCGTCGCCCTGACGATCCTCGCGCTATCCACGCGCGGCTTCCGGCGGACCCGTCTGTTCGATCAGTAGGCCGGCGGGCTAGCGGCCCGCCCGGATGCTTGCGATGAGTCGCTCAACCTGCGGGTCGTTGGGACGCAGGATGCTCAGGCGATTTGCCCACTCGAGGGCCTGGGCCTTCTTCCCTCTCTGCGCGTAAAAGACGGCGAGAGCATAGGCCGTCTGCGGATCATCAGGGTCGAGGGTCTGGGCCCTGAGCAAGGAGGCCTCGGCCTGATCGCTTTGGCCCGCCTGTTCGAGGGCGAGACCGTAGTTGTACTGCACGTCCGCCCGGTTCGGCAGCAGCTTCGCCGCGCGCGAGAGGGCCTGCGTCGCTTCCTTCATCCGCTTCTCCTCGGCCAGGAGCAAGCCGAGCGAGTATTGAAGCTCGCCTTGTTCGGGGCGCCGCTGGAGTCCTTCCGCGAGGACCTTCTCGGCGTCCGCATTGCGCGACGACGACGCGTAGAGCTGGGCGAGGTTCGCGCGGGCCGCGGTGAAGTCGGGGTCGATCCTGAGCGCGCCCAGGTAATGCCGCTCCGCCAGATCGCGGCGGCCGGTGTTCTCGTACACCACGGCCAGATTGAATTGAGCGCCCGGCATGTCGAGGGCGACCTCCTGCGCCTTGATGTATTCGTCGAGCGCGGCGCTCAGGGCCGGCTTCAGCCCGGGGTCGAGCTGGCCTTCCTGAAGGGACGACAGATTGCGCGCGGCGGCGATCCGCACCGCGCGCACCGGATCGGACAGCAGGGGCCCCAAGAACCGCACTCGTTTCTCCGCGCTCAGGCCCGCGACCGATTCGGCGGCGGCGGCCCGCAGTTCGGGGTCAGGGTCCCGCGTGGCCTGTAGACGCTTGTCGGCGCCGGTCACCGGATCCTGGCTCAGTTCGACGAGGGCGGTCGCGCGCACCACGACAGGGATGAGCGGGTTGTCGATGAGCTCGGCCACGGCCTCGCGGCCGAACGGCTGCCCGGAGCGGGCCGCGGCGAAGGCCTCGCCGTAGTGCGTCCCTTGTTTGCGCACCGGTCCGTACCAGCGGGCCGCCGCATCGGCCGCCCACTGGGCCTTCTTTCCCTGGTGGCAGTTCGTGCACGCGTCCGGTGTTCCGATCTTCGCCGACACGTCGGGGCGCGGAACCCGGATGCTGTGGTCGGGGCGAGCCTGGATGCCCATGTAGGTGGTGGAGGGCATGTGACAGCTCACGCAACTCGCCCCCTTCGATCCCTCTTTGTGGAAATGATGCGCAGGCGAATCGAAGTTCCCGACCGCGGTCGGGAAGCTCGGATTGGGATCGGGCCGATGGCATTGCACGCACACCGCGTTGCCGGCACGCCTGAGCTTGCCGGTGTGTGGGTTGTGGCAATTCGTGCAGGTGACGCCCTTCTGGAACATCCGGCTCTGGCGGAAGGAGGCGTCCACGTAGACCTCTTCGAGCTGCTGGCCGTCCGCGTGGTACAACCCCTGGACGAGGAGGCTCGGGAGATACGCGTCGAGCATGGCCTGGCCGGGTGCGGGGGAAGCGATCAGCTCGCTTCGCCTCGAATGGCAGGGCGCGCACAGTTCCGTTCGCCGTCGCGCATCCGCGTTCCGGGTGTCCACGGTGAGGCCGTGAGGCTCCTTCGGCGCCGTCGCGAGGGGCGTGCCCGCGCCGCGAAGGCTCGTTTCGTACTGCACGTGCCGGTCGCCGGGACCGTGGCACGCCTGACAGGAGACGTTCGGTTCGGCCCAGCGGGACGCGAACGTATCGGTCGCGGGGTCGTAGCCCTTCTCGAATCGAGTGACGTGACACACCAGGCACATCGTGTTGGCGGTCTGGTAGCGCCCGGTCCAGTGGAGCACGTCGCCGGGCGGGGTCCTTTCGTTCGGCAGCAGATCGAACCACCGCTTTCGAGGCCCGTCCCAGGCGAGGCCCAGCGGTTGCAGCCGCCCGCCCGGCAGCTGGATGAGGTACTGCTGGAGCGGTTCGACCCCGAACGTGTATCGGATCTCGAAATCAGCGGTCTTGCCGTCGGGTCCTTCGGTGCTGACGAGAAAGCGGTCCCCTTCCCTGAAGAAGCGCGACGTCACTCCCCGGTTCGTGACGCTGCGGTTTCCGAAGTCGCCCCGCACGCTCTTCGACGTCGCGGGAGCCATGGCCTGCGCATGGTGAGAACCCTCCCACTCCCCGGCCTCCTGCTGGTGGCAGCCCAGGCAGAGGCCGTTGTCGACGTACTTCGCGGGGCTTCCGACCGGTGCCGCGTCGGGGCGAGGGCCGGGGGCCCGTCGCGCCCACCAGATGCCCGCGAGCGTCAGACCGAAAACCACGCCGAGCGCGGCCACCGAGCGGGCCGCGGGGAGCGGGCGGGACCCGGGCACTTAGCGGCCGATCGCGGCCCCGTCGAGGACCCGGCGGTCGGTGGCCCCTTCCAGGAGCTTCTCCGCCTTGTTCCACACGATGCCCTGGGCCACGCCCTGACCGAACGGGTTTTCTCCGGTCGCGTGGCCTCGCTGGTTCAGAAGGGCAAGGGTATCGGGGGAGACGCCGTTCTTCTCGAAGTCGATGCGGTCGGGGAGCCACTGATGATGGAACCGCGGGAAGTCGACGGCGTCCTGGATGTTCATGCCGAAGTCGATCACGTTCAGGATGGTGAGCAGCACGGTGTTGATGATGGTGCGGCCGCCCGGCGAGCCGATGACCATGAAGAGGTCGCCGTCCTTGGCGAGGATGGCCGGCGTCATGGAAGAGAGCATCCGCTTTCCCGGCTGGGCGAGGTTGGGCTCGGTGCCGATCAGACCCTTGTCGTCGGTGAGCCCGGGACCCGCATTGAAGTCGCCCATCTCGTTGTTGAGGAGGAAGCCCGCGCCCGGCACCACGATCTTCGAACCGTACCCGGCCTCGAGGGTGTAGGTCAGCGAAACCGCGTTGAGGCTGCGATCGACGACGGAGAGGTGGGTGGTCTCTTCGCTCTCCGCCGGCCATTCGAAGGTGGTGGGCTTCGAGACCGAGGCCTTGTCCTCACGGATCGTCTTCCGCAGGTCGGTCGCGTATTCCTTGGAAACGAGCCGGGCGATGGGCAGGTTCGGGTTGAAGGCGGGGTCGCCGAGATAGCGGGCCCGGTCGGCGAAGGCGCGGCGCATGACTTCGGTGATCCGGTGAATGGTGGCGGCCGAACGCGGCCCATCCTTGCCGAGATCGTAGCCTTCGAGAACGTTGAGCATCTCGATGAGCGCCGTCCCGCCCGAACTGATGGGAGGCATGGAGATGACGTCGTAGCCGCGGTACTTGCCCACGAGGGCGGGGCGCTTCTTGGGCGCGTAGGCCTTGAGGTCGGCCTCGGTGATGAGGCCCCCGTTCGCCGCCATCTCCTTCGCGATGAGGCGGGCGGTCTTGCCCTCGTAGAACCCGCGCGGCCCTTCCTCGGCGATGCGCTGGAGGGTGTCGGCGAGATCCGGCTGCTTGAGGATGTCGCCCATCTCGTAGGGTTCGCCCTTCCTCGAAAACTGTTCGATCGACGCGGGGTACTTCTGCATGCGGGGCAGCACGCTCTTGAGCGACCGGGCGAGCCCGTCGGTCACGATGAAGCCTTCACGGGCGAGCAGGATCGCGGGTCCGACCAGACGGTTCCACGCGATCTTCTTGGAGCCCATGTCCATCCATGCGGCATAGAGCCCCGCGACCGTGCCCGGCACGCCCACCGCGACGTGGGAATTGTGGTGGAGCTCGGCGTCGTACTTGCCGTCCTTCAGGAACATTCCCGGATTCGCGAGGGCGGGGGCGGTCTCGCGGAAGTCGTAGGTGGTGGTCATTCCATTCGAGAGGCGGAGGACGAGAAAGCCTCCTCCCCCGATGTTTCCCGCCGTGGGATGGACGACGGCGAGCGCGAAGGCGGTGGCGACGGCCGCGTCCACGGCGTTGCCTCCTTCCATGAGCACGTCGGCGCCGATCTGCGAGGCGATGAACGACTGCGATGCCACCATGCCGTTACGGGCGCGCGTGGGCTGCGCGGCGTGGGCCAGGGGCGCCAGGGTCGCGATCCCGAAAGCGGCGAAGACGGCGAGCGGGGTGAGACGGGACACGCGCATGGTTCTTTCCTCCTCGGAACGGGACCTCATCTTACGGGGAACACCTCGTCGCCCGAGGCGCGCGCGGCCCGGCGAAACTATCCTCGGCGGATGATCCGTTTCCTCGTCATCCTGGGGGTCGTGCTCGCGGCTGTTCCCAAGGTCCGGGCGCAGGAGCCACCTCCTGCGCAGTGGCTCAGACTCGATCCTCTTCCGGCCGAGATGAAACTCACGCCGCGCGAGAGTTTCGACGGCGTGCCCCCGCGCTTCGTGCTTCTGACCGACGGCTCCGTCTTCGTGGGAGGACGGCGCGAGGTCCTGCGCGGCTTCCTCGACAAGGCGGAGATGCAGGCGATCTCCACCAGGCTCGACGTGGCGATGAAGTCCGTCGGCAGGGCAAGTCCGCCGACTCTGGTCATGGGGCAGGGCCCGGGGGAAGGCGAAGGCTCGGCCATCTTCAGGTTCTCCGTCCTCCTCGGCGCGCCTTTGCAGGTGGTGGTCATGGGCAAGGTTCCTCCCGTGGGTGCTCCGGCCCTTCCGCCCCTGCCCGACTTCATCCGCCGTCTCGCAGGCTTTCGACATCCCTCGCTCAAGCCCTGGGATCCCGCCGAGTACACGATGGTGGTTCGCGAGAAGACGCTCACCGGGGGCTGCCGCGCCGCGAAAGGGCTGCCTTCGCTCGCCCAGGCGTTGAACGGGGAAGTCGCGGTACCGGAGAAGCTGACCCGCGGCTTTCCGACCGGCGCCGACATGACCCAGGTCTGCGAGGGCCCGAAGCGATACACCGTGGTGTTCCGGCCCCTGATTCCCGGCGGCCGGTAGATCGACGTTCGTGGCCGTCGAAAATTTCCAAGCGGAGGTCCCCCTCAATGACGCTGTCCCCTGTCCTCGTCTGCGTTCTCCTTCTCGTGGCCTCGAACGTCTTCATGACCTTCGCCTGGTACGGCCACCTGAAGACCCTGGCGGACCGGCCCTGGTACGTGGCCGTGGTCGCGAGCTGGGGGATCGCCTTCTTCGAGTACATCCTCATGGTGCCCGCGAACCGCATCGGCTTCCAGCGCCTGACCCTTCCTGAGCTCAAGATCATTCAGGAGGTCATCACTCTCTCCGTGTTCGTCCCGTTCTCGGTGTTCGTGATGAAGCAGGGCTTCAAGCTCGACTTCCTCTGGGCCGGCCTCTGCCTACTGGGCGCCGTTTACTTCACGTTCCGGTCGTAAGTCGCCGAGGCGGCGACCGCCCGAGTAAACTGAAGCGCCCTCAATCGAGGGCTCGCAGCCTCGAAAGCAGCACAGAGCTTGTTGTCCTTCACCACCGACGTTCTCCTCAAAGACGGCGAGTCTCTGCGCATCCGCGCGGTTCGGCCGGAAGATCGGGACGGGCTGGCGCGGCAATTTCCCCCGGGACTCGACGGTCACGATTTCGACCAGGACGTGGGGTTCGTGGCGACCCGCGGCTCGACGCCCGAGGAGATCGTGGGCTTCGGCCGCTTTCACCGACTCGAGGCCGCTCCCGATGCGGTCCCGCGCGCGGAGTTCGCCCTCTCCGTCGCCGATGCATGGCGGCAGCGCGGCGTCGGTACGGCGCTCCTCGAGCAGATGACGGCCGCGGCCTCCCGTCTCGGGGTCGAGCGCTTCGAGGCCGATGTGCTTCCCGGCGCGCCGGTGATGATGGATCTTCTCGCCCATCTCGGTTTCGACGTGGGACGCGAGACGCGCGGCGGCGTGGTCCGTCCCTGGTTCCCGGTTCGCCTGACCGAAGCCTCCCGTCGGGCCATCGACGCGCGGGCCTCGTCCGCCGCCGCCCGGAGCATCCGTGCCCTCTTCGAACCGCGATCCGTCGCTCTCCTCGGCGCGTCGCGCAAGCCCCAGACCATCAGCGGCACGCTGCTCACGAACCTGCGCGGGAGCTTCAAGGGCGCCATCTATCCTGTGAACCCGGCGGGCGGCGAGATCCAGGGCCTGCCCGCGTTTCCGAGCGTCGCCGCCATCGGACAGCCGATCGACGTCGGGATCATCGCGGTGCCCGCCGTGGGCGTCTTACAGGCCGTACGCGAATGCGCCGAGGCCGGCGCGAACGCGGTCGTGGTGATCTCGGCGGGATTTGGAGAAATGGGATCGGAAGGCCAGGCGGAGCAGGAGCGCATCCGCGATTTCGTGCGCCGCTCCGGCATGCGGATGGTGGGCCCCAACTGCATGGGCATCCTGAACACCGATCCTGTGGCCGGACTCAACGCGACCTTCGCCCCCACCGCGGCGCCGGCCGGAAACGTGGGGATGCTTTCGCAGAGCGGATCGCTCGGCGTCGCCATCCTCGAGCACGCGAGCGACCTCCATATCGGCATCTCGTCCTTCGTCTCGGTCGGCAACAAGGCCGACGTTTCCGGCAATGATCTGCTGGCGTTCTGGAAGGACGATCCGCGTACCGACGTCATCGCCCTCTATCTCGAGAGCTTCGGGAACCCGCGGCGGTTCGCGCGCCTCGCTCCCGAAGTGGCGAGGCGCAAGCCCATCGTGGCCGTGAAGGCGGGCCGGTCCGCGGCGGGCACCCGGGCCGCTTCCTCGCATTCCGCGTCGCTCGCCTGTCTCGACGTGGGCGTCGATGCGCTTTTCGAGCAGGCGGGCGTGATCCGCACCAGCACCCTCGAAGAGATGTTCGACGTCGCCGCCCTTCTTTCGACTCAGCCGCCTCCGCCCGGACCCCGCGTGGGTGTGGTCACGAACGCGGGCGGCCCCGGCATTCTCCTGGCCGACGCCTGCGAGGCGCAGGGTCTCGTGCTTCCGGAACTCACCGCCGCTTCGCTCGAAGAGCTGCGATCGTTCCTCCCCGCAGCCGCCGGCTTCAAGAACCCCATCGACATGATCGCGTCCGCCACGCCCGAGCAGTACGAGCGGACCATCGAAATCGTGGGCCGGGATCCAAACGTCGATTCCGTGATCGTGGTCTTCGTGCCTCCGCTCGTGACCACGGCGGAGGAGATCGGCGCCGCGGTCGCGCGGGGCGCTTCGACCGTGCCCTCGCACAAGACGGTGCTCACCGTGTTTCTCGCGAGCAAGGACGCGCCTCCCATGATTGCTTCGGGCGGCCGCGGCCGCCTCCCCACCTACACGTTCCCCGAGAATGCCGCGCGCGCCCTGGGCGCCGCCCTCAAGCATCAGCGCTGGCGCGAGCGGCCCGCGGGCGCCGTGGTCCGTCTGACCGATGAACAGCGCGCTCGGGCCCGGAAAATCGTGCAGGCCTCTCTCGATGCGAAGGGCGACCGCCACTGGCTGGAGACGGAGGGTGTGCGCGCCCTGCTCGAGGTCGCGGGGATCGCGATGGCGGACACGCGTGTCGTGCGTCCCGAAGAGGCGGCGGCGACGGCTCGCGACATGGGCTTCCCGCTCGTCGCGAAGGCGGTGGCCCCGGGCCTCGTGCACAAGAGCGACGTGGGTGGCGTGGCTTTGAACCTGCGTGGCGACGGCGAAGTCTCCGCCGCGGTCGCGGCCATGCGCGAGAGTGTCGCGAAGGCGGGGTACGCGCTCGAGAAGGTGATCCTCCAGCGACAGATCGAAGGTGGCCTCGAAGCCCTCGTCGGCGTCGTGGTCGATCCCACCTTCGGTCCTCTGCTGGTGTGTGGCATCGGCGGCGTTCAAGTCGAGCTGCTTCGCGACGTCTCGTTCCACCTGCCCCCGGTCAGCGACCTCGACGCCGCGGAAATGATCGATCGGCTGCGCCTGCGGCCGCTCTTCGACGGCTATCGTGGAGGTCCGCCTGCCGATCGGTCCGCGCTCATCACTCTCCTCCAGCGACTCTCGGCCCTCGTGGAGGAGATGCCCGAACTTCGGGAACTCGACTTGAACCCGGTGCGCGTCATGCGTCCCGGCGAAGGCGCCATCGTGGTCGACGCAAGAATCCTCGTGGGCCGCTCCGGCACGTGACCGCGCTCCACGCGAGCACGGGCATCCTGACCGTCCTCGCTTTCTGGGCGTTGTGGTACTGGATCGACCCGCCCATACGGCCCGAAGGGGTGTCCTGGTCCCGCCTGCTGCTGTGGATCTTCACGCCCCTCGGCATGTACGTATTTCTCGCTCGCCACCGCGAGCCTCCCTCGGACGCGGGGTCTCCGGTCGGACGGGAAGGTGTCGTTGCGCAGACATCGCCGCTCGAAGTGGAGGTGTTCGGTTCGTTCTGGCACGCCCGCGGGCCTTCGGGAAGCCAGTTCCGCCGCGGCGACCGTGTGCGCGTGGTCGAGCGCGACGGTCTGACTCTGGTGGTCGAGCGCCTCTCCTGACCGCTTACAATCATCTTCCGGCATGACGCGCACGCAGGTACTCGAGGTGATTGGAAGCGACCGCGACGAGCAGGCGCTCGTCGACGCCATCGACTTCGACCGTCTTCCGAGACATGTGGCGGTAATCATGGACGGCAACGGACGCTGGGCGAAGAGCCGTTTTCTGCCGCGCCTCGAAGGGCATCGCGCGGGTGTCGAGTCGGTCCGGTCCACCGTGGAGACCGCCGCGCGGCTGGGGCTCGAAGCGCTCACCGTCTATGCGTTCTCCACCGAGAACTGGAAGCGGCCCACCGACGAAGTGTCGGGCCTCATGGGGCTGCTGAAGCTGTACATCCGCCGCGAACTCAAGACGCTCCAGACCAACAACATCAGGTTCGGCGTGGTCGGCGGGCTCGACGGGCTCCCCAAGGACGTGCAGGACGAGCTTCGCCGCGGCATCGCGGAGACCGCGCACCTGACCGGCCTGCAGTTCTCCCTTGCTCTGAATTACTCGGGCCGGTCCGAACTCACCGATGTGGTGCGCCGCATCGCCCTCGAGGCCAGGGCAGGGACCCTCGATCCGACGACGATCGACGAAGCCACGATCGAGAAGCGTCTCTTCACCGCCCACCTTCCCGAGCCGGACCTGTTGATCCGGACGAGCGGGGAGCTGCGCGTGTCCAACTTCCTCCTCTGGCAGATCGCCTACGCGGAGATCTGGGTCACCGATGTCCTGTGGCCGGATTTCCGCCGCCGCCACCTGTTGCAGGCGATCGCCGACTTCCAGAAGAGAGAACGCCGCTACGGCGGCATCACCGCGGCCGGCTCGCGGGCATGAGCCTCTTCTCATCGAACCTCTTCCGGAGGGTCGCGACGGCGGTGGTGGTGCTGCCCGTGGTGATCGCGTCGATCACCCTCTTTCCGCAGCGGGGTCCCTGGATCCTGGCCGCGATCCTCTGCGTCCTCGGGGTCAGCGAGGCCCACACCCTGCTCGCCCGCGGCGGGCTTCACGCCTCCCACATCTCGTTCCTTCCCGGCATCGCTCTCTTTTTCGAAATGGCGGGAACACCCGACGCCGCGCGCGCCTTTCCGATTTCCGGGTTGCCCATCGTGGCTTCGGTCGCCGCGGCTTTCGTCGCGGTGTCCCGCGCCGACCGGTTCGGCATTCCCGTCCTCGCCGCCGAAGCGGCCGGCGCGCTTTGCGGCCTTCTGATCGGCCTAGGAGCGGGCTCCTTCGCGGCTCTTTCGAGTCTGCCTCCTCTCGAAGAGGGAACCGCGAGGATCGCCCTTCTCCTGGCCGTCGTGATTTCCTCCGATGTGTTCGCCTACTTCACCGGCCATGCGATCGGCCGCCACAAACTGGCGCCCCAGGTCTCGCCGGGCAAGACCGTGGAAGGTGCGATCGGCGGTCTCGTGGGCGCGGCCCTCGCGAGTGCCGCCATTGCCACCTACCTGTTCAAGGATCAGTCGCTCGGTCTGGTGGTGATGATCGGTGTCCTCGTCGCCGTGGCGGGCATCGTGGGCGACCTTCTGGAGAGCCTCTTCAAGCGCTACGTGGGGGCCAAGGACTCCGGGACCATCTTCCCCGGTCACGGCGGCGCGCTCGACCGCATGGATGCCTTCATCCTCGCCGCCCCGCTTCTGTACGCGTTCTTTCGCACCGTTTCCTGAGCCGTTTCGAACGGGCCGAACGCGTAAGATCGAGGGCCCCTCGTTCCTGAGGGAGTTCTTTAGAGGTATGGAATGGACTTCGAATTGAGCGCGGATCAGCGGCTCCTCAAGAAAACCGTCCGCGAATTCGCCGAACGCGAGTTGAAGCCGAATTCCCGCGCGTGGGATGAGGCGCAGCAGTTTCCTCGCGACATCTTCAGGAAGCTCGGAGAGCTGGGGCTCCTCGCCGTCGTCTTTCCCGAGGAATACGGCGGCTCGGGCATGTCGACCGTGGACTACACGATCGTCATCGAGGAGCTGGCGCGCGTCGACGCCGGCGTTGCTCTCTCCACCGCCGCCCACAACTCTCTCTCTTCCGGCCACATTTTTCTCGCGGGCAGCGAGGAGCAGAAGAAGAAGTACCTGCCCAAGCTTGCCACCGGCGAGTTCGTGGGAGCCTGGGGCCTCACCGAGAACAGCGCCGGCTCCGACGCGGGCGGCACCAAGACCACGGCGGTGAAGGACGGCGACTCCTGGGTCCTGAACGGCTCCAAGACCTTCATCACCAACGGGAGCTTTGCCGAAGTGGCCGTCATCATGGCCGTGACCGACAAGACGAAGGGCAACAAGGGCATCTCCGCCTTCCTGGTGGACCGCGGGACCAAGGGCTTCCGGCCGGGCAAGAAGGAAGACAAGCTCGGCGTGCGCTCGTCCGATACTTCCGAACTGATTCTCGAAGACTGCCGCATCCCCGCTTCCAACCTCCTCGGCGAACTGAATCGGGGCTTCATCGACACTCTCAGGATCCTCGACCGCGGACGCATCGGCATCGCCGCGTTCTCGATCGGCATCGCCCAGGGCGCCTTCGAAGCGGCTCTCTCCTATGCCAAGGGTCGCCGTCAGTTCAATCAATCCATCGCCGAGTTCCAGGGTGTGCAGTTCAAGCTCTCCGAGATGGCGACCAAGATCGACGCGGCCCGGTTGCTCGGACTGCGCGCGGCTTCCCTGCGCGATGCAGGCAAGGAGCACAAGACGGAGTCGGCCATGGCGAAGCTCTTCGCGAGCGAGATGGCGGTGGAGGTGGCGCTCGACGCCATCCAGATCCACGGCGGCTACGGCTTCGTGAAGGACTATCCGGTCGAGCGCGCTCTCCGCGACTCGAAGCTCGGCACCATCGGCGAGGGCACGAGCGAGATCCAGAAGCTCGTGATCGCCCGCTCCCTCCTGGCGTAAGGTCGGGCCTTCCGACCCCACCCCAAAAGGCGCATGAACCTTCCCGACGACAAGGACATCCTGCGCGGCGACATCCGCGCGGTGGCCCGAGCCATCCGGGCGGTCGAGGACGGCTGGCCGGGGTCGCGGGCCCTTCTCACCCGCCTCTTCGCCCACGCCGGGCGCGCTCTCACGCTCGGGATCACGGGGCCGCCGGGAGCGGGCAAGTCGACGCTCGTCGACCGGCTGACCACGCACTTCCGGAAGCAGGGCAAGACCGTGGGCGTGGTGGCGGTCGACCCCACTTCGCCCTTCTCGGGCGGCGCCATCCTGGGCGACCGCATCCGCATGCAGAACCACGCGACCGACGACGGCGTCTTCATCCGTTCGATGGCGACTCGCGGCACGCTGGGCGGCCTTTCCGCCGCCACCATGGCCGCGCTCCTCGTCCTCGACGCTTCGTCGAAGGACGTGCTCATCGTCGAAACCGTGGGCGTGGGTCAGGACGAGGTCGACATCGCTTCGGAAGCGGATCTCGCGATCGTGGTGCTGGTGCCGGGCTTGGGCGACGAGGTCCAGGCCCTCAAAGCCGGGATCATGGAGATCGCGGATCTTTTCGTCGTGAACAAGGCCGATCGCGACGGCGCCGATCGCCTGGCCTCGGAGATCGAGATGATGCTGTCGCTCACCGGAGAGACCAAGCGCGAGCGGCCTCCGGTCGTGCGCACCGTGGCCTCGGCGAGCCAGGGCATCGACGAGCTGGCGAAGACGATCGAGGAGGTTCGCGCGCGCCGCGAGTCGAACGGGGAGCTTGCGGCCCGCCGCCGCGAAAGGCTCCTCCGGCAGTTCGAGGCCCAGGTCGAAGGCCTGTTGCGCGAGAAGGTCCGCCGCCGCATCGACGCTCTGGATTCCAGTCTGCACCTGCGCGACCGCGTGCAGACTCGGCAGATCGATCCTTACTCGGCGGCGGACGAGACCCTGAAGGGCATCGAGTGACGGCGGAGACATCATGATTCTGAAGATCGACCACCTGGGCATCGCCGTGAAGGACATGATGGAAGCCAGACGCGCCTACGAGGCGCTCGGCTTCCGGATCGAGGCCGAGCACGACGTGCCCACCGAGAAGGTGAAGGCCGCGTTCATCACGGTGGGCGAGTCCCACCTCGAGCTTCTCGAGCCCACGGATCCCACGTCCGCCATTGCGAAGTTCCTCGAGAAGCGCTCGGGCCTCCACCACATCTGCGTCCTCGTGGACGACATCGAGAAGTCGATGGCCGAAATGAAGGCGGCGGGGGCGCACCTTCTCGACGAGACCCCGCGGATCGGCGCGGGCGGCTGCCGCGTCGCGTTCATCCACCCGAAGTCCGCCGCGGGCGTTCTCCTCGAACTGAAGCAGGCCTGACATGGAAAACAAGCACACCGCGGACATCGGCATCATCGGGGGCAGCGGGCTCTACGACATCGAGGGCTTCGAGGCCCAGGGCGAGGCCTTCATCGAGACGCCCTTCGGCAAGCCCTCGGACGCCATCATGATCGGCCGCTACGGCGCGCAGAACGTCGCCTTCCTGCCGCGCCACGGCCGCGGCCATCGCATCTCGCCGTCCGAGCTCAACTTCCGCGCCAACATCTGGGCCATGAAGTCCCTCGGGGTGAAGTGGATCCTCTCCGTGTCCGCGGTGGGCTCGCTCAAAGAGCAGTACGTGCCGACCCACATGGTGACGCCCGATCAGTTCATCGACCGGACTTTCGGGCGCAAGGGTACGTTCTTCACGGACGGCATCGTGGCCCACGTGGGCTTCGCGCACCCGGTCTGCAGACATGTCCGCCGGATTCTTGGCGAGGCCTGCCGAAAGGCGGGAGCGGTCGTTCACGAAGGCGGCACGTATGTCTGCATGGAAGGACCGCAGTTCTCGACCCTCGCCGAATCGAACCTGTATCGCTCGTGGGGCGCCGACCTCATCGGCATGACCAACCTGCAGGAGGCGAAGCTCGCCCGCGAGGCGGAGATCTGCTACGCGACCCTCGCCATGGTGACCGACTACGACTGCTGGCATCCCGGCCACGACGCGGTGACCGTCGATCAGGTGGTGGCGGTGGTCCAGAAGAACGCTTCGATGGCGAAGGCGATCCTGAAGGCCGCGGTGGAGCAGTTCCCCGTGCCCCGCGATTGCGAGTGCGAGAGCGCTCTCAAGTTCGCCATCATGACCGCACCCCACCTCATCCCCGAGAAGGCCAAAAAGGACCTCGCTCCCATAATCGGGCGCTACTTGAAATAGGCTCCAGCCCGCGGACGCCCCCTCCGCTCCCCCTTTTCCCCGACCTTCGTCTCCTCACCCGTTCCCTCATCAGGATAAGCACCGAAAGAAGCCATGTCTGTTCTCGTTGTTGGAAGCGTCGCGTACGACACGCTTGAAACCCCCGCCGGCCGCGCCGAGAAGATCCTCGGAGGCTCGGCCTCCTATTTCGCTCTGGCTGCATCGTATTTCACGGACGTCAACATGGTCGGGGTGGTGGGCGACGACTTCGGTCCCGAGCAGATGAGCGCCTTCGAAGGGCGGCGGATCAACCTCGAAGGACTCGAGCACGCGCCCGGGAAGACTTTCCACTGGCAGGGGAAGTACTCGACCGATCTCAATTCGCGCGAGACCATCTGCACCGATCTCAATGTCTTCGAGCACTTCAAGCCGAAGCTGCCGGAGAGCTATCGCAAGTCGGACCGGCTCTTCCTCGGGAACATCGAGCCGAGCCTGCAGCGCGACGTCCTCGAACAGGTCGATGCGCCCCAGCTCGTCGGCTGCGACACCATGAACCTGTGGATCAACCACCGCCTCGAGGAGCTCAAGAAGACACTCGCCAAAGTCGAGGTGCTCTTGATCAATGACTCCGAGGCAAGGGAGCTGGCGGGAGACTGGAATGTGATCCGGGCCGCCCGGAAGATCCGCGCCATGGGCCCCAAGACGCTCATCATCAAGAAGGGCGAGCACGGAGCGCTCCTCTTCCAGGAGGATTCCTGCTTTCTCGCCTCGGCGTTCCCCCTCGAGCACGTCAAGGACCCGACGGGCGCCGGCGACTCTTTCGCGGGCGGCCTCATGGGCTACCTCGACCAGTCGGGCTCCCACGACGAAGCGACCTTCCGCCAGGCCGTCATCATGGGCTCGACGGTGGCGTCCTTCTGCTGCGAAGACTTCGGGGTGGAGCGCCTTCTCACTCTGAAGCAGGATGAGATCCACGAACGCTTCCACGAGTTCGCGTCGATGGTTCATTTCGACCGACTGCCCTTGAAATGAACTCCGGGTCGATGCGCCGCGACGCCGTCCTTCTGATCGGCGCGATCGCCCTCTCCTACGCGATCGGGCTTGCCCTCGATCCGTGGTTTCTCCTGCCGGCCCTGAACGCCCTGCCCGCCTGGTGGATCATGACCCGCCGCCTGCGGGCGGGCGACCTTCGGGGCGCGGTGAAGCTGATGCTCATCTTCCCACTGGCCATGGCGATCTTCGGGACCCTCAGCCTGGCGCTCTGGCCGACCACGGATGGTCTCTCGCCTCGCGTCTTCAATGGCCCGGAGTACCGCGCCGAGATGTTCCACTGGATCCGCTTCGGAGGCGGAACGGAAGGCAACTGGCGGCTCTTCCTCCCTCTTCACGTCACGCATCTGGTGGTCTTCGTCCTCCTGAGCCTCGTCTCGGGAAGCCTGGCGTCGATCATCGGCGGCGCTGTTCTCGTGAACTACATGAACGCCTACGTGGCCTCGATCCACCGCGCGGGGGCGCCGCTTTGGGCCACCGTCTTCTTCGGCTGGCAGCCCTATGCGATCTGCCGGGTGGCCGCGTTCTGCATTCTCGGTGTCGTGCTTGCGGGCCCCGTGCTCTCACGCGTCTTCCGCTATCCGCCGCAACCGTGGAAGAACCTCCGCCCCTTCGTACTCATCGCGGCCCTTCTTATCCTCGCCGACTGGACGGTCAAGGCGGCGATCGCGCCCACCTGGGGGCGGGTTCTGAACTCAGCGATTCCCGTGAATCTTCCTCCCGCCCTTCCCGAGGACCCCACGCAACACCACGGCCACCACTGAGCGGGTTCCCCGCCTCGCCCGTCTTCGTCTTACCGAAACGGCTCCGGCGGGCGCGGCGCGGCGATCACGTCGAGAAGTTCCACCTCGAAGATCAGGGCGGCGCCGCCGGGAATGCCCTGATTGCCCCGATCGCCATAGGCGATATCCGAGGGACAGACGAGCCGCGCCTTTCCACCCACCTTCATCCTCTGGAGCCCCTCGGTCCAGCACTTGATCACGCCGCCGACCGAGAACTGGGCGGGCTCGCCGCGCTTGTAGGAACTGTCGAACTCGGTGCCGTTGATCAGCGTGCCCCGGTAGTTCACCTTCACCGAGTCCGTCGCGGTGGGTGATGCCCCGCTCCCCGCCACGAGTTCCGTATAGACGAGGCCGGACTCCGTCCGGATGGCGCCCGTGGCGGCCGCGGCCTTCGCGAGATAGTCCGCCGAAAGGCTCTTTTCGCGGGCGACCACCCGGGTCGAACGAGTGCGCGCGAGAGTCTGTACCTTGGGTCCCCACTCGTTCGGATCGAGCGCTGGTTTCCCGGCCGCGCCATCGGTGATGGCTCGCTTGCAAAGCTCCAGTTCCTCCGGCGAGAGATCGAACTGTTCGATCGAGCGTTGCATCATGAGGCCGAGGGCGTAGATCGCCTTCTGCTCATCCGTCATCGCCGCGGTCGAAGGCGTGGCCGGAGTCGGGCGGGGCGAGGTCCTGGCGGCGGGAGCCGGCTTTCGCGCGCCCGCGCCGGGTGTCGCCGCGGCGGGCGCGGAGGGCTTCGGCGTTGCGGCTGAAGATGGAGGCTTGGGAGCCGGCGCCTGCGCCAGCAGCGTCAAGAGGATGGACAGAAGCATGGTTTCACGCTAGCAAACGGACGTGGGGAGTTCCAGACTTGCGAGCCTCAAGCCCCCGGAACCATCGCCAGCGCTTTGCGTTCAATCGCGACCATTCCATCGCGGCGACTCCCGTAGAGCCGCTTCTCCCCTTGCCTTGCGAGTCAGGTTTGAGGGTGAGAGCGATTCATGCCGCCTCGGTCAGGAGCCATGCGATCGGTTGATGGCTTCGAACGCGCGCCATGTGGGCGACTGGCCTCTGGCCGCTGATGGCGACATGCCAAAACGCTTTGCAAAAGAGGCGCTGAACGAGCCAAGACTCTGATAGCCCACGGCCAGGCAGACCTCGGTGACGGAGGAGCCGCTTCGACTCAGCAGGGCAAAAGCACGTTCGGAGCGGCGGCGCGACAGCCACTGCTGCGGCGCTTCGTGGTAGACGCTTCGAAAACAGCGATGAAAATGGTACGGAGACATCGCGGCCGACCGCGCCATCTGCGTCAGCGGCCAAGGGGCGGCAAGGTCACTCTCCACGATCTCTCTCGCACTTACCAGACGTCGGAGGATTTCTTCACGAGTCGCCGACTTGAGCGCGGGAACTCGCAAGGACTCGCCCCGCTGCGCGCGGATCGCCTCGGCGGCGGCGGCGCCCAGGAGTTCGAACAATATCGTCTGTTGAACGCTGTCCGCGCTGCGGGCAACGGCGAACTCGAGCGCGGTCAGTGCGCGTCCGAGGGTGCTGCTTCGCGATTCCAGACGTGGCGCGAACGCCGGAGATTCAACCGCGTCCGGGCGATCGAGCAGGGTCTGGTGGGGCGAGTTCATCACGCGCCAGCAGTCTTCCACCAACCCGCGTCGAAAGGTCGCGCAGAAGGTTCGGCTCGGCGTGGGTGTATCCATGGTCATCGAGTAGGGCGCGTCGTCAGGGAGCAGAAGCAAGCGGTCCGGCCCCAGAACATGCCGTTTGTCCTCTACCCGCCACTCCACTTCGCCGAACGCGACCGACTTGATTGCGATCGGCCCGGCGAAGTGCGGGACATGATGGGACGTGTTCGCGCCGGTCAGGATCAGATTCCGCGGTCCGAACAGGCTGGGATCCCTGGGGATGATGACGGGCGTCGCGTCCGTTGTCGAATCGGAAATAGCAAGACGGGAGAAGCTTTTGATCGGCATACCTCACTACCATGACGAGCCTGGGTCAACGATACAGACAACCTGCGGAGGGAAGAGATGTCCATGAGAATCGTCGTGATGTTGATGTTCGGAGGCCTGAGCGCGGGCGCGGCCCGGCACGCAAGGTTGGTGCCGCTCGCTCAGCCGGTGGCGCAGGAAACGGAACTCCCGGACGCGCGGACTCGTTCGCTCGTGAGAGAGGTGTGCGCCGCCTGTCATGGCTTGGATGGGGTCAGCGTCAGTGAGGGGATTCCACATCTGGCGGGGCAGCGGACGCTCTATCTGGAGCGACAGCTGAACGCCTTCAAGAGTGGAGGGCGAAAGCACGACTTCATGAGCGTGATTGCGGCGCGCCTGGAACCTTCCGACATGACGCCGCTGGCCCGCTACTTCTCAGAGAAGGGGCCCTTGCCGAGCGCGGAGGCGAAGTCTCCTCGACTGCCGCAGTTTGCCCGGACGAATGCCACTCTGCCCGTGGACTTCCCCAAAGGGTTCACGCGCTACAACACCTCCGAAGACAGGGGTCTCAAGAGCATCATGTTCGCGTGGGCCAACGACGCCGCGTGGAACAGCGCCAGAGCCAAGGAAACCGACCTGCCAGTTGGGTCGATCGTGGTGTCGGAGAACTGGCGGGCGCGCGTGGATGACAAGGGAGCCGTGCTCCTTGATGCGCAGGGTCGGATGATTCCGGAGCGCCTGCAGTCCTACGGTGTGATCGCCAAAGGCCAGGGCTGGGGCGATGGGATCCATGAGCTGCTGAGAAACGGGGACTGGAACTACGCCGTGTACAACGCGGAGCGAAAGCGAGACATCGAAACCAATCTCGCGATCTGTTTCGTCTGCCACCAGACCCGCGCTTCCGAGCAGTATCTGTTCACTCGCTCGAAGCTCGCGGCTGCGGCCCGGGGGCAGTAAAGCAATGGGCCTTCGTGTCAAGGAGACAGAAACGAGCCGACTTCATCCGCGGCCCGCGCAGTCGCTCCGCCTCGTCCCAGTTTCTCCCGCACCTCCCGGAGATCGTCGAGCATGGTCGAGCGCGCTTCTCCATCGTCGAGGATCCGCAGGGTCTCCTCGGCGACGCGCGCGGGCGTGAAGTCGCTCTGGATCAGCTCCTTCACCACCACGCGCCCCGCGATGAGATTCACCATCGCGTAGTTCGAAACGCTCACCAGAGGCTTGCCGAGGGTGTAGGTGAGCGCCGACAACCGGTACACGACCACCATCGGCGTGAGCGTGAGAGCCGTTTCCACCGTGGCGGTGCCCGAGGCCACGATCGCCACCCGCGCGGCGGCGAGAACATCGCGCGTCATGCCTTCCTTCACGGCGATGCCGGCATCCAACGCCTCCTGAAGCGCACTTGGGCGAAGATGGGGCGCCGCGGCCAGCGCGAAGTCCAGTTCCGGACGTTTGTCGCGCAGGAGCTTCGCCGCCCCCACGATTCCCGGCAGGTTGAAGGCCACCTCTTTGTTGCGGCTGCCGGGAAGGAGGGCCACCACGGGGCGCGCGCCCGAAAGGCCCAGCTTCCGCGCGAAGGCCACGCGATCTTCCGGCGGCCTTACGTGGTCGACGAGCGGATGGCCCACGAAAGACACGGGGATGGATGCGTCACGGTAGATCGCCTCTTCGAAGGGGAAGATAACGAGCATCTTCGCGACGTCGCGTTTGACATCCTTGATGCGCCCTCGCCGCCAGGCCCAGAGCTGCGGCGACACGTAGTAGACAACGGGGATTCCAAGCTTCTTGAGTTCCCGCGCGAGCCGGAGATTGAAGTCGGGGTAGTCGATCAGGACCGCGACGTCGGGGCGCAATCGGGCCGCCTCCGCCACCACGGAATCAAACAGGGACTTGAGGCGACGCAGGTGGGAGATCACCTCGAAGAGGCCGACCACCGCCATGTCGCGCAAGTGAGCGAGAAGGCGCACCTCTTGAGCCGCCAGACGATCGCCGCCGAGGCCGAATGCTTCGAGGTCCGGATGCTTCTTTCGCAGCTCGGCCACGAGCTCGGCGGCGTAGAACTCGCCCGAGGGCTCGCCGCAGGAGATCAGTAGCCGCGGCATTCGGATCTATTTCGCACTCGGGGCTCCGAAGAGGTGCTTGTCGAACCAGTCGAGGTTTTCCTGGAGCGCGCTTCGAAGGGCCTTCGGTTTGTTCAGGCCGTGGCCGAAGCCGCGGTAGAGAACGAGCCGCGTCTCCACACCCTGATCGCGCAGGCCCTGGTACAGCTCGAAGGCATCGGAGACCGGCACGCGCTGGTCCGCATCGCCATGCTGGATGAGCGTCGGGGCCTTCGCCCCTTTGATGTACGTCATGGGCGAGGTCTTGCGATAGATCTCCGGGTCGTCCCACGGCGTCGCCTTCAGGTACTGGCGGGTGAAGGGATGGATGTCGGTGCTCACGTAATACGTGACCCAGTTCGAGATCCCCGCGCCGACGGACACGGCGCGGAAGCGAGCCGAATCGTGGGTGGTGAGGAACGCCGAGATGTAGCCGCCCTGGCTCCAGCCCATGACCCCCACCTTCGTCTTGTCCACGAGGCCCTTCGCGATCAGATTGTCGATTCCCGAGAGCACGTCCCACGCGTCGCCGACCCCGAGATTGCGGACGTTGAGGGAACGGAACGCCTCGCCATATCCAGCACTTCCCCGGTAGTTGGGCTCGAGGATGAGGGCGCCCTTCGCGAGCCACGCCTCCATCGGGTAGACGTAGGTCGCGCCAAAGAGGCTCGGACGCGAAACGCCGGTCGGGCCGCCGTGGATGATCACGAGGAGAGGTGCGGGCGAGCCCGCCTTGTGTCCCGCGGGCTTTCTCAGGACGCCTTCGATGGTGGCGCCGTCGGTGCTCTTCCAGGAAACCACTTCGCTGGTTCCGAGAGTAAGTGAGCCGAGCTCACCGCCCGCGTCGGAGAGCTTTTTCGCGGCGCCGCCTGTCGTGGCGCCCGCGAACACCTCCGGGTAGGCGCTCGCCGAGCTTCCGATGAAGGCGAGGCTCGCGCCGTCGCCGCTGAACGCGAACCCTGTGGCGATCGGCCGGTCTAGGGGGACGCGTGCGACCGTCTTGCCGGACGGATCGACTTTGAAGAGCCCGGCCTCCGTCTTCTGATTGGCGGCGAGGAAGATCCCGTTCCTGGTCCAGGCCACGAGACGCGGATCTTCATCGAAGGCGGCGGTGATGGGAGTGATCGGCCCGCCCTCGGCCGGGATGGTCGCCACCTTGCCGTTCTTGTAATAGAAGGACGCGATTTCCCGCATCGCCGTCGCGAACGCGATCAGCTTGCCGTCCGGCGAGTAGTGGGGGTCGCCGTCCGGCCCTTCCTGGCTCACGAGCGTGCGGACGGCCGCGGTCGCGGTGTCGACGACCGAAATGTTCGAGGTGTCGCCGAATGAGGGGTCGGTGCTCTGCGTGAAGTCGAAGGCGATCTCGCGGTCATCCGGAGACCAGTCGAAAGCGCCCACCACGAAAGTGCCCGTGGTCAGGCGCTTCGTCGCCCCGCCCTCTACTTCGATGACGTGGAGGTGCGCGGGATTCGTGGCTTCGTCCTCGATGGTCACATCGCCATACAGCTTCTGCCTTTCCTTCATGGCCTCGGTCCGGGGATCGGAGGCGACGAAGGCGATCCGCTTCCCATCGTGCGACCAGGCGAAGCGAGACACCCCCTCCTCCGCGCTCGTGAGCTTGCGCGACTCGCCGCCCGAAAGGCTCATCACGAAGACCTGCCGTTTCCCATCGCGGTCGGAGAGGAACGCCAGCGACGAGCCGTCCGGTGAGAAGGCCGGGGCGTCGGAGGACTTCTTCGCCTGAGTGAAGACGCGCGACGCCCCCGACTTCGCATCGGCGAGCCAGATCTCGTTCTCGAACGTGTTCTCGTCCCAGTTGGCCTTTCGCACGACCCAGGCCACGCGCGAGCCATCAGGGGACATCGCCGGCTGGGACACCCGCTTCAGGGCCACCATCTCGTCGATGGTGGGGACCCGCGTGTCGGCGAAGGCGAAGGACGGGACGAGGAATGCGGCCAGGAGAACTCTCTTCACTTCACACCCCATTTCGCGAACCATGCGAGTTCTCTCTCGATCTTGTCGATCTGGTGGTTGGGCTCGCGGAAACCGTGCGGCTCCCGCGGATAGGTCACGAACTCGGTGGGCACGCCCAGCTTCTTCAGGCCGAGGTACAGCTCCTGGCCCTGGCTCGTGGGCACGCGGTCGTCGGCCTGGCCGTGGAGGATGAGGGTCGGCGTCTTCGCCTTCGTGATCCAGGCCATGGCGGAAGCGCTCCAGTACACCTCGGCCTTCGCATACGGAGGCCCGCTGAAGTAGTCATCCAGCGTCGAGGGAATGTCGTTGGTTCCGTACATGCTGTACAGGTTGGTGAGTGCCGCGCCGCAGCTCGCCGCCTTGAACCTCGTGGTCTGCGTGATCGACCAGGCGCACATGTAGCCGCCGTAGCTCCACCCGTGCAGCGCCATGCGATCCGGATCGGCGACGCCCTTCGCGATCAGAGAGTCGACGCCGCTCATGATGTCCTGGAAATCGCCCTTGCCCCAGTCGTTCACGTTCAGCCGCTGGAACGCGTCGCCGTATCCCGTGCTCCCGCGGAAGTTCGGCTGGAGCACCGCGTAACCTCGTCCGGTAAGGATGTGGTGGTAGTTGTTCATCGCGGCGGGGAAGGTGAGGGTGTAAGCACCCGACGGCCCGCCGTGGACGTGAACGATGAGCGGCAGCTTCTTTCCCATGGCGCCCTCGGGTCGGTGGAGGAGGCCCTCGATCTCGCGGCCATCGGGCGCCTTCCACCTCACCACCTCGGTGACGGAGAGGGCGAAGTCGGAGAGCTTCGGGTTGAGCGTGGTGAGCCGGCGGGCCGCCGCGGCGGCAAGCGGAGACGAACCGGCATCGACGCCCTGGATATAGACGTCGTTTGGCGAGCGCGGATCCTGACGGAGATAGACGAGCGAGGGCGCGCTCGTCGCGAGCATGGGCGAGGACACCATGAAAGCGCCGCTCATCAGCGTTCGTGGGGCGCCGCCCCGGATCGGGACTGAGTAGAGCCGGCCTTCGACGCCCACGGTCGCGGTGAAGAGGATGGAGGCGCCGTCGCTCGACCAGAGAATCGTTCCCGGGTTCAGGTCGATCGGCGTGAGCCGCGTGATGGCCCCGCCCGCCCGCGGAATGACCGCGACCGAGTCGCTGCCCGTCCGCGGCAGCTTTCCATCGCGGGTGAGGAAGGCGATGGTCCGGCCGTCGGGAGAGTAGCGCGGCGACGAATCCGCGCCGGAGTTCTCGAACAGGAGTCTCGGCGCGCCGCCCGTCGAGGGCACGATCACGATGTCCGACGCGCTGCCGTCATCGGCCTTCGGCGTCGGCCTCCGGACCGCGGCGATCTCGGCGCCGTCCGGCGAAATGCGCGCGTCGGAGAGAGTGAAAGCCCCTTCCGTCAAACGCTTCGTGTCCCTCGTGGCCACGTCGATTCGATGCAGGTGGGTCATGCGGAAGTCCTGATCCGCGACACGCTCGTCGTCTTTCGCCTTCGTCCGCTTCTCTTC
The DNA here is from genome assembly GCA_019694155.1 of Vicinamibacteria bacterium. Classification (GTDB taxonomy): domain Bacteria; phylum Acidobacteriota; class Vicinamibacteria; order Fen-336; family JAGNNV01; genus JAGNNV01. The sequence goes on along the minus strand of JAIBCN010000113.1, from coordinate 97,837 downwards.
ATCCTCGGAGGGCGCATCGGCGGAAAGGGCCGCGATCCACGAACCGTCAGGACTCCAGGCAAAGCCGGACACGCCGCCCTTCAGCTCCGAAAGCTTCCAGGGCTCGCCGCCGCGCACGTCGGCGAGGAAGATCTGCGGCTTCTCTTCCCGCTCGGAAATGAACGCGAGCTTCGTGCCGTCCGGAGAGAACTGAGGCGCGCGGTCGTTCTTCGGGTGTCTCGTGAAACGGAAGGGCTCGCCGCCTCCCGTGCCCACGAGCCAGATGTCGGTCTGATAGACGTTGTCCTTGGCGTCCACCTCGCTTACCACGAACGCGGCCAGACGACCGTCGGGCGAGACCTGTGCGTCCTGCGCGGCCCGGATCGTGGGGATGTCTTTCGCCTCCATGACGCGATCGCCCGCGAAGGCGCAAGGAACGACGCTCAGAAGGAGCGCGGCGGCATGTTTCTTCATCGGATGATTCCTCTGGATGGGCTGAGAGCGAGCAGGCAAGGCCCACGAATTGAAGGGAATGGAACAAAAGGCCTGCCGCCGTGACCAAGGATACAGACCCTTCGCGGCGGGGTGAGCTACCGTGGTCGTCGCTTGTTTCATCTTCGTCGAAGCGGGAACAGGCAGAAAGGCCACATCATGAACTCCTTCAGGTTCCTGTTCGCGATCGCGCTTCTGCCCCTCGGTTGTGTTCAGGGCGGGCAGCAGCTTCCACCTCCCTCCGCCACTTCGAGTCCGGCCCGGCCCGCCGCCCCGGCCAAGCCCGCGACGGCGAACACCCCGGTCGACAAGGCCGCGGAGGCCCCCGCCCCGCGCCCGCGCGTGAGGCTCAATATTCCCGCCGACACGCGCCTCCCCATCGAGATCCAGACTCCGGTCACGACCGCCACGAGCCGGGAAGGCGATCCCGTCCTCGCGGTGCTGACCGAGGACGTGCCGCTCGAGGGCTTCAAGCTCGACAAGGGCGCGGAGGTCCGCGGCCGCGTGCTGACCGCGGTATCGGCGAAGAGGGTGAAGGGTCGCGCCCACCTGGTCGTCGGCTTCGACGCGGTGATGGAGAAGGGAGAGAAGATCTCCATCGCCACCGAGACCATCGACAGCCTGGCCGCCTCCACCTCGGGGAAGGACAAGAAGATCATCGCGGGCGCGGCGGTGGGTGGCCTCATCGTCGGCGCCATCAAGGACGGCGGCAAGGGCGCCGCCATCGGCACGGTCATCGGCGCGGCCGCGGGCACGGGGGCCGTCCTCATCATGAAGGGTGACGAGGTCGAGATGCCCCGCGGGGCCCGGCTGGCCATCAAGGTCGCGAAGTAGGGGGCTCAGGCCGGGCGAGTCCCTCCAGGGCGCGCAGGCCGCGGAAGGTGGCTGAGAGGCCCCGCGCGGACCAAGGCGGGCGAGGGCGTAGGTGGGGTGGACAGATCACGTCCTACCCCGGGTTGCCCGCCAGCATCTTTGACAGCAGCGCTTCCGCCGGGTCGTAGACGTCAGGATCTGTACGCGCAGGCGGAGTGCTTTCGGGGGTCGCGGGTCGACAGCAACCACCAGAAGGTACCCAACCCGAGTGTCACCGTGCTCGAGTGGCTGAACGCCGCCACCGGCTTCGCGCGGCCCTTAAGCGTGCTTTGCCACCCATCGAGTCCCTCTTGAGAAGAGTCATGCGCCTTCTCCGCAGTCCGACTGATCTCCGCGGATTCACTCGATCATGGGTGGTCCGCGCACGAGTCACGACACTACGGTGCCGGGGGGCAGTTGCTGAAGCAGTAGTTCACGATTTGCCAGTAGATGGTCTCGCAGTCGTCTTGACACCGAGTCATGTCACCGTATCCACCGTTCGCGGCACAATCGAAATAGCACGCGCTGTACACCCAATCGGCGCCGTTCATGCAGTTTTCCCATGTTCCAAAGGCACACTCCGCATAGGCTGGGGACGGATTTGTTGCCAATGCGAAACTCACAAGCATCAAGCAGACCGCGAACTTGCTTCCGATCCGGCGGCGTGATTCCTTCTTCTCTAGTGTCTCCATTGCTCGTTTCTCTCCTTTGCGCCCACGATTGGGCATCACATCTCTAGAGGCCGATTGCTGCAAGCACTTCCTTCTCGCGCTCCCGAAGAATGCCGACCCACGTGCCGACGACCTTTCCCGCCCGGTCAGCAATCACAATCGTCGGCGTCGCGTCAACACGGAAGACACCGGCCTTCACCTGCATCACTTCTTGAATCGGCACCTTGTGAGTACTGAGATACGCCTTCACCAACGCCTCGGGCTCAGGCGAGAGAACGGCCAAACGAGCTTGTCTAGATTTCGCCAAACGCTCCGCCAGTCGACCGTAGAACGGCAGACTCTCTGTGCAGTACCCACACTTCGTTGTGAGAAATAGAAGTACTGTGCGTTCGTGCGTCCTGAACTCAACTCCAGTACCATCCAAACTCTCCCCAACAGAATAGGCAAGCGACCTTGGAATCCTCCCTGTTTGAGGAGTTGGGCGACGCAGAATACTGATCGCTACGATCAGGCAGGTGATCACAACACAGACGTTGGCGAGGATTTCCAAGCGCGACGCAGCGGATTTCACGACGATTGCATATCAGCTGGACCCTCCAAAGTCAATAGCTAGTCGAAAGATAGTCAGTTGCCGAGGCCCTTACGGGCCAAGGGCACAAGACCGCCGGGCTTGATGTGTCCATAATATGAGCGGATTCGTGGTCTGCGAGGCAGAGTCCCGAGTGAGCAAGATTGCTTTGGCTGACTATGGTCCAAGCTATCTTCGCATTGGTGGACAGCGGTAGGCTGCGTGTCCCGAAGGGAGGGTCAATTCTTGCCCAGGTCCATGTGCCGCCTGCTCTTGAGTCTTGCGCTGGTCGCGCGGACGGAAGCTCAGACGAAAACGCCGACACAGCTACCATTCCCCGTACCCCCGGTGTTTGCCGTCGAAACGAACCTTATCCACCTCGATGCCGTCGTAACGGATGGGAAAGGTCTGCAGCTCAAGAACCTGACCGCTGCCGATTTCGAGGTGGAGGCGGATGGGAAGCGCTTTCCCGTGGCGATTGCGACCTACGTTCCTGTTGTTGACGATGGAGAGTCGTCGCCACCGCGTCCTGGCGGCAAGCCTCGGCCCGAGGATGTCCGTCGCGTCATCACGTTCATTGTCGCGAGGCCGGTCGTTGAAGTGATGGGGAACTCTTCCCTCGCCGGGATGATGCCGGGGAATCGTCGCATCAGCCGTATGTTCGATCGCTTCATCGACCACGACCTCCGCCCGCGAGACCTCGTGGCCATCATCGACGCGGACAGCCTGCGGCCCATCCTCAATCAGCCGACCTCGAACCGGGCCAGGCTGAGAATGGCGGCCGACATACTGAGCAAAGAATGGCACAACCCCGGTATGCCGGCTATCCAGCTTTCACCGGGGGATGGAGGCCACAGCCTTGCGAGCTATTGCATTGAGGTGGCCAGGCTGGCTCAGGAGGTCGTGGCAAGCGTCAAGGACCTTCCGGCTCGAAAGATCCTCTTCATCGTCTCCGGCCTGCTTCGGCTCGGCAGCGCTTCGGCTCCCGCCTATCTCCCAGTCACGGCGGAACTTCGGAAGCTCGTAGCGCTGGCGAACAAGGCGGGAGTCACGATCTACGGCATTTCTCCCGGTGGCATCGGAAGCGGCTTTTCCGATGCCCTAGGCATGGTCGCTGAGGAGACGGGCGGCTCGACGATCGAGAACACCGAGATGCTGGCAGAGAACCTCAGCAAGGTGATGGAACTGAATCGGGGTTACTACATCCTTGGCTATGACGAGGGGAAAGCGCCAGCCAAGCTCGCGCGGAAAGTAAAGGTGCGAGTGAGGGGAAAGAACTACAGGGTCACCGCCCGCCCCGAGGTCTACCGCGATGGTTTCTTGTTTGCCGAGGCCCGCGAGCTCGTGCCGCGCTCGATCGAGTCGACTCTCGATGCCCCGCTCTCGGCGGGTGGGATCGAGGTTGGCCTCATCCCGATTGTCGTCTGGACCGGGGCCAGAACAGGCGAGTTCCGAGCCGTCGTCGACATCGACAAGGCGATGCTGAACCTGGGTCCGGAGGGCGACTCGCCCAGTATCGACCTTGACGTCCTCCTGCGCTTCGTTGACGAAAAGGGCGGCATCGTGAAGTTGGAGCGGTTCCAAATGAAGTCGAAACTCGCGGAGGGAGGGGACCGATCTGTTCGGTTCATGACTACAGCACCCCTGCCCGCGCCTGGCTTCTATCAAGTCGATGTGGCTGTGAAGGACAGGCGCAGCGGCCGGCTGGGAAGCGCGACGGCCCTCGAACCGTTGGCAGATCTGTCCATGAACAAGGATGATCTCCTTGTTTCGAACCTGGCCCTACGAGCGGTGGAAGAGCCGGGCGCCCTTCTCGCCCGCACCTTCGAAGAAGGTAAGGCGGGCATAGCGCTTTCGTGCCGAGTGGCGCACGCACGGCGTGTGAAGGATGGCCGGGAAGTGCGGTTGAGGGTGATGGCCCGGATCCGCGCGGGCCAGGAGGTAGTAAGAGAGCTTGAGCCGCATGTGCTCTCCCGCGAGGCTCCGGACCTCATTGATGTCAACGGTGAGATCGAGATCGAAATGCTGCCTCCCGGGTCCTACACGGCTGAGATCGAAATCCAAGACCTTCTGGGCGTTCCCGGGCGAAATACCGTGACCGCCAGGGCCCACTTCGCCGTGGCTCCCCTTTCCCTGGAGGCTCGACCCTGACCATGGCCGCGTGGGGGAACCAGTTGCCAACTGCCAGGGCGCATAAGACCGCCCGCGGTGATCGGTAATCAAGGAGCCCGCGAATATCGCCCGCCACCGCCGGGGTGGGCGAGACGACTCAGGTGCCGTCTCGGTCTGCGAGAGGCATCAGTGTTGCCCTGGCGAGGAGCCACAGAGAAGTGTTGCCAGCGCGAGAGCGTTAGCGAAACGAGGGCGATCTGCCACTCCATTCGGGTGGCCGCGCCGCGGCCGAGGTCCGCGGCCGCGTGCTGACCGCGGTGTCAGCGAAGCGGGTGAAGGGGCGCGCCCACCTGGTCGTGGGCTTCGATGCGGTGATGGAGAAGGGAGAGAAGATCTCCATCGTCACCGAGACCATCGACAGCCTCGCCGCGTCCACCTCGGGGAAGGACAAGAAGATCATCGCGGGCGCGGCGGTGGGCGGACTCATCGTCGGCGCCATCAAGGACGGCGGCAAGGGCGCCGCCATCGGCACGGTCATCGGCGCGGCCGCGGGCACGGGGGCCGTCCTCATCATGAAGGGCGACGAGGTCGAAATGCCCCGCGGGGCGCTGCTGGCCATCACGGTCACGAAGTAGGCGGGGCTCAGGCCGGGTACTTCGCGGCGAGTCTCTCCATGGTGCGCCGGCCGCGGAACGTGGCCTTGACCTTCAGCGCGCGTTCGAAGACCGCGTTCGAGATCCTCGATTCACTCTGCCGGCTGAGGCAGATCCAGTACAGCTCCGACCCGTTCACGTGGAAATCGTCGATGTCGGTCCTGAGCTTCAAGAGCGCCGCGCGCGCCGCCTTCGGGAGGGGCTCCTTGAGGAGGCCGACGCTGAGCGAGACCGCGGAGGCCATGGCCGCGGCCGGGAAGGGCTGGTAGCGCGCGATGGCGGCCACGTCCTCGAGGGAGCGGACGAAGGTCGCGACCTCGTGGCCGAGCGCCTTTTCGAGAAACGGCTCGATCCTCCGCTCCACCGCGCCGAGGTCCCGGGACGGCGTCTCGAAGATGACGTTGCCGCTCGCGATGAAGGTCTCGACCTTCTCGAAGCCGAGATCCTCGAACATGGCCTTCAACGCGCCCATCTTCACGACATGGCTGCCGCCGACATTGATGGCGCGGAGGAACGCCACGTGCCTGGCCATGCCCTCAGTCTCTCCCCGATTTCACTTCCGTCCACAACCGGTCGTGGAGGGCGGCGGCCCCGCCCAGGTCCTCGAATGGACGCAGCTGCTTCATCTCCGCCTCGGATGGGAACAGGACCCGGTTGTCCTGCACCTGTCGCGGGAGCAGGGCGCGGCCCGCGGCGGACGGCGTCGAGTATCCGGTGGTGAGGCAGATCTCGGCCGCGATTTTCCCCTCCATCACGAAATCGAGAAACTCGTGGGCCAGATCCTTGTGCGGGGCGCTCTCGGGTATGGCCAGATTGTCCACGAACAGCATGGCGCCCTCGTTGGGGATGGTGAAACGCACCCACGGCGCCTCCTTCATGATCTTCGCGATCTGACCGGACCAGGACTGCGCGAGCACGACCTCGCCCGAGAGGACCGCGTCGTCGAAGCTGGCGGAATCGTAGGCCCGCACGAGCGGCTTCTGATCGATGAGGACCTTCCGGATGCGCGCGAGCGCGTCACGGTCCGAGGTGTTGGGATCGAGGCCCAGAACCAGGGCGCCGAAGGCGATGGCCTCGCGCGCGTCATCAAGCATGAGGATCCGGCCCTTCCAGCGCGGGTCGAGTAGGGCGTTCCACGAATCCACGCCCGGGGCCAGGCGCGAGTCGGAGGCGATCCCGGTGACGCCCCAAAGGTACGGGATGGAGAAGCGATTCGGAGGGTCCCAGTCCTGCCCGACGAAGTCGGGCGACGTGCCGCCAAGGTGCGGCAGTCGATCATGGTCGAGCTCGCTCAGGACGCCCGCGCGCATCAGGGGGGCGAGCACGTAGGTGGGCGGACAGATCACGTCGTAGCCCGGGTTCCCCGCGAGCATCTTCGAGAGGAGCGCTTCCGCCGAGTCATAGACGTCCAGGTTCACCTTCGCTCCCGTGCGCTCTTCGAACTTCCGGATGGTCTCGGGGGCGATGTAGTTCGACCAGAGGTAGAGATTGAGCTCGCGTGTGCCCGAGGCCTGCGACCGGGCGAGCACCACGGGTGTGGCGAGAATGGAAAGCCCCGCGGCCATGGCGAGGAACGAGGCGCGCGGCCTCGACTCGATCAGAGCGGTGGCGAGGAGGAGCAGGGTCGTGGCCGCGAGCAGGAGAGTGGACGCCGCGGCGATCTCGGGAGAGAGGGAGCTCTTGAGCAGCGAGTAGATGTAGACGGGAAGCGTCGTCCCCCCAGCCCCCGAGACGAAGGACGTCACCACGTAGTCGTCGATGGAGAGCGAAAAGGTGAGGAGGCCCGCGGCCACGAGGCCGGGGGCGAGGAGCGGAAGGGTGACCCGCAGGAACACCTGCCCGGGCGACGCGCCGAGGTCTCTCGCCGCCTCCTCGACGTCCGCGGGCAGAGCGTGAACGCGGGCCCGGATGACGAAGAACGCGAAGGACAGCGAGAAGATGACGTGCGCGGCGATCACCGTGCCGAGGCCGAGGGGGATGAGCAGCCGGGAGAAGAAGGCGAGGAGAGACGCGCCGAAGACGATTTCGGGGGTGACGAGAGGCAGGAGGAACAAGGACTCGGAGCGCGCGCGGACGCGGGCCGATCCCGCGCGCGAGCCAAGGGCGGCCGCGGTCGCGAGAACCAGAACGATGAAGGTCGCCAGGCTGCCCACGATGAGCGAGTTCTCCATGGCCCGCATCAGCGGACCGTTGTTCAGGAGCTTCAGGTACCAGACGAGGCTCGGCCCATCGAAGGAGGCGGAGAGACGCGAGCGGGAAAACGAAAAGACGGCAAGGGCGAGGACGGGAAGGTGCAGGAACAGCAGGGTTCCCACGAGCAGCCCCTGCAGCCGCTTCATTCCTGCGCCTTCGCGAGGAATCGCCCGAAGAGGAGAAACGCGCCCAGTGTGAGCACGCTCAGAGTGAAAGCCATGGCCGAGCCGAAGGCGGGGTCGCGCGCGGTCCCGAACTGGCTGGTGATGAGCGTTCCCAGCCAGGCGGTCTTGGCGCCCCCGAGGAGATCGGGGACGAGCACGGAGCCGAGCGAAGGCACGAACACGAGGACGCATCCGGCCACGATCCCCGGGGCCGCGATCGGAATCACCACCCGGGCGAGGGTCCTGGCCGGGCTCGCGCCAAGGTCCTGGGCGGCGTCGATGAGCGACCGGTCGATCCGCTCCAGCGAAGCGTAGATAGGGAGGATCATGTACGGAAGCTCGACGTAGAGCTGGCCGATCGCGACCGCGGTGGTGGTGTAGAGCAGGCTCGGCGAATCCGACCCGAGGAGGGTGAGCAACTGGGAAAGAAGGCCCCCCTTGCGGAGAAGAAAGACCCACGCGTAGAGCTTCACCAGGACGGATGTCCACAAGGGCAGGGTCACGAGCAGCAGGAAGGCGCCCCGCGCTTTCTCCGGCACCGCGCGCACGAGGGCCCAGGCCACCGGGAAGCCCACGAGCAGGGTGGCCGCCGTCGTGCCGAGGGCCATGGCCACGCTGCGCCAGAAGATGGTCGCGTAGAGGGGATCGAAGAGCCGAACCCAGACGGAGCGGTCGGAGGCCGCCTGCAGAAGCATCAACTGCGGGGCCACGAACAGCACGAGCCCCGTCACCAGGGCGGGCGCCAGAAGCTGCCTGGCCTTCACGGCGTCAGGGCCACCCACGACGAGGCGTCGATGTCGAGGATGACGGCGTCGCCTCTGCGAACCACTTCCTTCGGGGACACGTTCGCGACGAGCGTCGCCCCGCCCACGTCGATGTGGCAGCGCGTGGCCTCGCCGAGGTACCGCACGTCGGCGATGGTTCCGCGGACGCCTTCGCCCGAGCGAGAGAAAGCGATGTGCTCGCCGTGGAGCCCGATCCGCGCCTCCTCGCCTTCCGGCACGCTCGCGACCTCGATTCGCGCGAAGCCGAGATCGACGCGCGCGCCCGCGGCCGTGCGCTCCACAACCCGCCCGGCGAGGATGTTCTCCATGCCCACGAGGCGCGCCACGTACACGCTCGCCGGGCGTTCGAAGATCTCCTCGGGAGGCGCCATCTGCGCGATGCGCCCCTCGCGCATCACCGCGATCCTCGACGAGCACTCGATCGCCTCCTCGAGGTCATGGGTCACGAGCACGAAAGTGATGCCGAGGGAGCGCTGGAGCTGCACCAGTTCCAGGCGCATGGCCGAGCGCAGCTGCGCGTCGAGGGCGGCGAGCGGTTCGTCGAGGAGCAGGATGTCGGGCTCGAGCACGAGGGCCCGGGCGAGGGCCACGCGCTGCCCCTGGCCTCCCGAGATCTCGGAGGTCGCCCGCGCATCGAAGCCCTCGAGGTGAACGGCGGCGAGCGCTCTTCCGACCCGGCTCCTGATTTCCGCCTCCGGCCGGTTCTTGAGGCGCAGGCCGAAAGCCACGTTCTCGAAGACGGACAGGTGCGGGAAGAGCGCATAGCTTTGAAAGACGGTATGCACGGGCCGCAGATGCGCCTTGACCCCGGTGACATCGGTTCCGGAAACGGCGATCCGTCCGGAATCGACTTCGTCGAGGCCGCCGATGAGCCTCAGGAGCGTGGTCTTGCCGCACCCCGAAGGCCCCAGAAGGGTTACGAACTCTCCCGGGTTCACAGTGAGGCTCACCTGGTCGAGGACAGTTGCCCCCCCTCGCTTCTTCGATACGGACGCGACTTCGAGCGAGCCTCGCGCTTTTTCTCGGGGAGTAGCCTGGCTCACGATTCGCGGTAGATTATTTCTGATTGGCCTCGCTTGACTTGGGCGGCCCGCATAAAAGACAGTAGGCGCCAGGTCGTGCGGTTCAACGGAGCACGGACCAGGCAAGAGCCGCACAAAGGAGAATTCAGATGGGTGAAGCACTTGGATTGATCGAGACCCGCGGTTTCGTGGCCCTCGTCGAGGCCTCGGACGCGATGGTCAAGGCCGCGAAGGTCGTGATCGTGGGCTGGGAGAAGATCGGCTCGGGTTATGTGACCGTGATGTGCCGCGGCGATGTGGCCGCGGTGAAGGCGGCTACCGACGCGGGTGCGGCGGCGGCCCGCAGGGTCGGCGAACTGGTTTCGGTCCACGTCATTCCGCGTCCGCACGACAATCTCCAGGACGTCTACGCGATCGGCAAAGCCGGCAAGTGAACCACTTGCGCGAGGCCTTTCGGCCTCGCGCGGCGGATTTCAGCGCAGAGGTCGGAGAGAGCTAGATGCAGGTCGGTCGCGTCGTCGGCACCCTCGTCGCCACCCGCAAGGACGAACGCCTGGTGGGCACGAAGCTCCTGGTGGTGCGCGTCATGGATCCCGGCTTCAAGGAAGAGCAGGGGTATGTGGTCGCCGTCGACACCGTGAACGCGGGTGTCGGCGACCGGGTGATGCTGGTGGCGGGTTCGTCCGCCCGCCTCGCCCAGGGCATGAAGGACGCGCCCGTCGACGCCGCCATCGTCGGGGTGGTGGACGAGGTCGAGCTGCGCAAGCCCGCCACGCGGGCCTGAGGCCGCCATGCAGCTGGGCGTCGTCTGCGGGACACTGGTGGCGACCCGAAAGGACCACCGCCTCGAAGGCATCAACCTCCTGGTCATCCAGCCCATCACGCCCGACGGCGCCGCAACGGGCAAGACGCTCATCGCCACCGACTCGGTGGGCGCGGGGCCGGGCGAGAAGGTCTTCTGGGTGAAGTCGAAAGAAGCGGCGAATCCGTTCGAGCCCGTCGACGTGCCCACCGACGCCACCATCGTGGGCATCGTGGATCTCGTTCACGTGGAGGCCTGACCATGCTCATCGGGCGCGTGATCGGCAACGTGGTGGCCACGAAGAAGAATCTCAAGCTCGATGGCGAGAAGCTCCTTCTTGTGCAGCCGCTCGACCTTTCCGGCGCCTCGAAGGGAGCCCCCCTCATCGCCATCGATCGCGTGGGAGTCGGTCCGAAGGAGCGTGTGCTCTACACCCAGGACGGCCGCACCGCGCAGCAGATCCTCGGCCGGGGCGTCTCCGGGGTGGACGCGGCTATCCTTGGGGTGATCGACGAGATCGACTTCAGTCATGGATGACGCCAAGATCGACCTGATCGCCCGCGAGGTTCTGCAGAGCCTCAAGAAGGCGCACGCCCACGACACGCAGGCGGCGGCGTCGAAGCCTCAGGCCGCGGCCGTCGATTCGCGGCATCCATCCTTGCGGCTCCTCTCGGTCACGGGCGGAGTCGTGGGGTCGGCCTGCGTCATCGAGCCCGGCCAGGTGTGCATCGGTTCGCACAAGTGCCGGTCGTTCGGCCACTGACGGCCGGCGAAGCCCTCCCTCGGGGCGGCTAGAAGCAGACCCCGGAGCCGCTGTCGACCACGATGCCGGCGATGTTGACGAAGGACCAGTCGTAGGCCAGGTCCTTCATGGTGATGCGCAGCACGCCGTAGCTCTCGTTGTAGCGCTTGGCCGAGTTGGGGAGGATCTTCGAGAACTCGTAGAGGTCGCGGCCGCCCGTGCCCACCGTGAACAGCCGCAGACCCTTCGCGGGGTCGGCTACCTGGTCGGGGGTGATGGGATTGAACCGCTCGTAGAGATGATCGTGGCCGGCGAGGACGATGTCCACGTTGTTCTCGTAGAGCAGGCGCATGATGGGAAGCAGTTCCGGCGTGCTGCCGTTCTGGCCCGAGCTCAGAAACGGGTGATGCATGTAGGCCACGGTGCACTTCTGCTTGTTCTGCAGAAGCTCGGCCTGGAGCCAGCGGTACTGTGCGGAACCCGAGGTGCACCCGCCCAGAGGTCCGCAATTGCTGTTCAAGGCGATGAAGCGCCAGTCGCCGATCGGATAGGAATACCAGCCCTCGTTCCTCGCGCCCACCGCGACCCCGACACTCGCGAAATACTCGAAGTACCCCGTGGCCCCCCGTGTCTCGTATTCGTGGTTCCCGGTCACGGGGTGCGCGTACTCGTTCACCCGGCCCCAGGTGGCGTGGTAGTTCTTCCTGAACTCGGCGAGGGTTCCAGACTCGTACTGGAGATCGCCGAGGGGCAGGACCACGAGGGCGGGATGGAGGGCCCGCTCGGTCAGGATGAGATCGGAGGTCTCCTTGGACTTGCAGGGGAGCTGCGGGGTCGCGCTGTCGCAGGAGATGTCCCCCGCGGCGACGATGACGGGAAAGTTGGGAGTGGGCGCCGGCGTCGGGACCGGCGTGGGCTGGGTCGTTCCCCCCCCGCAGGAGGAGAGCGCGGCCATGCTGGAGAGGAGAAAAAGCGCTGAAACTATGCGGGGGTTCATGGACGGGGACGCGAAGGATAGCGGTTTCCCCGGAAGGGCCGAATCGGCCCTCAGAATCGAAAGCGCACGCCGAACGTGGGGAGGAAAGGAAGGGCGGCGGTGGGCGTTTCCTCGATCCGCGGGCGGTCGCTCGCGGCGTTCGGACGCAGGGTCGCCTCGTAGCGCCCGACGTTCTCCCGATTCGTGACGTTGATGAATTCGAGGTAGAAGAGCCAGCGCGACTTGAGACCGCGCGGCCTCCAGTTGACCCGCATGTCGAGTCTCACGAACCGCGGATAGCGCGCGTTCAGAAGGTTGCCGACCGAGCCGTAGTCCGCGGTGTACACGGGCAGGCCCTGCGAATCGCGCTCCGGCACCAGTTCGCTCGTATTGCCGTCCTTGTCGGCATCGAGCGTATCTTCGGTGGGGACCACTCTCACTCCCAGGGGCGCCGTGCGGGCGAACCCGGACGAGGCGCGGAACGTGATGCCGATCTGCACCTTCTCGGATGCGTTCAACTGGCTGACGATCGACAGGGAATGGCGGCGGTCGTATTCGAACGGCAGGCTCCGGCCGTACGCGTCCTTCGTCGCCTTGCCGTAGCCGTAGGACGCCCAGCCGGACAGGAACTGATCGCCGTTCTTCTGCGGACGGGTGGCCACGAGTTCGAAACCCCACGATCGGCCCGAGGCCCCGTTCGCCGGCCGGGTCGTAATGAGCTTCTCGGCGGGGATGCTCGAACGGAGGGAGGCGGGGAAGTCGTAGCGGGCGAGGCGGGCCGCGAGTTCGGCGTCGGTTTCGAGGGCGCCCACGATGAGGTCCGAGAAGTTCTTGTAGTAGGCCTCGCCTTTGAGGCTCGTGGAGGTGAAGTCCTTTTCGAAGGTGAGCGTTGCGTGTCGCGAGCGCTCGTTGCGCAGCCCCAGCGTGGAGAGGTCGAGGAAGTAGTCCGACTGGAGGAGCTTTTCGATGCCGGGGCTTTGAGAGTGCGAACCGTAGGCCGCGCGCCACCGCCAGGTGTCACCGCCCCGGAACAGCAGGGACAAACGCGGCTCCACCTCGACGTTTCCGGTGATGGACGACCGCGACAGGCGCAGACCGGCTTCCGAAGACAGGCGCTTCCCCATGGTCATGCGATCCTGGACCCACACGCCCCATCGATTGGACGGCAGCTGTTCGTCGTAGCGGTCGGGGAGCGCCGCCCCTCCGCGATTCGAAGAGGGATTGGCTTCGGAGAGATTGCGTTCACCGCTGATGTTGTAGGTGGCGCCCGTGCGCAGCCGGTGCGCTTCGAAGCCCGCCTCGAGGAGATTCGCGGGCGAGAGGGCGTAGCTCCAGTCGTTACGCAGGGAAAAGTCACGGGTGGCGATGGTCTGGTCGAAGGCGACGTTGATCTGAGTGGTGTTGACCCGCGCATTCGACCGCCTCGAACCGTCCTCGAACTGAGCGTCGACCTTCAGGGTCTGCCCGAAATCGTAGTAGGCGAGGGCGAGGGTCGACGAGAGCCGGGCTCCGAAAAAGGTCCGCGCCTTGACGCCGTACACGTCGTTCGTCGCCGCGTTCGCGAAGGAGCCGCTGTCCGAGCCGTCTCCCGTGAAGGTCGCGTCGCCGGATTCGCGGGAGCGGGTTCCGAAGAGGGTCAGCCTGGTGCTCGGCGAGGCTTCGTAGTTGCCGCGGAACTGGACGTCCTGGAAGCCCGGCAGGTCTTCTCCTACGATGCGATCGGCGATGAGGTCGTAGTAGGTCCGTCGGGCGCTCACGATCCACGAGCCCTTGTCCCGGTTCCTCCATGGACCTTCGAAGAGGAGGTTGCCGTCGGTGATGGAGAGCGTGGTCGAGCCCTGGAAGCCGCGGTCCTTGAGCCCATCCCGATTCTCGACGAGGAGAATCGACGACAACCGGTCGCCGTATCTCGCCGAGAAGGCCCCCGCCGACAGTTCGAATTTCTCCACCGTCTCGGGGTTGAAGGCACTCGTGAGACCGAAGAGCCGGTAGGGGTTGTGGATCTCCACGCCGTCCATGAGGGTGAGGTTCTGGTCCGGCGTCCCTCCGCGCACGGCGAGCCGCGAGCCGAACTCGTCGGTGGCGGCGACGCCGGGCAGGGTCTGCAGGGCCCGGAAGATGTTGTCGACCGCCCCCGCCACCTGGAGCACCTGCTCCGGCCTGATGGGAATCGAAGCCGGCGCAGGGTCATCTTTCTGGACGTCGAAGACCTCCACCCGCTCCTCCCGCTTGAGCGGCGGATCGAGCAGGAGGATCACCGTCGACAAGGACTCCACCTCGGAGACCGACCGGACGACTTGAGACTGGCCCTTCGCCTTGAGGATGAACCGATGAGGCGGCGGCCCCCGGCGCACCGTGAACTGCCCGAGGGCATCGGTGACCACGACCTGATCGTCCAGCCGCACCTCGACGCCGGGCAGGGGGGCGCCCGACAGACTGTCGCGGACTTCGCCCCGGACGTCCTGGACCTCCGTCTCGGTGGTCGCGCGCGCGGGAGACGCCGCGAGAATCAGGCTCCCCGTCACGATGGCGGCGGCGAAGGTCCGCCCGAACAAGCTCTTCATCAGACGGATATTCTACTCAAATACTGCTCAAATCAACCGCGCGGATGGTGCTTCTTGAGCGCCCTCCCGATCAGGCGATCCGCCGCCTTCTTCTCGATCCGGAGTTTCACGTCCCGAAGGTGGCCGATCGCGGTGGCTTCCTCGCGCAGCTTGGAGAAGTGCGCGTAGCGCTCGGCGTCGAGCTCGCCCTTCTCCACGGCTCCGCGAACCGCGCACAGGGGCTCGGTCTGATGCGTGCAGTCGCGGAACCGGCACTTCCCGGCGAGGGCTTCGATGTCCGCGAACGCTCCCGCAATGTCCTCGGCGCTCGACCACAGCTGCAACTCGCGCATTCCCGGCGTATCGATGGCGAGCGCGCCCCCCTTCAGGCGGAACATCTGCCGCTCCGTGGTGGTGTGCCGCCCCTTGGAGTCGGCTTCCCGCACCTCGCGCGTGGCCTGGCGCTCCTCGCCGAGGAGCGCGTTGATGAGGGTCGACTTGCCGGCCCCCGAGGAGCCGAGGAAGGCGATGGTGTCTCCCGCGCCGAGATAGGGGGGCAGCACCTCGAGGCCGATCCGCGGCTTGGCCGCGATGAGGTGCACCGGGGTCTGACCGGCGAGGACGGTCACCTCACTCTGGGGGCGGGACGGGTCGGCGCACTTGTCCGCCTTGTTGAGCAGCACCACCGCGCGGGCCCCGCTCTCCCGCGCCAGGATCAGGTAGCGCTCGACGCGCCGCGTGGAATAGTCGGAGTCGAGGCCGCACACGATGAAGACGGTATCGATGTTGCTCGCCACCACCTGCTCTTCCGTGAGGGGGCCGGCGGCCTTGCGCTTGAAGACAGTGAGCCTTGGGAGGACCCGTTGGATCACGCCGCGGCCGTGGCGGTGGCCGTCTTCCCGCACTTCCTTCAAGGCCACGAAGTCGCCCACCGCGGGAAGCTCGGTCGCATTCTGAGCGTTGTGCTTCAGCCGGCCCGCGGTAGTGGCGATCAGCTCGCCCCTGGCCGTGATCACCCGGAAGTAGCCGCGATGGTCGCGGATGACGCGGGCCGGAAAGCAGCCGGAGACCCCGGCGCTCTCGAACTTGCCGTGCCAGGCTCGCGAGTATCCCCAGGACTCGAGCTCGACCGGATACGAAGAGGTCACGGATTCACGGTGAAGCTTGTCTTGAAGTCGATCGCGGGGTTCAGGGAATGCCAGACCGAGCAGTACTTCTCGCGGGACAGTTCGATGGCCCGGGCGATGCGGTCCTCGGGAACATCGCCGGTCACTACGAAGTGCAGATCGAACGCGGTGATCTTGCGCGGGGTGCCGTCCGCCCGGAAGACGCGCATGTCGCAGGTCAGGGCCTTCACGGGCAGCCGGCCCTTCTCGATCACGTCCACCACGTCGATGGCCATGCAGCCGGCGAGGGCGAACGCCACCGCCTGAACGGGCGAGGGGCCGACCCCGCGCTTGCCGTCGAGGATCGCCGAGACACCGCCGTCCGAGGCGGCGGAAAAACGCTGTTCGCCCTGCCAGGTGAGATTCACGGTGAAGTCGGCCTTCGGAGTGGGGGTCATGATCGACGGTAATGGTAGCGATCCGGACCGTTCTCCCCCAAAGGCGCCTCGCGCCGGTCCGTCCGGCCCTTGCCCATAAACTCCGCCATCCACGCGGGTCCAAGGGACAGCCCGCTTCCAGCCATGCGAGTGATGAAATTCGGCGGGACATCGGTCGGCTCTCCCGACCGGATCGCGGGCGTCCTGCGCCTCGTCGCGGAGGCCTCCGCCGACCGGCCGGTGCTCGTGGTCGTGTCCGCGTTCGGCGGAGTGACGAACGGGCTGATCGAGGCCTCGCGCAAGGCGCTCAAGGGATCCTTGGATTGGAAGGCGGACCTCGAAGCCATCGCGCAGCGACATGCGGCGGCTGCATCCGCCCTCGCGGCCGACGAGGAGCACGCCTCGCTCGGGACCGGGATCGGGCGGGCGAAGAGCGAACTCGAAGACCTCCTGCGCGGCGTGTCTCTCATCAAGGAGTGCACGCATCGCACCCTCGACGGCATCGTGAGCTTCGGCGAATACCTGTCGGCGCTGATCGTGGCCGCCGCCTTTCGGGCGCAGGGCCGTCCGGCGAACGCCATCGACGCCCGCACCCTGGTCGTTACCGACGCGGGCTTCGGCGCGGCGCGGGTGAACTTCGAAGCGACGGGCGCGCGGATCCGCGAATGGTGGAAGAGGGAGACGGCTCTCCCCGTGGTCACCGGCTTCATCGCCGCCACGGAGTCGGGGGAAACCACCACCCTCGGGAGGGGCGGGTCCGACTACACCGCCGCGATCTTCGGCGCGGCTCTCGAGGCCGAGGCCATCGAGATCTGGACGGATGTGGACGGCGTGATGAGCGCCGACCCGCGGATCGTTCCCACCGCGTTCTCGATGAACTCCCTTCGTTACGACGAGCTGATGGAACTGTCGCACTTCGGGGCGAAGGTGGTCTACCCGCCCACCGTTCATCCGGCCCGCGCAAAGCACATCCCCCTCGTGATCAGGAACACGCTGAACCCCGCCTTTCCGGGAACCTGGATCCGCGAGGAGGCCCCGCCCGCCCCCGCGGGAGTGCGCGGCGTGGCGTCGATCTCGAGCGTGGCGCTCCTTCGCCTCGAGGGCGACGGCATGGTGGGCGTTCCCGGCATCGCCATGCGCCTCTTCGGCGCGCTCGCGAGGCAGAGCGTGAGCGTCATCCTCATCTCCCAGGCCTCTTCCGAACATTCGATCTGCTTCGCCATCGAACCCTCGGCGGTGGCGCGCGCGAGGGAGAGCATCGCGGCCGAGTTCGCGCTCGAACGGCAGGCGGGCCTCATCGACGACCTCGTTGTCGAAGCCGACGCCAGCGTCATCGCCGTGGTGGGCGCGGCCATGCGGGAAACCCCGGGGAGCGCCGGCCGGATCTTCGGCGTCCTCGGCGAGGCGCATGTCAACGTGCGGGCCATCTCCCAGGGCTCTTCGGAGCTCAACATCTCGTGCGTGGTTGGCCGCGACGACGAGAAACGCGCGGTGAACGCGATCCACGAGGCCTTCTTCGCGGATCACCGGACGGTCTCGGTCTTCATCGCAGGTCTCGGCCGCGTCGGCCGGGTCCTCGTCGAGCAGATGGCCGCGCAGGCCGAGGGCCTTCGCGCGCGCGCCGGACTTCGGCTCGAGATAGACGGGGCTTCGACCAGTCGTCACACCCTGATCCGGGCTTCGGGGCTTTCGGGCGAGGGTCTGCGGGGAGCCGTCGAGTCCGAAGGAACGCCCGCGGACCTCGACGCCCTCGTTCAAGCCGCGATCTCCAGCCGGCGATCGAGCGCCGTCTTCGTCGATTGCACGGACAGCGACGAGACCACCCGGCACTATGCCCGGCTGCTCGACTCCGGGGTCCATGTGGTCTCCGCCAACAAGCGCCCCTTCGGCGGCGATCTCGCGATCTACAAGACCCTGAAGGCCGGCCGCCGCCGCGGCCGCGGGGCGCTCTTTCACGAGACCACGGTGGGCGCGGCGCTTCCCGTGGTGGGGACGCTCTCCGACCTCGTGCGCACTGGAGATCGCATCCGCCGGATCGAGGGCGCCCTTTCCGGCACGCTCGGGTTCCTCATGACGAAGGTGGCGGATGGCGTCGCCTTCAGCGTGGCCCTTCGGGAAGCGCAGGCACTCGGTTACACCGAACCGAATCCTCGCGAAGATCTCTCCGGCTCGGACGTGGCGAGGAAGATCCTGATCCTCGCCCGCGAGGCAGGCATGCCCATCGAGGCCTCCGCGGTGGAGCGGCAGTCGCTGCTGCCCGGGCCCGAGTGGGATCTCCTGCCCATCGACCTTTTCTGGAAGCGGATCCCCGAGCTCGATGCCGGAATCGAGCGGAGAGCCGCCGAGGCCTCCCTCGACGGAGGGAGGCTCTGCTATCTCGCATCCGTCGTGGACGGCGTCGCGGAGGTGGGCCTGCGGCGCGTGGAGCGGACGAGCCCCTTCGCCTCCGTGCGCGGCGGAGACAACATGGTCGCCTTCTGGACCGACCGCTATCCCGAGTCACCCCTCGTCATCCGCGGTCCGGGTGCGGGCCCGGAGGTCACGGCCTCGGGCGTCTTCGCCGACATCATCCGGGCGGCCTCTCTGGCCCGCTAGTTTCGCGCCGGCTCTCTTCGCCTATCGCGACTCGGCGCGGACCGAAGCCTTCGCCGCGTTCCAGTCGACGGGCAGCAGCGGAAGGATGCGGTCGCCGAGCGCCTTCGCCCGGGTCCGTATCAGGGCAGCCCGATCGCCGCTCGAGGGATGGGTCGACAGGAACGAAGGGGCCACACCATCGTCCTCGGCCAGGCGATCAAAGAACCGGGCCATTCCTTCGGGAGAGATGTTCGCGGCCACCAGGGTGTCGAACCCCGTCCGGTCGGCGTCCTCCTCCTGGGCTCTCGAGAACTTCAATTCCGAAAGCCGGCCGAGATTCTGGAACAGCGCCGCCGCGTCGGGCTGACCGATGAGCAAGCCCATGAGGGGCAGAACGCCGCCCGCGTAGATGAGCTGGCGCATCGAATGTCTCCGGCTCGCGTGCGCCATTTCGTGGGCCAGCACGCCCGCCGCCTCCTCGGCCGACCCCGCCTTCTCGATGAGCCCGGTATAGACGACGATCAGGCCGCCCGGCGCCGCGAAGGCATTCACCTCCTTGTTCCGCTGCAGGCTCACCGTGAACTCGAAGCGCTTCTCCCCGCTCGCCGCGTTCAGCCTGCCGACGATGGCCTCGATCGCGCGATTCGCCTCGGTGTCCTTGATCTCCTCTTTCGATCCGAGGATCTCTCCCTCGAACATCTTTCCCACTTCCTGGTCCACGGTGACCGGGATGCGCTCGAGGACCCAATCGACAACCTGATTCCGGAAGACGAGGAGGCCCGCGAGCAGAAGCACGGGGAGCAAGGTGAGGACGACGACCACGGTGAGGCCCAGGCGTCCGCTCCGCCGTGCCGCGGTCTGGGCGCGCACGGCCTCGCCCAGGGCCGTCTGGAAGTGGGGGATCCGCGCGAGTTCGTCGCGGGCTCCCTTGTCCTTCGAGGTGAGCGCCCACATGCCGCCCTCGCCCGGCCACGCGATCTGGATCGATTCACGGTCCCACCCTCCCGCGGTCAGCGCGCACTTTGCAGGGTCCACGCGAAGTGTCACGGGCGCTCCGATCACCTCGAGAGTGGACCCGAAGGCCCGCACCGTCACTTTTGCCGAGTCACCGGACAGGGGACTGAAGAGGGTGGCTTCGAAAGGCATGAGGCAGGCATTATGCCGAGGCACTCCATCACGAGCCCACACCCGTGCGCCCGCGGATCGCGCTCGCGCTAGTCTCTCGGCCGTGGACGAAACGCGCGCGGGCACGCCGCCCCCGGACTTCCAGGTGGATGCATCGCTCGTTCGGAGCCTGCTTGCCGACCAGCACCCCGACCTTGCCGAGCTGCCGATTCGCGAGGTCGAGTCAGGCTGGGACAACCAGATGTTCCGATTGGGTGACCGGCTCGCGGTCCGGCTGCCCCGCCGCACTGCCTCCGCCGACCTTCTTCATCGAGAGCAGACATGGCTGCCGCGATTCGCGCGCCGGCTGAGCCTGGACGTGCCGGCGCCCGTTCGGGTGGGCGCGCCGGGACGCGGGTACCCGTGCCGATGGAGCGTCGTGCCCTGGCTCGATGGCCGCCCGGTCCACGGGGAAGGGCTGCCCGCCGGCGAAGCGCCGCGATTCACCGCGTTTCTTCGGTCGCTCCATCAGCCCGCTCCAGTGGATGCGCCGCGGAACCCCTACCGAGGCGTGCCCCTCGCGCAAAGAGCCGCCGATATCGAAGCGCGCATGCGGAGGCTCAAAAGCAGCACCGATCTCCTCACCGACGCGCTGGACGCGATCTGGACAAATGCCCTTGAAGCACCACTGGCCGTGGGATCGACCTGGATACACGGCGACCTTCACCCCGGAAACATCATCGCGAAGGAGGGACGGGTCAGCGGCATCATCGACTGGGGCGACCTGGCGGGCGGCGACGCGGCGACCGACCTTGCATCCGCGTGGATGCTGTTCGACGAGAAGGGGCGAAGAGTGCTGTTCGACGCCTGCGCCGGGCTCGATGAAGCCACGATGGCCCGGGCCCGAGGCTGGGCGGTTTTCTTTGGCGTGGTGCTGCTCGACATCGGCCTCGCCGGCAACCCGCTTCACGCCGCGGCGGGTGAGCGCACGTTGAGGCAGCTCACACGCGATTGACTCGCGCGCTCCTCGCGCGGAGCGCTACCAGACCAGGGCGGGAGCGCGGAACACCGTGCCCTCGGGGAAGGTCAGGCCGTAACGCGACGCCAGGAGTTCGATCAGTTCATCGTGGGAGCCGATGTCGCGCTTCTCCGCGGCGCCGTCCAGGCGCCGGATGATGAACTCGCGGTTGTTGATGAGCAGCCGGGACGTGCCTTCGACGCGCGTCACCACCAGGTTGTTCACGAAGTTCGCCTTTGGATGCGTGCAGCTGAACCAGTTTCCCAGCTCGAAATCCATGGGCGCCGGGGAATCGAGCGTGAACTCATACAGGTCCACCCATTCGTCGCCGAGGCGCGCCTGATGGAAGAGAGCGCCGCCCCGCCGCGCGATGCGCCGGGGCTCGAGGGGTGTTGCCTGCTCGACGTCGGTGTCGAGCCGAACCGGGGCCGGCGTGCCGAGGCTGCCGAACCCCACGTCGGCGAGCCAGGGGGTCCCGTCGATGGTCACGCGGAGAACCATGTGGGTGAGCGGAGTCCGCACCTCCGCGGGAACGTTGCGCCGGATCCGGCCGAGGAAGGCCTCCGTCTTGAAGCCGATGGCGTTGAGCACGCCGCGGAAAAGGGTGTTCTGCTCGAAGCAGTAACCGCCTCGCCGACCCTCCACGATCTTGCGCTCCACCGCTTCTTCGGTCATGTCGATGCGTCGGCCGAGCAGCACATCCAGGTTTTCGAAGGGAATGGCCTCGATGTGGAGCCGGTGAAGGGTCTGGAGCGTGACGAGATTCGCCTCCGCGAAGCCGTCGAAGCCGATGCGCTTGAAGTACGCGTCGAGGTTCATAAGCAACCTCAGACCCTATCGCAGGGAACGCGTCGGGGGCGAGGAGTCTTATCGGGCCGAGCGCGGGACCTAGAATCGGGGACCGGTTCAGCTTCAGAAAGGGGCCCCATGAAAAAGTCCATCGCTCTCGCCATCGCCGTGCTTCTCGCGCTCACCCTGCCGTTTCGCGCGCAGGCTCAGGATGGCCCCATCCGCGCCGCCTACTACTACAAGGTGAAATGGGGCTTCCAGGACGAGTTCGAACGTCTCTTCTTCAAGAACCACTATCCGGTTCTCCAGGCCCAGATGGGCGACAAGGGTCGGATCACCGGCGTCGAGGTCATGCGTCCCACCTATCACGGCGACGGCCGCGCCGACTGGACGTTCCTCGTGGTCATCACCTTCGCGAACATGAACGCGTTCGTGGGGCCGAATCAGGAAGCCGCCATCCAGAAGCGCCTCTACCCGGACCAGGAGACATTCAAGAAGGAAGAGCAGCGCCGCTTCGAGATCCTTGACGCCCACTGGGACGTGCCCCTCGTGGTTGTGCCGCCCCCCGCACCGGAGAAGCGCTAATGCGAAACAACAGCCTCCGATCGATTTCCCTCTCCCTCGCCGGCGCGGCTCTGGCCCTCATCGCCACCTCCCCCGCCGCGGCGCAGACGCGCCTCCTTCGCTTCCCCGCGATTCACGGCGACAAAGTGGCTTTCACCTACGCGGGCGATGTCTGGACCGCTCCCGCGACGGGCGGCGCCGCGGTCCGGTTGACCGCGCATCCGGGCATGGAGGTCTTCGCCCACTTCTCCCCCGATGGGAAGTGGATCGCCTTCACCGGTCAGTACGACGGAGACGAACAGGTCTACGTGATGCCGGCGACGGGCGGCGAACCGAAGCAGCTCACCTACTACCCCGCGAGGGGACCCCTGACTCCGCGCTGGGGCTGGGACAACCAGGTCTACGGCTTCTCGCCCGACGGCAAGTCCGTCATCTTCCGCTCGCATCGGGAGTCGTGGACGCTTGGAAAGACGCGGCTCTACTCCGTCCCCGTGTCGGGAGGCCCCGCCGAGGCCCTGCCCATGCCGGAGTCCGGCGCGGGCGAGTATTCGCCCGACGGCACGAAGCTCGTGTACTCGCCTCTCTATCGAGACTTCCGGCCGGAGAAGCGCTACAGCGGCGGCTTCGCGAACGACCTCTTCATCTTCGACCTCAAGACAAACGAAGGGAAGAGGGTCATCGACAGCGTCCGCTCCGACCGCGACCCGATGTGGATCGGCAACACCATCTACTTCAACTCCGACCGCGACGGCACCTTCAATCTCTACGCCTACGACGTGCCCACCGCGAAGATCACGCAGGTCACGAGCTCCAAGGTGTGGGATGTCCGCTGGCCCGGCTCGGACCGCGCCTCCCGGATCATCTATGAGCTGAACGGCGAACTGAACGTCCTCGACGTGAAGACGGGCAAGAGCGCCGCCCTTAACATCGAAGTGCCCGACGACGGCCTGTGGAAGCGGCCCTCGCGCGTCTCCGCGGCCGGCCAGATCGAAGACGCCGAACTCTCGCCCAAGGGCGAGCGGGCGCTCTTCAGCGCGCGCGGCGACATCTTCACGACCCCCATCGAGAAGGGCTTCACCCGCAATCTGACCGGCACCTCGGGCGCGCACGACAAGTGGGCGCGCTGGTCGCCCGACGGATCGAAGGTCGCGTTCATTTCCGACCAGTCCGGCGAGGAGGAGCTGTACGTGGTTGCGCAGGATGGTTCCAGCAAGCCCGAGCGCCTCACGAGCGGCGGCAAGGCCATGCGGTACGCGCCCGAGTGGTCCGCCGACGGCAAGCGGATCGCCTTCTCCGACAAGGATGGCCGCATCTGGATCTACTCGTTCGACGACAAGACGCTCAAGCAGGTCTATGACGCGCCGCGCGATCAGGTCCGCGACTACACCTGGTCGCCCAGGGGCCATCACCTCGCTTTCAGCTCCGCCAACCCGAACACGTTCCGCAGCATCTTCATCTGGAGCGAAGCAGGCAGCCCGGCCGGGCAGCTCCACCAGGTGACCGAGGAGCAGTTCAACGCGCAGGAGCCGGTGTGGGATCCGGATGGCAACTTCCTGTACTACCTGTCCGACCGCCAGTACGCGCCGCAGATCTCGGGCGTCGAGTTCAACTACGCCTCGAACCGGACCACCGGCCTCTTCGCCATGGCGCTGCGCAAGGACGTGAAGCACCCGTTCCCGCCCGAGAGTGACGAAGTGACGGTGGTGAAGGCGGAGAACCCCGAGAAGCCGACGGACGCCTCAGCGAAACCAGAAGCGTCCGCCGCCCCGGCGAAGGCCGGGGCCCAGCCCGGTTCCGCTGCCGCCTCGCCCGCGCCCAGGCCCGCCGACGACCTGGTCATCGACTTCGACGGCATCATGAAGCGGGTTGCGAAGGTTCCGGTGGAAGCTGACAACTACTCCGGCCTGACCGCGAAGAAGGGCCACCTCATCTACACCGCTGGCTCCGCCTTCTTCTACGGCCGCGATGGCGACCGCAAGACCTCGCTCCGCATCTACTCGCTCAAGGACCGCAAGGAGACGACCCTCGTCGACGACATCGCGGGATACGCGCTCTCGGGCGACGGTTCGAAGGTCCTCGTCCGTACGGGTGGTTCATGGAACCTCTATGACGCGTCGCCCTCGGGCGCTTCGTCGAAGAAGGCCGTCTCCACCGCCGGCCTCATGGTCGACCGCGTGCCCGAGCAGGAGTGGAACCAGATCTTCAACGAGGTGTGGCGCCGCTATCGCGACTGGTTCTACGTGGACAACATGCACGGCTTCGACTGGGAGGCTCTGCGCAAGCAGTACGCGGCCTGGCTGCCGTTCGTGGCTCACCGCTCCGACCTCAACTACGTGATCAGCGAGATGATCTCCGAGCTGACGATCCAGCACGCCTATGTCGAGGGCGGCGACTTCCAGATTCCGCCGCGGCCTCGTGTGGCTCTTCCGGGCGCCCTGTTCGCGCTCGACAAGGCTTCCGGGAAATTCAGGATCGCGAAGATCTTCGAAGGCCAGAACGAAGAGGACATCTACCGCTCGCCGCTCACCGAGATCGGGGTCAGCGCGAACGTGGGCGACTACGTTCTCGCCATCGACGGAGTGGAGCTGAAGGCCGATCAGGATCCGTACATGCACCTCCGCGGCAAGGCCGATCGCCCCATCACTCTCACCCTGAACTCGAAGCCCGCCATGGACGGCTCCCGCACCGTGACCTACAGCCCGATCACCAGCGAGTCGGATCTCAACTACCTTGACTGGATCAACCGGAACCGGCGCAAGGTAAGCGAGCTTTCGGGCGGGCGGGTCGGCTATCTGCACATCCCCGACATGGGCGGTCCCGGCATCCGTGAGTTCATCAAGTGGTACTACGGCCAGATCCGGAAGGACGGCCTCGTGGTCGATGTTCGCGCCAACGGCGGGGGCAACGTCTCGCGCATGATCATCGAACGCCTGCGCCGCAAGCTCCTGGCCGTGAACTTCGGCCGCACCGACGAACTCGCCGACCCCTATCCCGACGGCGTCTTCATCGGTCCCATGGCCGCCATTCTCGACGAACGCTCGTCGTCGGACGGCGACATCTTCCCCGCCATGTTCCGGGAGGCGGGGCTTGGGCCTCTCATCGGCCGCCGATCCTGGGGGGGCGTCGTTGGAATCTCCGGCCGCGGCCCGCTGATCGACGGCGGTTCCATCTCCGTGCCCGAGTCCGGCATGGCCAACACGAAGGGCGAGTGGATCATCGAGGGCCACGGTGTCGACCCCGACATCGAGGTCACGAACGACGTGAAGGCCACCATCGACGGCAAGGACCAGCAGCTCGAGCGCGCGGTGGCCGAGGTCATGAAGAGGATCGAGGCGGGCGGAGCGAAGTACCCGAAGAAGCCCGCGGGGCCGGTGAAGGTGGAGAGGAAGGACTAGCGCAGGGCTCTCCTCGAATGTGGGCCGGGACACAGCCCGGCCCGCGGGGGTGAGCCTTCGCACACCACCGCCGCGGGTCGAGGGCGTACCATGTCCGCTGCCGGAGGGTCCATGTCCACCATCAAAACAGTCGCGGCGTTCGCCATCGTTGGCGCGGTTCTCGTTCAGGGCGTGAAGTCGCACCGCGACTTCGATGTCGAGGCGGATCGGGCGGTGATTCCCCTGGTCGAACAGGGTGTGCGCGTGGCGGCCGCCGATTTCAACCCCATGGTCTCGCCGGTGCCCCGTGAACTCAAGGGTTTCAGCCTTGGGAACGTCCAGATCGTCCGCTCGAAGATCGGGGCGATGCTGCAGTCCGCGCTGGGCGGCGGCGACCGCAGCTATGACGTGTATGCGAGCTTCCGGGAGGACGGGGCGGACAAGTGCCTGACCCTCGAACTCAAGTGGCGGGCCAAGGAAGGCGCCTGGAACGTATCTCATCCTGGCGCCAACGATCGCTGCGAACCGGTCTGGTAGCAAAAGCGCCTTCGGCGCCGGGCTGATTCGAAATATGTCAGCCGCTGACATCTTTCCTGGTCTACGATCTCTCCCAATCGCCGCCCGCCGGGCGGGAATTCAAGGAGTCCAGAACCCATGACCACGAAGGAAATCGCAGATCAGCTGGTGGCCTTGTGCCGCGCCGGCCGGAACATCGAAGCGGTGGACACGCTCCTGAGCGCGGACGTCGTCAGCGTCGAGGCGCGCGGCGACGAGACCATGCCCGCACAGATGAGCGGCCGCGACGTCATCCGCGGCAAGAACCAGTGGTGGCTCGACAACCACAAGATCCACAGCGCGGAAGTGAAGGGTCCTTTCCCGAACGGAGACCGTTTCGCGGTGATCTACAACTTCGTGGTGACCCCCGTGGTGGGGCCCATGGCCGGCAAGAAGATGCGCATGGAGGAAGTCGCTCTCTACACCGTCGCGGACGGAAAGGTCACGCGCGAGGAGTTCTTCTACGACATGAGCGGCGGCGGAGAGGCGGCCGCGAAGCCGAAGCCCAAGGCCAGGAAGAAGGCGAAGAAGGTCGTCGCGAAGAAGAAAGCGGCCGCGAAGGCCGGGGGCAAGGGGAAGGCGCGAACCGCCCGAAGAAAATAGGGCGGCGGGCAGCGCGTCAGCGCGGTTCCACCCAGTAGCCGGTGCGGCCTCGCACCTTGCCCTTGCGCGTGACGAGCTGAAGGTCGAGAGTGTGCCAGCCCGAAGCGAGGTCGCTCTCGGGGGTGTAGCGCAGGACGTACCGGTTCTTCATCCGATCGATGATCTCGGCGAACGCGGCGTCGATTCGGTCGGTTGAGGCGACCTCGATGAGAGAGCCTCCGGTGATGGCGGCGAGACCGCGCAGCGTCTTCAGGTTCGCGATTTCCGCGTCGCTCGCGATCCTGAGGACTCCGGGTCGCGGATCCACCGGGGGCGCCGCGACCACGTGAATGAGCGCGTTGGAGCGCTCGACCGCACCCTTGATCTGCTTTTCCCTGAGCCAGCTCATGTTGTCCTCGCCGTCGCTGAACAGGACGATCAGCGTGCGCAGGCCGGAGCGCGGAACGAGCAGGGCGGTGAAGAGAGCGTCGTAGGCCGAGGTGGCGCCTCGAGCCTGGAGAGACAGGATGCCGAAGCGCAAACGCGCCCGGTCCGTGGTGAGGGGCACCCGCCAGGTGATTTCGTCCGAGAAGGACACGAGCGCCGCTTCGTCCTCCGGACGCAGACGATCCACGAAAGCCTCCGCGGCTGCACGCAGGCGCTCGATCTTCAGGCCCTGCATGCTGGTGCTGGTGTCGAACACCAGGATGGCGCGGAGGGGCAGGGACTCGGCGGGGAGGAGATCGAATTCCACGCGCGTACCGTTGTCCTTCAGGATGAAGTCGCGGGCGGTGAGCCCGGGCATCTGCCCTCCGTCGCCGGTCACGAACGCGTCGATGAGCACCGATTCCACCTTTGTCGCGAAGACCGTGGGCTGGGGCGATGCGGTCGTCTGCGCGCTCGTCAGGCTCGCGCAGAGGACGAGGACACCCGCGACTCGTCGCGGACTCATCGAAGGGTCTCCCGCCGGAGGTCTTCGATGAGGGCTTCCGCGTCCTCGGGCGAGCCCATCGCGTAGCTCCAGTAGGGGTCCGCGGCCTGGCGCCTTCCAGCCACGGGCAGCATCTTCTCGAGGACTTCCCGGGCCGTCTCGGAACGGCCGCGGAGCGAGTGCGCGTGGGCGAGCGCCACCGCGCCGATCTGCGAATCCGGCCGCAGGGCCATCGCGGCCGAGTATTGACCGATGGCGCCGTCGAGGTCGCCATCATCTTCGAGACATTGACCCAGAAAGAGATGCGCGAGGTAACGCGACGCACCGCTCGTTTCTTCCACCGCCTGTTTGAGGGACACCCGCGCTTCAGGACCACGCCCCATCCGCGACAACACTCGGCCCAGCCGCAGCCGCGCCTCGGAAAGATGCGGATCCACGGCAAGAGCCTTTTCGAAACCGTCGATCGCCCGGCTGAATTCCCTCTTCGGATCCAGGTTCTCGTACCCGGCGGTCTGGCGACCGCGCCAGTCGCGCTCCGATCGAAGCGTCGGCTCCACGAAACCGGTCACGCCGATGGTCTCGCTGGCGAGGCCGTCCACGAAGAGAAGCATCGCGTCGCGGGGCGCGAGCTTGAGGCCCGCCTCGGCCCAGTTCCGGCTGGTGAGGAAACAGAGCGCGGAGCGCAGGTGCTGGGCGAAGACCGCGTAGAACCTGGATGCGAAACGGGCGCCTCCCGGCTGCAGGGCGGCTGGGCCGAGAAGATCCGCGCTCATACGGCCGTTGGCGCTGATCGCGCACTCGGCCGCGCCTCCGTTTTCCTGCATCCTCGCCACGCGATCCATCCGGTCGCGTTCGGCGTGCAACAGTATGGCGGCGCGCAGGGGCAACGCATCGAATCGCGCGCGGTCCTCGCATGCCTCGCACCGGCGCGCGGCTTTCTCGAGGCCCTGGACGGACTTCAGGATCCGGTCGAGGTCCTTCTCGCTCCAGCCGCCGATCGTCGCGACAGCGTCCTTCCGGTTGCCCGTCGCGTACCGGGTCACGACATCCCAGTACGCGGTTTCCCGGGCCGTCATCGACTGCGCCGCCGCCGTTCCGGCGGAAGCGACAAGGAGGAAAGCGAGAAGCGCCCTCATGGCCGCGATTCCACCCAGAACCCTGTTCGCCCGCGGATCCGGCCCTTGCGGGACCGGAGCTTCAGTTCGAGAACGTGCCAGCCAGGGGTGGGGTCGACCTCCGGCGTGTAGCGAAGCAGATAGCGGCTCTTCATCTGTCGGACGATCTGGACGAACGCCGTCTCGATTCGATCTGGAGCGTTGACCTCGATCAGGGAGCCGCCCGTGATGCGGGCGAGGTCGCGAAGGGCCTTCATGTGCGGCGTGTCGGGGAGAGGAGGCCGCTGGAAGCTCGGCTGAAACTCCGCGCCGCGCGCGGTGACCACGTGTATGAGCGCGTTCGATCGCTCCACCGCGCTCCGCAACTGCGGCTCCCGGATCCAGCTCATGTTGTCCTCGCCGTCGCTGAACACGATGAGCAGCGTGCGCAGGGCCGATCGGGGCGTGATCAGCGCCGTGAAGATCGCGTCGTAGACGGACGTGGCGCCCTGGGCCTTCAGGGAGTGAAGGCCGGACCGCACCTGTGACAAGTCGTTCGTGAGAGGTGCTTTCAGCGCGACCTCATCCGAGAAGGACACGAGGCCCGCTTCATCCTGTGGACGGAGCTGGTTCAGAAAAGAGTCCGCCGCTGCCCGGAGCCGCTCCAGCTTCTCGCCCTTCATGCTGTTGCTCGTGTCGAAAACCAGAATGACCCGTATTGGCACGGACTCGACGGGCACCAGTTCGAAGGGCTTGACCACGCCATTGTCTTTGAGCACGAAATCGCCGGCGGTGAGGCCGGGCAGATCGCCCCCCGTCTCGGTCGTGACGAAGGCGTCGATCAGAACGGTCTCCACCCGCGTCGCGAACACCGGGGCCTGAGCGGGGGCGGATGCCCGTGCGCTGGCGGAGGCGGCGAGAAGAGCCACACATGCGACCGGCAGCAGTCTCATCGGAGCGACTCCAGGCGAAGGATGCCGAGCAGGGTCTCGCCGGTGTCCGGCGCGCCGTTCAGGTAGAGCCAGTACGGATCCACGGTCTTGCGCCTGCCCGCGTACGCGAGGGCGGGCTCGAGAGCGTCACGCGCTCCGTCCGCATCGCCGCGGGTCGAGAGAGCGTGAGCCAGGGCCATGGCGCCCACCTGGCTGTCCGGCCGCAGCGAGATAGACGCCTTGTACTCGACGATCGCACCGGCGACGTCGCGGCTGTCTTCGAGGCATTGCCCGATAAAGAGATGCCCCAGGTACCGGATCCACTCCGGTCCATCCGCGATTGCCCGCCTCAGCCGTTCCCGGGCTTCCTGGCCTCGACCCAGGCGCCAGAGGACGCGACCCAGCCGCAATCGCGCTTCCGCCTGATCCGGGTCGATCGCGAGAGCCTTCTCGAAAGCTTCGCGGGCCTCATTCAACCGGCGCGTCTTGTCCGCTTTGGCGCTCCGCACCGAGGCGAACTCGCGTCCATTCCTCGACTCATACGTCACGATAGGCGGCGCCTCCGTGTATCCCGTGACGCCGATCGTTTCCGTGACCAAGCCTCGGGCCATGAGGAGGGCCGGATCTTTCGGGGAACTCTCGAGACCGAAATCCGCCCAGCGCTCGGCGCCCAGGAAGCAGAGCATGGCCCGGAAGTCGATGGACATGGCCGCCGAGAATCGGGCTGCGAAGTCCCGGCCGCCCGGCTGCAGCGCCGCGACGCGGACCAGACGTTCGCTCGCGGCTCCATGAACGCGCGCCGAGCAGTCGGGCGCTCCTTCCATCTTGTTGATTCTGGCGATGCGATCCTCGCGATCGCGTTCGGCGTGCAGAAGAACGGCGGCCCGCAGGGGCAGTGCTTCAAACCGCCGACGCGCCTCGCAGGCTTCGCACTTCGCGGCCGCGCGGGCGAGGCTCTCGATCGAATCCACCATGGCGTCGATGTCTCTCCCGGTCCACAGGGCCAGGCTGGCCACGGCGCCCGCGCGTTCTCCCTTCGCGTACCGCGCCACTGTTGCCCAGTACTCTTTCTCCCTGACCGACTCAGTCTCTGCCGTCGACCCCTCCGACACAAGGAGCGCGAGGACGAATGGCAGCGCCACCCTTCGTAGTCTGCGATTCAGTGGATCGCCCATCACTGACTCCT
Source organism: Vicinamibacteria bacterium (assembly GCA_019694155.1). Taxonomy (GTDB): domain Bacteria; phylum Acidobacteriota; class Vicinamibacteria; order Fen-336; family JAGNNV01; genus JAGNNV01. The sequence continues at coordinate 67,037 of JAIBCN010000113.1, read as the reverse complement.
CGGTGAAGGTTAGCGCCTTCTCTGGATAGTGGCTTGGTGGGTCGGACGCCGCACATTCCCGTGTCGGCGACGTCCTGGCGCTAGTCTCCGGGGCCGCCCCCCGCTCCCCGCGGACTATCGCCCACCGAGCGACGCAGGTAGCACGCGTATCCCGAGGCCACGTCCTCCACACCGATCCCGAAGTCGTAGTCGCCGTCTCCGATGGGGACGTCGATGACTACATCGCGGCGACCGCCATCCCTCGAGAGATCCTCCGCGGTCAGGTCGTAGGTCAGGTCCTTTTCCCGAACCTGAACGGGGTTCGTTCCGGACCCGGCAGGTCGGAAGGACACTACGATCTGAGCCCGCCCCTGCGCCGGTCCCGGCCCGGGTAGCGCCTTGAGAGCCCGAAGGGGAATCGAGACGTGAACCCTGGCCACGGTCGCGCTCATCCGCCGGACATCCACCGCGGCGTCGAGCATGTTCTCTTCGAGGCCGAACAGCAGCACGGATAGCGCCCGTTGCCCGCGGCGCTCGGGCAATTCCGCGCGGAGATACGATCGGCGATGGCGGATGTCGGCGTTGCGCTTCATCTGGGTCCTGGAGTTCAGGCTCACGGTGAGGGAGTGGGTTCGGCCGTCCGGGTCTCCGGGGATGAAGCCGATGACATAGTGGCCGCGTTCGTCGGCGTCGAGACGCTTCATCGCGGCCGAAGGATCCATGCCCCGGATGATCGCGACCCCGCCGGTCTCGTCGGCGAGAAGCCGGTACGGATTCACCAGGTTCGCTTCCCGGACGTTGTCGCTCCTCGCCGCCGCCACGTAGCGTCGATCTCCTTGTGAGACGTCCGCGGTCGAGAGCGTGGTGAGTCCGCGGGAATCGAGGGGGTAGAGCGTGACTCGGGCCGCGTTGGCGCGGGCGGTGGCCTCGCGCAGAGAGGCCGAGGTCTCGAACTCCTGCATGGGGGCATAAATGGCCGAGGCATCTTTGCGAAACACCTCGGGGCAGATCGTGCCCAGTTGGTCGTAGAGGTGGATGCCGGGCCGCTGTTCCAGCCCCTCGCTCACATACACGAGCGCCTTCCGCCCGGGGATGCCGCCGAGAGCGCCCGCGACGAGGGCCAGCCGGGTCGCGGCGTCCCGGGCCTCCACCGCCCGGAAGGTGGCGTAGCCGCGGATCATGGAGACGAGTTCGGGGAGAAGGCAAAGGCAATCGCACTTCTCAACTTCGCCCGCCTCGATCCTAGCGCGGATGTTCTCCGTGACCCGGGCGCCCTCGGCGGCGCCGGCGGACTCCGTGTTCCACCCCTGGATGCGCGCAAGCGCGGCCCGGATGACGACGATGTCGCCGGTCAGGGCCGAGAGCGGGCGCAAGCCGTTGTCGTCCGCGATCACCAGCGCCCGGGCGCCCTTCGCGATGTAACTCTCGGCCAGGGCCGCAGCCTGATCGATTGCGTGTTTTCGTCCCGGCGGGGAAAGCAGCTGGCGGTCGACATAGATCACGACGCTCAGCGGCTCTCGCTCGGCCCCCTTTGGCGCCGCCTGCGCTTCGGGGAGGCCCGTCCGCGCGGCTGCTTCGGCAAGGCCTCCGCGCGGGGCTTGGAAGGCGGCGATGTCCACCAGGCGTCCGTCTTCGCGCAGTTCGAAGTCCTCCTGCTGGAGGTCCGCGATGGGCCGGCCTTTCGAATCGGTCACCAATGCGTCCACGAGGACCAGTCGGGCCGCCGGAGGCTTCAGGCGCAAGGCTGGGATCTGGGTTTCCTCCTGCGCGGATATGAGACGCACAGAGTTCAACAAAGCAAACGCGACGGGAAGGTGTGACATGGCGCAACTGCAAGCAAGATCGGTACCCTGTTCCAACCCCGTCGGTTGTCCCCAGGCGGGATCAATTCGACCCGCCTTGACCGGCGATGCGTCACCGGGGCATTCTCGACTCGTGGAGTCGCTGGTCGGCATCTTTCGCTGCTTTCTCCCCGTCCGTTACTGGCTCGAGATGCGGCGAGGGGCCTACCTGTCGATCCTCGTCACCGCGGGATTGGGCGTGCGCATCGGGTATGCCGGATTCTTCGAACTGGCGAAGAAAGGGGGGCAGGAAGGCGCCGCCCTCGCGTTGAAACTTGGCGCTCCGAGCGGCGCTGGCGGCGTGGGAGGCTTGAGCCAGACCGAGGCGGTCGCGGCGGCGCTCTTTGGAAACGCCCTGACGCCTCTGGCTTTCTTCTTCTTCACGCCCGCGGGGTGGCTCGCCGACTACCTGGTGATCTCCGCGGTCTTTCGAGGCATCACCCTGGCCGTCGACAATCCGTGGGGTGATCCGATTCTCACCTTGATCGACAAGGTCGTCCGGGGCCGGCGAGAGGACGCCCGGGCGAAACGGCAGGCGTCGGAGCGCGAACTCGCCGAAGGTCCCGAGGTGCCCGACGAGATTCTCGAGTGCCGCAAGTTCGCGGGGAAGGAGGCGGACTTCGTCGTGGTCGCCAGCCGGCGCAAGGAAGGCTGGACCCTCCTCACCACCGTGATCGCGGGCGGCGTCCGCCTCCGCGTCGGCGACCCCCTGGAGCGCAAGGTGAACGGGCTGCTCCGAACGTGTTACCCCCTCAAGGTCATTCGCGATCTCCAGGTCGACCGGCGAATCGTCCACTACGAATGGCCGAAGGCCGCGCCGCCCCTCCCGGACCTTTCCGAGGAGTCAGACGAGTAGAGCGCCCCGGTCAGGGCCTCGTCGCGGACTGACTCAGCTCGAGGCGAAGGATACGAGGCAGGCCGGTGGCCGCCTTCTCGCACCGCATCTCGATGGGGTTGTCGCCGCGAAAGAGCTTCGTGGCCGCGACATCCAGGGTCACCGTCACGGCCTGGGGCCCCACCAGCGCTTCGCCTACCTTGGCGCCGCCCGCGAGGAAAGTGACCCACGTCGATTCGCGCGCATCCATGGTGGCCTTGATGGCGAGGCGTCGCGGCTCGAGGATCGGGATCACGAGGGTCGCGGAGGCCTCGCGCATCTTGATGTCGTGGATGCCGTAGTGGGCGAGGGGGCCGAAGCCGTTCCGGAGAAAGAACCGCAGCTTCTGAAGCTCGTTCGGCGGCGTGACGCCCCACGCGAACTTCCGTTCCGCCGGATCGAGAATCACGGTCTCTCCGCGGTCCAGCTTTCTCGCCGTCCGGAGCGTCTCCCGGGTGAAACCGAGGACGTAGGGCCCGTCTCGCGACGTGCGCAGGTCCGCGCGGGAGTAACGGTCCAGCGCGAGAGGTGCGATCAGGAGCGCGATCACGACGACTCGCGCCGCGCGGTCGAGCCAGGGCCGCGGCCGCGGACCGGCCGGGCTCCCGTGTGCCGGGTCGAGGTGAATGGCGAGCCCGGCGGCCAGGGGGATGACGTAGATGAGCAGACGCTGCACATCGTCGGCGAAGAAGCTCGTGGCGGCTCCCTCGCCCGTGTAAGCGGCGGCGAAAAGCGGCAGAGCCAGCAGCGGCAGCAGGGTCAGCGCATGTCGCGCGAGGTAGTCGCGGGCTTCCTCGCGATGCAGAGCGAGAACGGCCGCCACACCCAGGCCTCCGAGGAGGAACTGTGGAGCGAAGACGCCGATGTGGGACACGATGGAGGCGAGGGCTCCGAGGTAGTCGCTGTCTGCAGGAGCAGCGCCGGCCTGGGGAGTCCAGAGCCAGCGGATCAGCAGGTTGATCCACAGGGCGGGGGCGGCCAAACGCAGCGTCCTCCGGGCGGCCTCCGGTATCCCGGCCCCGACTTCCTTCAGGAAGACGAGAGGCAGGAGCAGCAGCCAGATCTCCTTGCACAGGGACAGGAGAATGAACGAGAGGCTGAGGGCCCACGCGCTCCCGTTTGCCTCGATGGCGATGAGAGCGAGCAGGAAGAGCATCAGCGCAAAGGGCTCCACCAGGAAAGGATTGACGAAGACGACACCCACCGATGGCGTCAGCATCATGGCGATGACCGCGAGGAGAGCGGCCCGGAACGTCCCGCCGAGCACGCGCAGGTAGGCGAAGAGGAGGCCGCTTGCGAGCACGAGCGAGAGGCGCGCTGCCCACTCGAAGCCGGGGACGATCAGGCGGCTGGGCAGCAGTGTCCCCAGCACGGCCGGCAGGAGGATCCGATAGCCCCAGGGTCCCACCGTGAAGACCCTCGGCTCTTCGGCCATGGCGACGTACACGTGCGCATCGAAGCCGGGGAGGGTGAAGCCGTCCCAGACGATGTGAGGGTCGAAATGCGCCCGATGGTGGTAGGCCACGAGGGCCCCGCCGATGAGGCAGGCGAGCAGGAAGCCCGCCGCGTCTTTCAGGAATCGGGAACCCAAGCGGCGAGCTGGCGGCGCGGCGACGGTCAGTGCGCCACGGTGCGCTTCTTGCGCAGGAAATCCATGAGCACGGCCTCGCCGAGGTCGTAGGGACTCGTGAAGTAGGCCTTGCCGTGCGTCAGCTCCGACACCTTCGACACGAAGGCCATCAGTTCATAGTCGCGGGCCAGCATGAAGGTGTTGATCATGATGTTCTGCCGGCGGCAGTTGATCACTTCCTTCAGGGTCAGTCCGATGACCTTGGAATCGAGGCCGAACGGGTTCCTGTAGATCCGGCCGTCGTCGAGGGTCAGGGCGGTGGGCTTGCCGTCCGTGATCATCACGATCTGCTTCATGTCCTTGCGCTCGCGCGCGAGGATCCTCTGGGCCACGCGCAGGCCTTCGCGGGTATTCGTGTAGTGGGGCCCGACCTTCACCTTGCCCAGGAGCGAGAGGGGAATCTCCTCGGCGGAATCGTGGAAGAGCACCACGCGAAGGGAATCCCCCGGGTACTGGGTCCGCAGCAGGTGGGACAGGGCGAGGGCCACTTTCTTCGCGGGGGTGAAGCGGTCCTCGCCGTAGAGGATCATGGAGTGGGAGCAGTCGAGCATCACCACGGTGGCGCACGAGGAGCGGTACTCCGTCTGCCGCACCACGAGGTCTTCGTAGCCGACATCGAGCCCGTCGCCGTCTCCTGCTTCGAGCGATCGCGTTCGCCTGATGGTGTTGAGCAGGGTTTCGCTCACATCGAGATTCATGGTGTCGCCGAACTCATAAGGCTTGCTCGGGCCGCTTGCATCGGTGCCGGTGGCGAGGTCCTCGGTGTCGTGCGAGCCGAAGGACGAGCGGCCGAGCGCGCCCATGAGCTCGCGCAGCGCGCGATACCCGAGGAAGTCCGTGCCCTTCTCGGACAGTTCGAACTTCACCGGCGCGCCCGTTCCCCCCGCCTCGCCCTGGCCGTCGGAGTCCTCCATCGAGCCCGTGCCGTTCTGTGCGGCCTGGATGAAGCCTTCGTTCATCAGGCGCTCGATGACCTTCTCGAGGAACTCGTTCAGGGCGTCTTCGTTGGAGAAGAGCTTCTGCAGGTCTTCGTCGGGAAGGAGGTTGCTCGTCATCAGCGCGTTGATGATGGCGTCCTTGAGGTCATCCTGGCTCGCCTGGTTGTCGCCGTCCGATGGCTCGCCGAAGCCGCTCCCCAGAAGGAACTCGGACATCGCGTTCACGAGCTCCGACAGATCGAGATCCTCCCAGAGGTTCGGGCGGTGCTTGTGATAGGTAAAACGCGGCATGGCCCTCGCTAGTTCACCTGGCGCTTGAGGCGGGCGAGGCGTTCGAGGCGATCGGGGTCCGGCCCGCCCTCCTCGGCCTTGCGCTCGACCGCGATGTACGTCCCCTGATCCGACCGGCCGATCTTCTTCTGCGCGAAAAGGCCTTCGAGGATGAACTCCGCGGCCGCGGCGCGCGTGGCGGCGTCGCTCCGCTCGGGAATGAGACGGCCCGCGTGAGCGAGAAGCCCGTTCACCCGGGAGAGCGCGGCCAGCAGGTCCCCGGCGCTCTTGTCATCGGAGAGGCCCACCTCGCCTCCCTGTTCGAAGAACTCGATCAGGCTTCGGAGATTCACCCCGCCGAACTCGTTCGCGAACACTTCCTTGAGCCCCTCGCGAACCAGGTCGCGCGCCACCGCGGCGCCGCCCGCCATCTCGCCCTCGTACTCGAGCTCGATCTTCCCGGTGACCGCGGGAAGAGCCACGTAGATGTCGGCGATGCGGGGCACGATCTCGGGCTCGCCGTAGGCGAGGGCGCGGCGCTCCGCCGACGAGATCGCGTTTTCGAGGACGCTGATGGCGAGGCGCTGGGACACGCCGCTCTTCTTGTCGACGCGCCGGTCCCGCCGGGCCGCGAAGGCGACTGCTTCCACGGTGTGCCGCACGAACTCCGGCACGAACACGGGCAGGCTCCGCTTCGAGAAGGCCTCGCTCGCGGTGATGAGAGCGGAAAGCTCGATGGTCTCGGGATAGTGGGTGCGGATCTCCGAGCCGATGCGGTCCTTGAGCGGGGTCACGATCTTGCCGCGCGCCGTGTAGTCCTCGGGGTTGGCGGTGAAGACCATGGCCACGTCGAGGCGCAGGCGGACAGGGAAGCCCTTGATCTGGATGTCGCCTTCCTGGAGGATGTTGAAGAGGCCCACCTGGATGCGGGGGGCGAGGTCCGGCAGCTCGTTGATGGCGAAGATGCCCCGGTTGGACCGGGGGAGAAGGCCGTAGTGGATTGCCCCCTCGCTCGACAGGATGTGCCCGCTCTTCGCCGCCTTGATGGGATCGAGATCCCCGAGCATGTCGGCGATGGTGACGTCGGGGGTCGCGAGCTTCTCCACGTAGCGCTCGTCGCGGGCGAGCCACTCGACTTCGAGGGCATCGCCCATCGCCGAGGCCTTGTCGCGGCACGAGCGGCAGAGGGGAAAGAAGGGATCGCAGCGGATCTCGCAGCCCTTCACCATGGGAACGCGCTCGTCGAGGAGCGAAACCAGCTGCCGGATGAGGCGCGTCTTCGCCTGACCGCGCAGCCCGAGCAGGATCATGTGGTGGCGCGAGAGGACGGCGTTCACCACCTCGGGGATGACGCTCTCGTCGTAGCCGACGATCCCGGGGAAGAGTGGCTCCTGGTCGCGGAGTTTCGCGAGCAGATTGCGGCGCATCTCGTCCTTGACGGACTCGCCGCCCCTGAGGCCCTTTTGCTTGAGTTCGAGGAGTGTTGTCATTGGCTTCGCCGGGGATTATCACCCGCGACCCTGTTCAAGCCTTTGGTGGCGCCGCGGCCCGGCTCCCTGACGGCTGTCTCAACCATGGGAGTCCGACAATAGCGTCGATGGGGCAGGATGGGAGCCGGATTGATAGCATTCGCCGTCCGCCGGCTCCTTCGGCCCCCGAACCTCTACCATGCTCACCCTCGGCTTCGATATCGGCGGCACCTTCATCAAGGCGGTGGCCCTCAAGGACCTGGAGGTCGTGGGTCGGGGCGAAACCGCGGTTCATCACGAGTCCATCGACGCTCTTTGCGCGCAGCTCGAGAAGCTCGGCCGCGAACTCGACCCTGGCTCCGAGGCCAAAGCCGCGGGGGTGGCGGTGGCCGGGCTCGTCGACAAATCCAACGGACGGCTGACCGCCTCGCCGCATCTGCCGTCGCTCCGGAACATCGACGCCAAGCCGAGGTTCGAAGCGGCCCTGCGCACGCCCGTGAACGTCATGAACGACGCCACCGCCGCGGCCTACGCCGAGGTGAAGTACGGCGCGGCGCGCAGCCTCTCGCACGTCCTCCTGATCACCGCCGGCACGGGCGTGGGCGGCGGCCTCGTCCTCAACGGCGAGCCCTACGAAGGAGCCTCGGGCTTCGCGGGCGAGATCGGCCACGTGCCGGTGGAGCCTCTGGGCGACGCCTGCGCCTGCGGCAAGCACGGCTGTCTCGAAACCGAGTGCGGCGCCTATTACCTCGTGGGCCGGGCCCGGGCCGCCATCGGTTCCGGCGTCCACAGTTCGCTCGAAAAGGCGGATCCTCTGGACGCCGCGGCCATCTTCGAGGCGGCCCGGCAGGGTGACTACTTCGCTTTGAACCTCATCGACCGGGCCGGTCTCGCCCTCGGCCGGGCCTGCGCCATGGCCCTCCAGATCCTCGACCTCGAGCGCATCGTGATCGGCGGCGGCCTCGCCCGTAGCGCCGATCTGCTCATTCCGCGGATAATGAGCGCGGCCCGCGCCCGGACGTTCGGCGAAATCTTCGAACGGGCGTCGTTCGTGGCGGCGGAACTCGGCCATCAGGCGGGTGCGATCGGGGCGGCGGCGACGGCGATGCATCGCGCGCGCTGAGCTCCACGCTCCCTTTCGATTCTCAATTCCCTCAGGTAGACGTGACCGAACTTTCACAGATCCGCAACTTCTCGATCATCGCGCACATCGATCACGGAAAGACCACTCTTTCCGACCGCCTCATGGAGGCGACGGGCGCTCTCACCGCGCGCGAGATGAGCGCCCAGTTCCTCGACGCGATGGATCTCGAGAAGGAGCGGGGCATTACCATCAAGCAGCACTCGGTGCGCCTCAACTACAAGGCGAATGACGGGAAGGACTACGTCCTGAACCTGATCGATACGCCCGGTCATGTCGACTTCAGCTACGAAGTGAGCCGGTCGCTCGCGGCCTGCCAAGGCGCGCTCCTCGTGGTGGACGCGAGCCAGGGCGTCGAGGCACAGACGCTCGCGAACGCTCATCTGGCCGTCGAGAACCACCTCGAGATCATTCCCGTCATCAACAAGGTCGACCTGCCCTCGGCCGAGCCCGAGCGCGCGAAGGAGCAGATCGAAAGCGTCATCGGCATCGACGCGTCGGGAGCCATCCTCGCCTCGGCCAAGCAGGGCCTCGGGATTCCCGAAATCCTCGAAGCCATCGTGCACCGGATCCCCGCCCCGAAGGGGAATCCCGCCGGGCCGCTCCGCTGTCTCGTCTTCGACTCCTGGTTCGATCAGTACCGCGGCGTTGTGATCCTGGTCCATGTTGTCGACGGCGAACTGAAGCCGGGGATGAAGATCCGGCTGATGCAGTCCGAGGGCAGCCACGAAGTGGAAGGCCTCGGGGTCTTCACGCCCAAACCGATGCCGGTCGAGTCCCTGAGCGCGGGCGAGGTCGGCTTCGTGGTGGCGGGCGTCAAGAGGGTCTCCGAGACCAAGATCGGCGACACCATGACGGACGACCGGAACCCGGCGTCCGAGCCGCTGCCCGGCTTCAAGGACGTCAAGCCCATGGTGTTCGCGGGCCTCTACCCCATCGAGTCCAACAAGTACGGCGAGCTCCGCGAGGCCATGGAGAAGCTCCGGTTGAACGACGCCTCCTTCAACTACGAGCCCGAGACCTCGGCCGCGCTTGGCTTCGGTTTCCGCTGCGGCTTCCTCGGCCTCCTCCACATGGAGATCGTGGAGGAGCGGCTGGAGCGCGAGTTCGGCCTCGAACTGATCGTGACCGCGCCCTCGGTCAAGTACCGCGTGCTCAAGTCCGATGGCGAAGTCGTCGAAGTCGACTCCCCGGCGCGGCTGCCCGATCCCGGGTCGATCGAGGCGATCGAAGAGCCGGTCATCACCGCGACCATCCTGACCGCGCCCGAGTTCGTGGGCGCCATCCTCCAGCTCTGCCAGGACAAGAGAGGCATCCAGAAGAACATGGGCTACATCACGCCCACCCGCGTGATGATCACCTACGAGCTGCCCATGGCCGAGGTGCTGCTCGACTTCTACGATCGGCTGAAGTCGGCGTCGAAGGGCTACGCGTCCCTCGACTACCAGATCACGGGCTGGTGGGTATCGCCGCTGGTGAAGCTCGACGTGCTCGTGAACGAGGAGCCGGTGGACGCGCTCTCGATCATCTGCCACAAGGACATGTCGTATCAGCGCGGCAAGACCCTGGTCACGAAGATGCGCGGCCTCATCCCGCGCCAGATGTTCGACGTGGCCATCCAGGCCGCGATCGGCTCACGCATCATCGCGCGCGAGAGTGTGAAGGCCCTGCGCAAGAACGTCATCGCCAAGTGCTACGGCGGCGACATCAGCCGCAAGCGCAAGCTCCTCGACAAGCAGAAGGAAGGCAAGAAGCGGATGAAGAAGGTCGGCAGCGTCGACATCCCGCAGGAAGCTTTCCTGGCCGTCCTCAAGGTCGACGAATAGCCCCGGAAGTCGAAGACGGACTTCTCACCCCCAGGGCACAGGCTTCGCGCCTCGTGACCGTGTTCGGGAAGAACGTTGCCGTCATTGCGAGGCCCCATCGGTTTCGGAGCGGGCCGAAGCAATCTCACGGGGTAGTGGACTCCGTGGGACTGGGCATGTTCACGCAACCTCCTGGCGATCGGTGGCTATTCCTTTGCGGACGATTGTGAATCCTGCGCCGTGCGTCCGTCCACAGAGCAACAGACACTGCGCAGAGGGGGCACATATCTGTGACAGACAAGATCGCGAACGGGAACATCCAAGCTGCCGGCATCCTGCTCTATCTGGACACGGGCGTCCTCGGGGAACTCTGCCGGCGGCGCCACGGGGTGTGTGACGGAGCGGGTGGATCGGGAGGGAGCGAATAGTGTCCCTCGCAACTCTTGTGCTCCTCACCCTGGCCGTGGTTGGTGAGCCGCAAGTCACGGTCCCGACACGCTTGCCCGGAGCCGGCCCCGGCCCGGCCGCTTCGCCCATCCTGCCACGGGCGATACCTGAGGGCACGCCCCCCATAACGCCTGCGCCTCGACCCACACCTTCGCCCTCTTCGGCCACGCCGACCGCGCGGAGCCAGGGCGCGCCCATCTTTCCCTCGCCGGCCGCCCAGGCCCCGCCGACGCAAGCGCCCTGGTGGGCGCCCCTCGAGGCCAGCGTCCATTGGTGGCGTGAGCGCGACTGTCACTTCTGGCTCCGTTTTCTGGCGGGCGCGCTTCCGTTCATTCTGGGCGTTCTCCACTTCGAGTTCCTTGCCCGACGAACCCTCGTACTTCAAGGGGAGGCCTTCGTCGACTATGCCGAGTACCCCGAATGGCATCGCGAGAGCGCGTCCGATCTTTCCCCAACGGAGGCGCGGTCGGCGGCCAGCCGCAGGATTTCCCTTCGCGTGGCGGACGCGGGAGCCTACGTCTGGTTCGGGGGTCTGCTGCACACCTCGCTTTTCTGGGTGCTGCTCTTGGGCGCGCGTCTTGGGTGTGTGGGGCCTAACGTCGACCTCGCCACTTTCGGCGCCCTCATCTACACCCTCTCGCAGATGATCTATCGAATCGCCTCGGGGGCGCTGTTCGGGAGGTTCTTCTTCATCTCCGCGCTGCGCTGCGCGGTGGCCGTCGTTCTGGTCACCGCCCTGACTTCCAGCAACGGCTTCAGGACCGTATTCAGCGCCGCATCAGAGACCTTCGCCGCCTTTCTCATCGGGCTCTTCCCACTCTCGGCGCTCGAAACCTTGAACCGCAAGGCCCAGTCGATCTTCCATCCCAGCGAACCCGGCGAAGAGCCCGTCAGCGTCGGCTTCATCGAGGGAATCGATGGCGCAGTTCAGGACCGCCTCGCCGAGATCGGCATCACTGACATCCAGCATCTGGCAACGGCAGATCCGTTCGATCTTGCCCTGCTCACCTTCTCGCCGGTCGATCGAACACTCGATTGGGTCGATCAAGCGATTCTGATCCAGTCCGTGAAGAGGAAGATCACAGCGTTTCGGGCGGCCGGGATTCGAAGCGCCGTCGAGCTCAAAGTCATCTATCACCGGCAGGAGAACGATCCGTCGGGAGGGACCGCCCGGGTTCTCTTCTCCCAACTTGCGAAGCGATGCGAATTGAGCGACGAGGCGATGCTGCAACTCGCCCGCAACATCAGCGAGGATCGAATCGTTACCTCGCTGTGGGCGGCCTGGCAGACGCGAGGACGCCCGTGAGGCGGACGTCCAGTGCGGGACTCTGTCGCTTGGGGACGTGCCCTGAAACGCAGTGAATGACCACGGAATCAAGGAGATCATCATGCCTTTTTCTGCTCACGACTTAAGACTCGACTACTTTCGGATCTACGACATCAGGGACTGTCCGGCAACGGAGCGGGTTCTGACCCGAGGCCAGTTCGACCGAAGGGGGCAGCAAGGGGTTCTCCAGGGCCTCGACCTCTTCGCGGCCTGCATCAGCAAGAACAAGGAGCCCCTTTTCGACCCATACTCGAACCTCACCTGGTACCGCTTGTCCCAGTCTGTGCCCGAACCCACGCGCACAGTCGTCGTACGGAATCAGTTCGGCGAGGCCACGCTATGGATCGGCAAGGTCGAGGCCCTGCTCTGCCCCGCCCAGATGCTCGGGGATGGAAGCAAGCCGCCGGGCAAACTCGATCATTTCAAGGTCTATCGGGTGTTGGACTACGGCACACCGCCCGGGGTTGTCGTCGATCTCAGGGACCAGTTCGCGGCGGACCGTGTCACGGTCGACAGTCCCGCCTTCTTCGCGGTTCCGGTCATGAAGGAGGTGCGGGGGAAGCGATACCCGGTCAACAATCCCAAGACCCACCTTGTCATCTACCGAACTCGACCCAAGCCCATCGCCAGGCGAGTCGCGGCGGCCGACCAGTTCGCCAGGAGATGGCCCATTCAGATGCTCCGAAGTGTGGCGCTCGCCGCTCCCAGCCTCAAGGTGAGGTGGAAGTAAGCGCACTGTCGCGCATCAGAACTGAGCAGGCCCGATTGCGGCCCGCTCACTCCATCCTCGCCCCGTGTTCCTCGAGCAGCGTGCGCAGCACCGAGCGATGGCACCGCATCTCCTCGGCGCAATAGCAGCCGACCGCGAAGTTCGTTTCGATCGACATGGCGGCCAGGAGATCGAGCAGGCGCTGCGCTTCCGGACGCTTCATCTCCGTCCGGTACTTCTTGGCGAACGCGATCCAGTCCTTCTCGCTTGCCGCGCCCTGACCCAGCTTGACGAGCGCCTCGCTCGGGGCGAGGTCCGGCAGCCACACGTCGTAGAAGTCCCGCGATGCGAACTCCGACTTTGGAACGCCGCGCGGTGGGCGGCGCACGGTGCCGATCCGCAGGCCTTCACCTCTGAGTCGCGGGCTTCCCAGTCGAACGATTCGGACCGCCATGCTCACTTCTTCTTCGGGGCCGGCTTCACCGTTGGCCGTTGAATGGGCGGCGCCGGGAATGGCGAGTCGTTCCACAGATCCACCACGCACTTCCAGGGCCCGCCCCCGTTACGGCGCCAGACCGTCAGGTAGCGACCCTGTGAACGCGTGACCTTGCCCTTGGCGTCGGCGAAGGTCATCTCGTTGCTTCCCATGGTGTAGCCGAGATCTCCGGACGCCGCCACCACGGCCTGGGCGGGTTTCCAGCTGATCGAGAAGAAGGGCGCCTTGAGGCTGGTGGTTACGTAGGCTCGGATCGCGGCCTTGCCCGAGACCGCGGCGACACCGGGCGGATAGACGACCGCGTCATCCGACCAGTAGGAGAGGATCTTGTCGATGTCCTTGCCCGAAGCCGCCGCCCTTGCCCACTCCATGTCGGCTTGCAGCAGGGCCGCGCGACCCGAATCTGCCTTGGCGGTGGATTGGGCCGACGCGAGGGCGGGCGCCAACAGGAGACACAGGAGTAGTGGTCGATTCATGGCAAGCCTCCGGACAGGTGCCGACAGCCTACGGCATCAGGACCCGCGCGAGGGCTTCCTCGCTGCCCGGCATTTCGCGGAAAAAGAGCGTGGGCTCGAAGAGCTCCAGTTCGAGAAGCAGGGGCGCGCCGGAGTCATCACGGGCGATGTCCACGCGGGCGTACGGGATTTTCGGGAACCCGGCCCTCGCAAGGACATTGCGGGCCATCTCCACGCCATCCGGTCCGGGGTCGGAGGTCCGTCCTTCGGGGCCGACATGCCGCCCGCCCTGGAAGGCCGAGTTCTTCCTGACCGCGTGCGAATAGACGCCCCCAAAGAGCATGAGGCTGTGCTCGCCCCGCTCCTCGACGTCCTTCACGAAGGGCTGCACCATGATCTCGCGATCGGGGCGGTGGCGGTCGAGATAGGCCTGCCCCTCCGCGTGACGATCCGGCGCGACCCGGATCGTCTCCCACGAGTCCGCGGAGATGGAGGGCTTCAGAACCACGGTGGCCCACCCGCGCGCGGCGCAGAGATCCTGGAGGTTCGCGCTCTCGCCCCGGCTTACGAAGGCGGTGGGGACGGTGGGCACACCCTTGTCCGCGAGCTCCCGCAGGTAGCGCTTGTTGATGTTCCAGCGGACGACTTCCGGATCGTTCACCACGGTCGTCACCGCTTCGGCCCGCGCGAGCCAGCCGAGGAACTCCTCGCAGCGCCGGTGATAGTCCCAGGGCGACCTCAGAAGAGCGAGGTCCACCCGGTCCCACGCGAAATCCGGGTCATCCCAGGATGCGGTGAGCACGATGGCGCCGCGCCGCGCGAGTGCTTGGGCGAGAGGCCGGTCGTCGTCCTCGATCTCGGGATGATTCGGGTTGGTGACGAAGGCGATCTTCATGGCCGCGGGAGCTTATCCGCGACCCTTGTTTCATCGTCCCCGATCCCGCGACTCGCCCGCGGAGCCTTCGTACCCGCATCACCGCAACGCCGCCGAAAGCCGAGGTCCGCCTCAGCCGACGGCGTCATCGCGGTCCGTGTCAGTGTTCGAGAATCCATCTTCGGATGTCCTCGATCACCGCGGCGTCGACATGTCCCGGCTGGCGATACTCCGCCGGACTGCTCTTCCCTGAGCCCGCGACGAACAGATGATTGAGCGCGGGATAGGAGATGAAGCGCACGTCCTTCCGGCCGCCCAGGCTCGCGCGCCACTGCCCGAAATCGTCCATGGTGACCTGATAGTCGCGCTCTCCCTGCAACACCAGCATCGGCATGGCCAGCGACTTCGCGACCGTCGGCGGATGGTAGCCGCGCAGGTCTACGACATATGACGCGGGACCGCTCGCGAGCGCCCCCGTGAGCGGCGGATCGCCTGCTTTGAGCGTGCGTGCGCGCGTGACCAGCGCCTCCGCGGCGGCGATCTGCGTTCGTTCGTCGTCGGTGACGGTTCCGTCCAGCTCGGCCAGGTATCGCGTCTGCGACAGGATGGTCTCCTCGAGCGGCCGCACTGCGCCAGCCAGCACGATCAGTCCGCCCAGATGCGGATCGAGCGCGCCGATCCGCGGCGCGAGCATCCCGCCGAGGCTGTGACCGGCGACGTACACCCGGTCGGCCCGCACGCGCGCGGTTCTCCGCAGAAGCGCCACCGCGGCCAGCGCATCGTCGATCGTCTCGTCCTTCACCGTGAAGTTCGTGAGCGAGGCGAGACGGCGCCCGTGCGTCAGCGTCCGCTTGTCGTAGCGGAGCACCGCGATGCCGCGCGACGCGAGGCCCCACGCCATGTCCTTGAACGGGCGCGTCACCCCTCCGAGGCTCTCGTCCCGATCGTTCGGCCCGGAGCCGTGCGCGAGCACCACCGCGGGGAACGGGCCTCCGCCCTTCGGCATGGAGAGCGTCCCCGGGAGCGGCCACCCGCCCGCGTCCACGGTGACCTCGGTCTCCGTGAACCGGTCGGGGAGCGCGTAGCTCGGAGCCTCGTATGGAGAAGCCGCAGGCGTCGCCGGGCGCATGTTGAGGCCGACGATGCGGCTCTTGTCGTCGTAGGCGACCGTGACGTCGACCGGGCCGTTCGCGAAGTCGCAGGTAGCGACGATCGCACGCACGCCGCCGCGCTCCTGGATCTTCGTCGCCACGATCGCACGGAACTCTCCAGCCTGCTGCTTCAAAGACGTCAGCGCGAGGGTGAGCTGGTCCTGGGGAAGCGCCGCCGCCATCCTCGCATCGAACCGCTCTACCAGGGGCGCGGTCTTCCCCGCGAACAATCCCTGAAGGAGCACGCGGGTCTCCGCGATGAGGGGGTCGGAGTCCGCGGCCTGCGGCGCGGAGAGGGAGAGAACAACGAGGATCGCAGTCAGCACGCCAGAGGATCGCACGAGCGGCCGAGTGGAGCGCTCGCCCGGCCAACAGGCGCCAAACACGCCAGCGTCTTCTACGGCGGATTCCGGAACTCACACTTGCCCGCCCATGACCACCGGTGTCTGCCCTGCAATGTCGTCCAGGCGGTTCCGTCCGCACAGGCAGAGTGTTCTTGCTGGGACGTGACCGGTAAGTTGGTTTCAGGTGGCCGCGACCTTCCGTTTTTCAAGCGATCGCGGCTCAAACCCTCTGGTCACTTGCGTTGGCTCTTGTACCAATAGAGACTGCAGAGGGAGGAGTCGCCGTGGTGACAAAGCGTGTCGGTGCCTTGCTGGTCGTTCTCCTGGCCTGCGCGGGTGGCCTGAAGTACAAAGTGTTCCGGGACGAACAGTCGCGTGCAGCGCAGCAGTCAAGAACGAAGTTCGTCCCTCCCCCCAAGGTCGTTCGCCAGTGGCTGTGGCCGGACGAGTCGGTCGCCACGGTTCATCAGGTCATTCGACAGATCGTGTCCTGGAGTCTGCAAGCCGGTGGACCCGCGCCGACCATCGCGGTCCGGCGCCAGGCCAACTCCAAGTTGCCCGGCGTTTTCGAGGTCACGCTAAGGGGAGCATCGACCACTACGATGGACGTCGGGCCGGGGACTCACCTTTGGGATCCGGAGAGCTACGTTGCGGCCGCGACCCGCTTGCTCGGATCCGGCGAGGCGGTGCCCGGGCCACCGGTGCCCGGCTTCGGTGCTCTGCTCCTGACCTCCGACACTGCGTCCTTACTGGAGGCCAACCGCCTCCTCTTTTCCGCGCTGGCCGCTCGGCCAAGGGATCCGCGTCTGCACGAGCAGGCGGCCCTCCTCTGGGCCGCGCATGCGCTGCGAGAGTCGGCCCGTGGACGCGTCGACCCCATCCCCTTTCTCAATGGCGTTGTCGCTCACCTTGCCATCTCCCGCGCCCTTAAAAACGGCGCCGCCCCGGGGCCGGAGGCGGTCGTCGCCTCCTTGGCTCTCGATGTTCTTCTGCAAAGACAGACCGTCGCCATGACCGCGGTCCAGCGCCTCCTGTCCGATTCCAGGGAATCGGAAAATCGGGCCTGGGCCAATGCGCTCCGCGTGCGTATGACCAGCGACCCCCGACTGGACCCGGGGAGCACTCCGCCAACACGCCTGGAGAAGCTCGAGTACCTTATCGCCCTGCGTGCCACCCGGCGCGACTGCGGCGTTGTGATTCCGACGGCGAAGTCCTGGCGTGTCCCTCCCGCCGCTGATTGGGCCCGGGAGTCGCTCCGCTGTTTCGACGAGGAATACCTCGCTCGCGTAGGGAACCCGATGGCGCTCCAGGCCGAGGATGCGGCTCGCTTGGCGGAAGTGGAGGGCCAGAGCGTCGAGGAGGTCGTGAAGGGACTCGTCGCCCTCTCGCAGGCCAACACCCAGCAACCCGCCGTACCGAGCGCGGTGGTCCCCCGGGAGATTCGAGCGGAGGCCGGGCTCCGGCACGTCGCAGGGGCTTACGAGCTGGTCATGGATGGAATTGCCAGCAGAAGGTGGACGGGGGCAACCGATCGCTTCCGAGATGCGTCCGAGGCCTTCCGGCCCCTGCTTCCCCAGGCGGCCCTTCTTGATCTGACCCCGGATGCACGGGACCCATCCGTTGGCCAACGTGCGCAAGCGGCCTGCATTGGGGCGGGCAAGATCGTGCAGACGCGGCCGGACTTCCTCTCGGACAACGACTGGACCAACCTCACCCAGTGCTTTGGCATGCCGGCCCTTCGGGGGGTGCAGGGTCGCGCATGGGACCGAGTCAACGTCCCGGGCACCGGCCTGATCGCCCCAGGGCCGTGGCACACGGGCTTTCCTTGGGGAACACCCGAATTCGACCAGGGGCTGGAAATGGCTCCATGGAACCCCAACTCCGCGTACATGATCGCCCAGCGCAAGACGCCCGTCGGCACCTTTGTCGATCCACGATCGGCCCTGGCGCGGTTCCTGGACTACGACGTGAACGTCATGATCAGGGTCTTACCCGACGTCGAAGATCCCCTAGAGGCTGAGAAGATCGCGCAGCGCGCCTGCGCCATGGAAGCGGACTCGTGTGCCGAAGCGGGTCGTTTCCTGTCGATTGCGGGCCGCTACGACGCGGCGATCCCGCTGGGAAGACGCGCGGTCGAGAGCGCTCACGGCCAGATCGGGCTCTCTCAGTCGATGAGTTGGTACGTCAGTCTGCTTCAGGAGCGAGGACGAATCCCGGAAGCCATGGGGCTCGCCGAGCGCATGGCACAGGTGTACTCGCAAGGCGGCCTCGAGACCCTGGCAAAAGCGTACGAACGCCTGGGGGATTTCGTGAAAGCAGAAGAGAACTACAGGCTTGTGTTCGAGAGGTACGGAAGGCGCGACACTCTCGATCGTTTCTACGTCCGCCACGCGCAGCGTTATGGAGCCGCGCCCTTCCAAGACGAGACGGCGAAGGCGACCAACAGGATCTTCCCCAAGGGTATTCGCCGTGTGGGTCTGCCCCAAGCCGCGTCAATCGCGAGGCCGGTAAGTCTCGCCTCCCGCGCGCTGCTTGACCTGGGTTTGCGCACCGCTGGCCTGACACGTAACGACTATGTTGTGGCAGTGGACGGAATCGCCGTTGAGACCGAGGAGCAATATGGAGCCGCCATCGGATTCTCCGACGACCCCGATATGCAACTACTGGTCAGGAGAGCCGACCGCAAGTTCGAAGAAGTCACGGTGCGGTACTACCGCTCACACTACGACATCGTCGGGAAACGTAAGACGCCCGCCTGACCCCTGGCTCCCCTCGGCGGTGGTCCGGGTCAGAGCAGCCAACGACTCTCCGGACCCGATGGAATGAGCAGGCGTTCGCGAGCAGCCCATTCTCGAACGTAACGTTCCGCGGAGCCAGTCACCCAGCGGTTCTTGAACCCGCGGAGCTGGACTATCCGTCTCCGCTTGGGGTCGACCTCGATCGTCGCGATCGGCTTCCCGGGCTTGTCGTCGACGAACCGCCTCAAGGACCAGATGCTCGATTGTCGATGCAGACACTTGTGCGCGTACATCGCGACACAGTGGCCGAGGCGACTGCCTTCCCAGGCGAGTGCTGCGGCTGACGTCAGTTCCGCAATCTCGAAGCGCACAACCGGAGCCTCGGGGTCGTTCTGCTCGACCGCGAACGCCATCGGTCGCGAGGACGACGCGTTCCACGTGAAATCCGAGCCGTTCGGAAGTTCGAGGCCTCGGTGCCATGCGGCCACCAGGCGCTGCAAACTGGCGAGTGTGCGGCCGCGGAGGGAGAAGTCGGGTCTGGGCGGCTCGATGATGATCGGCCCGTGCTCGCCTTGCGCCTCGACGCGATGGTGACGGATCGCGTGGATGAAGTCGACCATCGGTCCGACCTGGTGCAGCTCGAGCTTCGAACGGGCGGCGACCAGCAGCAGCAGGAACGAACGCCAGAAGTCCGCGTGATCCGCGTCTGACGCGAGGAGGGTTGCCATGACCGCATCCACGAGCGGTGGATCGGCCCCCAGGGCCAAGAGCTCGGCTCGACGAAGGCCCGCTTCGATCTCCAGGTGATCAGGCGTTCTGAGAAACGCGTCCTCCATGGCCCGGGTCATGCGCAACTCGGGAGCGATCGATCGAAACGACGCGCCTTGTACGTGCGAGACGTACCACTCGCGCTTGATCTCACCTCGCGCGTCGGTCGCGTACCAGGCCTTGGCGAGGAATCGAGGGACCCGGTATCTGCCGAGCAGGTGTTGTGCGAGCGACGCGATCGCTCCGGGCAGGCTTCCGCCGGCGCCGGTCCATGTTTCCGGCGGGCGGACGAATCGATCGGCGAAACGCGAGAGGTTTGCGATCGAAAGGACGCCGAGGTGCTGGCCCTCCACAGGCGGGGCGAGTAACACGACCCGCGCCACCCGGCGCACGACCGAGAGCAAGCGCTCGAATGAAGCGAGACCTTGCTCGTCGTTCCAGAGTTGTGAATAGACCTTGCCGATGGCCTCATCGGCGAACCGCCTCTGATGGCGGACAAAGAGCGCGTCGTGAGACACGACGGACCTTCCTTCCTGAGTTGATTGTTTCCTGGTGGGCGCCGGGAGCAAACAACCGGCGCGGGGAACAGACACACCAAGGCGCTCGACACGCCGGCGTGCCCGCTACGAACCAGGAACTAGGAAAGGAAGAGTTTCACGAGGCTGCGGATGATACCGGATCTAAGCCGCCGACCCGAGCAGTCAGCCGCGCAGGACTCGCGACGGCTCGACCGCCGCCGCCCGCATGGCTGGAAGGAGCGAGGCCAGAGCCGCGACGAGCGACACCATGGCGAGACTTCCCACGAGGACGAAGCCGTTCGCGGCGCTGACCTGGTAGACGTACGCGCTCATCAGCTGGCCCATCCATCCCGCCGCGACGAGACCGAGAACCCCGCCTGCGAGCACGTAGCGTGCGGTCTGTCCGAGCATCAGGCGGAACACGCTCGAAGGCTCCGCGCCGAGACACAGGCGCACCGCCATCTCGCCGTGACGCTGGGCGCCCGCGAAGGCCAGGACGCCGAAGACTCCAGCGCCCACGAGAGCAAGGGCAACGAGGCCGATCGTGGTCATGAGCAGGACGCCGAGGCGCGACCACATCATCGATCCAAGGAGGACGTCGGACATCGTGTCGAACTGCACGGACACGTCGCGGTTGAGCGAAGCAAGCGCCTCGCGCACCCGCGGCATCAGCCGCTCGGGATGTCCATCCGGAGTGCTCAACACGTAGCTGCGGCGGTCCGGAGGCCGCTGGGTCTCGAGCACGAACACTGTGGGCTCGGCCTCGCGGTCGAGGCTCGCGTAGCGCACGTCCGCGACCACGCCGATGATCGACGCGGCCCACGGCTGCCACTTCTCGCCCACCTTGCGCGCGAAGAGGCCGTCGATCTGCTCGCGCAGGGGATCGACGCCTTGCGGCAGCGACCGCTTCACCCACGCCTCGTTCACGACAACCACCGGAGAGTTCCCGGCGCGATCGTCCACGGTGAAGCCGCGTCCGCGCAGAAGTCGGATATTCATGGCGTCGAAGAACGAAGCGTTCACCGTGCGCAGGCGCCCGTTGGAGCGCTGCGAAGGGTCCACCGGCCGGCCCACGATGTCGGTGAACGTCGTCGCATCCCGCTCCCGCCGCAGGGGAAGCGAGGTGGCCATCCCGACCTTCGTGGCGCCAAGTTCGAGGAACCGGCGCTCCACCTCGGCGGAGAACGCGAGCATCCTCTCCCGTTCTGAACCCCAGGGCGCCTGAGCGAGCACGACCTCGCGCGGCAGCAGGACGTCGACGATCAGCCGGTTGCTCGTGTCGAAGCCGGGATCGACGGCGATCAGGTTGCGCGCGCTCATCAGCAATCGGCCGGCGCCCGCGACGAGAGCGATGGCGAGCGCGATCTCGCCGACCACGAATGCCGCGAGCATCCCGCGGGTGCGCGGAGTGCCGAACGTGCCGCGTCCTCCCTCGTTCACGATGGAGGCGATGCGCAGGTCCGCCGTGGTCAGCGCGGGGATGAGACCGACGAGCAGGGTGGCGAGAAGCATGAGACCCGCAGCGAACGCCGCCACCATCGGATCGAAGCGCAGCTCCTCGGCGCGCGGGAACGAAGCGCCGCCGATGTGCGAGATCGCGCGCACCGCCACCCAGGCGAGGCCGATCCCCAGAACCGCCGCAGGAGCGGAGATCACCAGGGCCTCGGCCAGCAACTGCCGCGCCAGGTGACGCCGCCTCGCGCCGATGGCGACGCGCATGGCGATCTCCCGCGCTCGCGCGGCGCCGCGCGCGAGGAACAGGTTCGCCACGTTCGCGACCGCGAGAAGCAGAAGCAGCCCGGTGGCCGCGAAGGCGATGAGAGAAGTGGGACCCAGATCGCCGACCAGCGCATCCAGCATCGGCCGGAACGTGAACACCCGGTCTTTCTCCTGGTCGGGATACTTCTTCCCGAGCGCGTCCCACATAGGCCCAAGACTCGCGGCCACCGCCTCGGGTGTGGCGCCCGGCGCGAAGCGGACATACGCCTCGAGCAGGTGCCCCACACTCTCGTCCCAGTGCGTCGCGAGCCACAGGTCGGTGTCGTGCGGAGCATCGAAACTCTCGGGTGCTACCCCCACCACGACCACGGGCTGCGCGTTCACGAGCCGCACCGTACGCCCGACCACCCCGGGATCCGAGGAGAACACGCTGCGCCACACCCTGGTCGAAAGCACGGCCGCGCGCACCGCGTTCGCCTTGAAGTCCTCCTCCTTGGGCGCGCGCCCCATGGCCATGGGAACGCCGAAGAGATCGAAGAAGCCCTCGGAGACGAGAGTCACGTTGACGAGCCGCGCCTGCTCTCCCGTGTCGCCGATGCTCCCCTCGGTCCGGTAGTACATCCCGTCCCTGGTGACGAGCCGCGTCGACCGCCGCATCGACGCGATCTCCTCCGACCCCACGAGCCCGATGGTGAAGCGTCCATTGGTCATGGTCGTCCGCACGTTGTAGATCTCGTGCGCGTTCGGGTAGGGCAGCGGCTTGAGGAGCGCCGCCCGCACCACCGCGAACATCGCGGTGGGCGCCGCGATCCCCAGCGCCAGCACCATGGCCGCGCTCAGGAAGAAGGAGCGCTGCCGCAGCACGGAGCGAAGGGAGGCAGTGAGGTCTGGCACGGTGTTGGTGATTGTACGAGGACCGTGCCGCGTTCTCTCGGCCTGGCTCCATGCGCCTGCTGGAAGCGGCGAAGACCCTGTACTCAATCGGCGGACCCCCGGGTGCCTCGATGGAAGCTGGCGCCCTATTCGAGCCTGACTTCATGCGCCCTGGCAGTCATCGGCGGCTGTTTCGCCAAGCCGACCATTCGCGCCCCAAGCATTCGCAGCGGCCGAGAGCCGGTTGAGTTCGGGGTCCATGATGGCTCTCGTCCGCCCCGGAGCACGAGGCGCGCCACCCAATCCGGGTTCTAGTGGCGCCATTGGCGCGCACCTTGGAGCAGGGCTGGGGGGACAGCGGTCAGCTCTGAGAGTCGCCCTCGCTCGAGAACGGCTTGAGGTCATAGCTCAGGCCACGACAGCCCTTCGCGTCCAGCCATCGCAGGACGCCCGGAAGTCCGTCCATGTAGCTGCGGAAGGCGTGGACAAAGACCAACAAGCGCCTGTCGGCGGCGAAGGCGAATCCGCGAGCGGCCGAAAGATCGGCGTCAGGCGGGAACGCCGCCGTCGTCATGAGGCGGCTTCCTTCCGGCGCCGGTGGCATCCAGTCCCTTGCGAGGAACCTATCCAACACGGTCTGCGCCAGATCCGCCGAGCCGTGAAGCTTCTGAACTTCCGCCCTCACAGTTTCTGCGATCTTCCTCCGGAGCTCCTCCCGGAGCCGCTCCGCGCTCGCGGACTCGCCCGCACGGATCTGTTTCTCGATTGCGGCTGCAGACTCCTCGGTCGCAGCCTGAGTGACGCTCTTGATGATCTCCTTGATCCGCGCACGGGTCTTGCGGGCGAGCTCCAGACTCGCCCGCGCCGGCTCAGCCCTCATGCTTTCGCTCCAGCTCGGAGGGAGGTCGACGTCCTCGTCATAGAGCGATTCTTGAATCTCCGCGGCCAGGGTCTCCCCGGCCGCCGCATCCTGCGCCCGGCAGGCGAACTCGACTTGTGCGGGGAGGTCGATGGTGGAGATGAAGGGAGCGGCGTGCAAACGCTCCACTGCCTCAAACCAGCGTTTGCGCGCTGCCGCATCGTCGTCGAACACGAGAAAGAGATGAGGGCCGATCGCCGCGGCCTGTAGCGTCTTCTCCCGTTTGAAGAGATCGACCTGGCCGGAGGCGCCCTCATGGCTGCCGAAGTCCGCAATCAGGACGCTGTGTGCGCGCTGAGCGATCGACGAAGACGGGTCCCGCGGACCCATCTTCATTTGGCTGGCCTCGACCACGTAGGGAAGTGGCGACGGCTCCGCGGTCGGCCGGGCGACGGCTGTCCGCGATCCCCCCCGCGACAGGAGGCCCAGGAAGAGCAGGGTCGCAAACAGGGCGCCCGCCTGGGTCAGCGCGAAAAGGACCGAAACCGCCCAGCCTGGGGGTTGGATGTGCACCGCTTCGAAAATGTCCAAAATCGCGCGGGCCCGCGGTTTCGGGCCAGAGAAGCCGCCGCCAAGCCTCTCGTGAATTCGCCGCGCGGCCGCCTCCGGAATCGAGGCGTCGCCCTCCGCAGGACTGATGCCCTCCACTCGCAATTCGCGAGCGACGCGCGCGGAGCGGTAGGCCGCAGGGATGGACACGGCCATCAAGTAGGCCAGGAAGTAGAGGACCTTGTCGCCACTCCATGCGCCGAAGGCGATGAAACCGACAGTCGCCCCGATCCGGAAGAGCATCTCCAGCCAGACCAGCCGAGAGGCGAAGATCGTCTGGATCACCCATCCGCCATCGAGAGGCAGCATTGGGAGGAGATTGATGCCGTTGAGGGTCAGAAAGGTGGTGGCAAGCTGGAGAAGCGTGGGCGACTGCCGAATGATGCCGAGGGCCCCGATCGTGGCGCCGATCGCGATGCCGGGCAGCGGGCCGCTGAGTGACACGATCGCCTTCTGCCAACCTTCGATGCTGACCTGGCGTCCCGAAACCGCCGCGCCGAAGAACGGGATGAAGAACATCTTCACGTTGCGGTAGCCGAAGGCCTTCATCGCCGCCCAATGCCCGCACTCGTGGATCAGGAGCACGGGAATCAGGATGGCCAGCTGGCGCACCGGGTTGACTCCGAATCCGTCGGTGAGTCCTCCCGCGGCCGCGAAGAGGACGAGCGAGATGATCAGAAACGACGCATTCTCTCCCCAGGAGCCCGCGGCCGACTCGACCTTTCTGATCTCCTGCAGCACTTCGTCGAAGCCGTCGCGGGAGAGATCCGCCTCCGGCACCGGTGGTTCGGGCGCGCCCGTGGCTTCAGGAGTCATGGACCTCACCCTTCTCGAAGAACCAATGCATGTGTTGCGCCCCTCTTCGCCGTCGATCCGCCGACTCGACGGAGCGTACGCGAAACGAGCTGGGTTGCCCAGTCCAGTCGTGACAGCCAACCCTTACGCTCTTCGGGCCGTTCGCCGCGCTCAGGCCAGGATCCCGGCGCCGCGACGCTTCAGTTCGAGGGGCGACGCTATCGGGGAGGTGGCGGCGCCTTCGCCGCGCGCAGCCCGAGCTGCACTTCACCGATGTCGAGGTTCTCTTTTGCCTGGCCCAGGCGGATGGTGATCGAGCGACGCTTTTCCGTGGGCCGGCCGAAGTCGGTGAAGATCGTGGCCTGGAGGGTCGTGGGTCCGGTCAGGGTCTGCGCCCGCGAGCCGAAGTAGTCCGCCTTGATTCGATACACGCCGGGCATGCCCTCGCGGATCAGGTACTCCTCCGGCCCATAGCCGTCCGTGAAGTCGTCTGAGACCATTCCGCCGATGGTGGTCAGGTTATTCGAGTACATGGCCTGCTCGCCTGAGGGCTCGACCACCCAAAGGTCCATGTCGGTGTCGTCGGTGTCCCAGGTCAGGACGATGCGCAAGTCCGTCTCGAAGTTGAGGCGGAGCCGCGGATCCATGACGTTCTTGATCGCGCCAGGGCCGGCGTCGCGCTGCACCTTCGCGAGAATCCGGTTGGACTCCTCGATGGCGAACACCTGGATCTCGTCGAATCGGCTGTCCCAGGTCCCCATGATCACGCGCTGGAGAAGCTGGAGCGCGCGCTCGTAGTCGGAGAGCGCGGACGCCCGATTGGCGGCGAGGGGTCGTGGCCTCAGATCCGCACGTTCGGTCAGGACCCCCGCCACATCCCTCAGCGACTGCGGCTCTTCGGGGCGAAGACGAAGCACGGACTCGAAGAGGACGAGGGCGAGATCGAACTCTTCGATCTGCTGCAGGCGATGGGCGACCACGCGAAGGAGCTGCGGCTCTTCGAGCCGAAGCTCCGCGATGTCCGTGAGGACACGAATGGCCAGGGCGCGGTCGCCGGCCTTCAGGAAGTAGTCGGCGCAATCGAGGAAGAACGCGGGACTCTCGCCGTGGGTCACGCGCTGTGTGAGGAACTCGGCATAGGCTTTGCCACGACCCGCCTGAGTGATCGCTCGAAGGTATGGAGTGTCCGGATTCCATGCCTTGAGGACGATCGCCGGCCCGTCCGCGTCCGACGCGGTCGACCTCGACATGCGCCCGACGGAAGCACTCGATGTGTACGGCACCGGAGCCGCGGCCTCGACCGTGATGGTCTCGTTCGCGCCGGGAATGGAAGCCCCAGGACGCGGCTCAGCGGGCACCATCGGGAGACGAACGACTCCTCCTGCGACGCCGCCCGCGACCCCTCCCTCCACGCCGCCGGCGTCCCCCCGGCTTTTCCGCTGGTCCTTGAAACGAAAGTCCGGACTGTGAGGAAACGATCGCTCCCACCAGGCAACCCGGGTCTTCCACATCTCGAGCACGCTCTTGGCCTTTCGCCGCTTCTCGGAGGCAGCCTCCTCGTCGTCCGACGCGACCTGCGCGAGGTATGCCGCACGCATCTCCGCCCGGCTGGCGGGCGGCTCGATGTGGCTCGCCAGGTACTGCGCCAGCGTCTCGAACACGAGCAGGGAGGCTCCCGGCGTGACGATTCCGAATGATCGCCCGAGGGCCAGCAGCTGCGCGCGGTTGCGATCGGCGAAGACGCTCAGTTCGGTGACGCGCTGTTGGGCCCAGAACGTCGGGATGAGTCTCCCTTCGCTCGCCCCCTCCCGACGAATCACGAACCGCCGGGACCGGGAAGACGGTCCGGAACCGTACCGGATGGTGATCGCGGCTTCCGGCACGAGCAGTCGACCGGTCACCGCCACGCGGCCGCCGTTCGAAGACCCGGCCAAAGCCAGCGACGAGACATCGGCGACCTGACTCTCGTCGTAGTCGAGGAAAGGAAGCGAGCCGCCCGAACCAATGCCTCGCGCGGCTTCGTCATCCGTCGCGGTCTGAAGATTGAAGTACACCCCGCCGCTGATTCGGGCGAGGTGGCGAAGCACCGCATGGTTCGCGCGCGCGTCCCCGTTCAGGATGTAGAGGGGCCGCTTCGATTCGGGCAGTCTGTCGGTCAGCGTGTCCAGACCGTCGGTCACCAGGACTTCGTAGTCGTGCCCGGAATCGAAAACGAGAGACCCAAGGTCCGTTCCACCGTCACGCGGAGCCGCTTCGAGGAACGTCGAGAGGGCTGCTGTGTTTCCCCCTCGAATCGAAAATGCGCGTCGAGGCTCGGCCACGTTTCGAAACACCACGACATCCAGCTCGACATCGCCGATGCGGCGCAGCCACGACTCGATGGCGCGCGTCTCCGCGCGACGATCTGCGGATTCCCGGCTCAGACTGGCGTCCCAGTAGAGCCCCACCCGTTTCGGGGACGGGGTTCGGGCCTCGGGCACGACGTCAGAAGAATCGTTCAGGATGAAGTACGCGCCGCCGTCGAACCCGCGCTCGACCATCACGCTCCGGCGCGGGACGGCGGGCAGGGCCACGATCAGGTCCTCGCCGGCCTCGAACTGCTCGAGATGAGTCTCGGCGACATAGCGCTCATCCCATCGACTGAAGTTGAAGTTCGCGAGCCTTCCGGAGCGGATCTCGGGCGCCGCCAGCGTCTTCGCCACCTCGATTCGCAGCGAGAAGCCGGCGATTCTCTGCCGGACCATGGGCAGCACGTAGGTGGTTTCCATGGCATCGCCCACAGCCCGCGCGGCCAGCGCGCTGATGTACCGGACGCGAACCGTCCGTGTCCCTCGCGCAGGGATCGGCCAGACCCGCGTCCGGAAGTTGTTGCCCTTGACCCACTCGGCGAGGCCGGGGTCAACCCCCTTGCGGACTTCCGCTTCGAAAACGACACGCGCCTTCTGCTGCTCCACCACGACGCCGTCGACGTCCAGCGCATAGCCGGAAAGGGTCGAGCCTTCCGGGAGAGGGAAGACGAGATCGCCTTCGAGGGCGCGGGTGTTGTCGTTTCTGAAAGTGAGGGTTGTAGTGGTCTCGGCGAGAAACGCCGTGGCGCTGACCTGCACCTCCATCTTCTCGATCGAAAGGGGCTGCGACGGACCTTCCTCCGCGATCCGCACCAGCAAGGCCGGCGGGCGCGATGTTGTCG
Source organism: Vicinamibacteria bacterium (assembly GCA_019694155.1). Taxonomy (GTDB): domain Bacteria; phylum Acidobacteriota; class Vicinamibacteria; order Fen-336; family JAGNNV01; genus JAGNNV01. The sequence continues at coordinate 39,218 of JAIBCN010000113.1, read as the reverse complement.
CCGGGATTTGCTGCGAAAACGCCGAAGCGAGAAGCACGCCGAGCATGGCCAACTGCATCATTCACCGGCCCTTCGTAGCGGTCCGATTGGAGTCAGGATGATACCGCCCGAAGAAGCGGCCACGGCGGCGACTGCGTTTGGGCGGTCCACTTCTTGGGTGTGGCGCACGACCGGATGCTCGCTCCTTCGCTTTCTGCCGCGACGGCCGGTCCGGACCAGAACCTCGTTCCAGCGCTACGAAATCGGTTAGGAGTAGTCGAGGCGGCCCCCGTTCAGCACCCACCATCGATCCGAGAAGGACTCCGCGACCTCGACGATCTGGGTGGTGTAGATGATCGTCCGGCCGCGCTGAACTGCGCCCAACGCGTGATCCTTGAAGACGCGCAGGCCGACGGCGTCGGTGCCCGAAGCGAACGGCTCATCGAGGAGCCGCACCTCGGGATCGAGGGCCAGCATGCACAGAAGCGACGCCTTGTACGCCTGCCCGCGCGATACCAGCCCCATCCGCTTGTCGATGAGGGGGAGAAGGTCCAGGGCGTCGAGGAGCGCTTCGACCCGCGGCGCCAGCTCGAGGTTTGATCGGCCGTAGAGACTCAGCACGGTGGTGATGTGGCGAAGCACCGTCATCTCGGCGAGGAAGGGCGGCTGATCGGGCAGGTACATGAGGCGCCGCCGGAGGTCGACCCGGCTTCGTTCGAAGGGCTCGTCGTCGAACCAGATGCCGCCAGAGGCAGGGATGACGAGGCCGCCGAGACAGTTGAGGAGCGTGGTCTTCCCCGCGCCGTTGAGCCCGATCAGGGCCACCAGCGTCCCGGGTTCAATTTCGGTGGAGACGCCCGTCAGCGCCTTCGTAGCACCGTAGGTCTTGCCGACGTCGTCGATCCTGATCCTGATCGCCCACCTCCGCCTCGAGCGCAGTCTCGCACAGACCGTCCGCGTACTGGCCACGGCGGCCGCGGTTGCGGCCGGTTCCGTTGACATGTGATGCACATGCTTTGTAGCATCCGCGCATGCCAGTCATGCTGCAGGTCCGAAGCGTGCCGGACGAGATCCATCGCACTCTGAAGTCGCGCGCGGCCGCCGAGGGGATGCCGCTCTCCGACTACGCGCTCGCCATTCTCGAGCGTGAAGCGTCGCGGCCCACCCGGGCGGAGATGCTTCGCCGTTTCGAGGCTCTCTCCGCGGTGAAGACCAAAGAGCGCCCCGCGGCGATCGTGGCAAAAGGCCGGCCGAGGCGTTGATTGTCCTCGACGCCTCGTGCGCGCTGAAACTGATCCTGCGACAAGCCTCGACGGATCTCGCCCGGCGGGTGATGGCCGCAGAGGTGCATGCTCCCTGCCTGCTCGACACCGAGGTCGCGAGTGCGCTTCGCCGGCTTTTCCGCCAACGGGAACTCGACATCGAGCGCGCGACCGCCGGCCTAGACTGGCTCTTCGACCTGGGCATCGAACGGCACCACGGTGAGGAGCTCGCCCGGCGGGCCCTTGCCCTGCGGAATTCCCTCTCCACATGCGACGCGACCTACGTCGCCGTGGCTGAGCTTCTGGATGCGCCGCTGCTGACCGCCGACGCATGGCTCGCAAACAGCCACGGCCACCATGCGCGAATCGAACTGATCTAGCCGTACCACCGAAGAGGGCGCAGAAGATCAACGACGCCTACGACCGCATGCTCCGCTCCGACGTGAAGTACCACTTCTCTATCGACATGAAGACGCGGGGGTGGGCGCCTGCGTCTTCGCGCAGTCCTTCAGGAGCAGGATCGGCAGAGTAGAAGGCTGCCGTGGCCGTGTGAGTCGGCCGGCGAGTTTTCGCTATGGTTGCGGGGCATGATCGTTTTCGATCGCCCGCGGCCCGTGGTTTTCCATCACTTCCGGTGGACCGCCCATCTGATCTCGACGCTCGAGGCGCCCTGGTCCACCGAGGAAATTCTCGATTTCGGGGCGCGCATCGGCCTTCGCTCGGAATGGCTGCAGTATCCCGGCCACTGGAAGGAGCACTTCGATATCTTCGATGCTGGCATTCTCCGCGCTCGGGATGCGGGCGCCCTCGAAGTTGCGCGGCGACGGATGGCGGAGATGAACGAACGCCGCTTGCGGCATCTCCGCACGGCTCGAGAGATGGCGGCGTAGGGCCACCGCCAGAACGCTTACGCGGCGCTTGGTTCCCCTTCGTTAACATCGCGGCCTATGCAGGCGCTGCCCGGCGGCGAGTTGATCGAGGACGGACGTCTGATCAAAGGGAAGAGCGAGCCGCGCCGAAACTCCCATGGGTGAAACCCGCGTCGACCTCATTCATCTTCTCGAGGATCTGCGCGATGCCTATGTCGATCCGATCGAAGAGACCATCCTCTCGGAGGCGATCGCCAACTCCCTCGACTCGCGGGCCTCGGTGGTGTCGATCGACATTGACGCGAACGCTTCCACCCTCACCATCCGCGACAACGGAACCGGGATGGGCCGTAGCGAATTGCGGCGCTACCACGACCTCGCACGCAGCTCGAAGCAGCGCGGCGAGGGCATCGGGTTTGCCGGGGTGGGCATCAAGCTCGGCCTGCTCATCTCGACGGAAGTCTGGACGGAGAGCGTCCGGGCCGGGCATCAGCCCGTTGCCACGAGATGGCGCCTGTCGTCGAAGCACAAGGCGCCATGGAAATTCTGCGACCCCTTCGCCGAGCCTCGAAGCTCGGGCACGAGCGTGCGCTTCTTTCTGAACAATCCCCTGTCGCCTCTCCTGGACGCCGCGTTCGTGGCGGACGCGGTGCGCCGCCACTTCGAGGCCCTCTTCGAGCCCCACCTCTACCCGGCCTTCTCGGCTCGCTATCCCGATGGCGTGACGTTCGAGCTGAACGGCGAGGTCCTCGACGCCAGGGCAAAGAGCAATGCCGCCGTCGTGGAAGTGCGGCTGCCGCGCAAGAAAAAGGCCGCCGGCATGGGATTGATGTGGCGGAGCGACGACACGCTGCCCGAGGGTCGACAAGGGATCGCGATCAGCACCTTCGGAAAGGTCATCAAGCGCGGGTGGGACTGGCTGGGCGTCTCTCCGCCCACGCCGGAGAAGGTGGGCGGCATCATCGAACTGCCGGCTCTGGCGGAATCCCTCACCCTCAACAAGGGCGATTTCATCCGCTCCGGCATCCGGGGATCCTTGTATCTGATCTGTCGCAAGGCGATGCAGGAGACGGTGATCACGCAGCTCGAAACCTGGGGAGAGGGCGGCGCGTCTGCGGACGAGGAGGCGCGAAGGAAAGCCGCGAGACCCTTCGAACGGGACCTTGCCGGCGTTCTCGAGGGTCTTTCGGCCGACTACCCGGCGCTGGCCTCCCTTGTCGCCCATCGTCCCGTGAATGGAGGTCGGAAGCTTCGCACCTTCGAACTGGAGGGTGTGGCTGAGGACGAACCCCTTGGCGGCGTCTTCGCTGCCGCACCCGGAGAACAGGATGGCGTCGAAGCGTCAGCCGTTCCTACCCCCGCACCGTCCTCCGACGTCCCCGACTCGGCGGACGATGTCGACGCCGAGTCGCTCGAGCCGCCCGCCTCGCGTGATGATCCCCTCGCCGCGGGGACAAACGTCCTTTCGCCCGTGCCCACGCGCAGAGCCGGCCGCTACGGTTTGAGCCTGTCGTTCGAGTCGCGTCCCGATGACGAGGCTCTGGGCCGCCTGGTCGAGAACACGGTCTGCGTAAACGTCGCGCATCCGGCCTACCGGCGCGCGGAACGCACGCGCGCGGAGGCTTACCACCTGGCTCTCGTGTCCGCGATGAGTCTGGCCCGCGTCGCGGTCGAACCTGGAGAGTACGACGCGTTCGTGACCGATTTTCTGAAGCGCTGGGGAAGCACGACCGAGAACCGCGGCCGAAGACGGCCCCGGGTTTGAGTTCCTAACCGGCTGGTATCCCGGGCCGAGGCTCGAAAACACAGGCAGTGACGGCTCTTTCGTCATTTGGTGGCATAAATGACGACATGGCCGACACCAAGATCCGGCGCGCCGCTCCACTCGTCAAGTGGGAGGCCGGCGACTATCTCGTCGAGGCCACCGCGACGGACTACGGCGAGAAATCGCCCAGAAGCGTGACGATGGCGGCGACTTTTAGGATCGATGGCCGCAGATAGACTTCCCCGTGCATGAGGGGGCACCAGCCGGAGGTTTTCGCGATCAGGCCGCTCCCGGCCTGGCGGTACTGGGCGAATCGGCTGACCGCGGCGGCATGGCGGCGCCTGCGCCGCCTGGGGCCCGCGGACGAGTTCAAGCGCGAGAACGTGCGTTCGGCGGCCGCCTTCACGATCTCGAGCAACGAGCCTTCCTTCGACGAGGTCGAGGCGATCGTGTTCGACCCACGGGTGCTGGAAGCGATCGAGGCCGAACCCAGGGCCCCCCTCTCGCTGGAGCTCGGTGAGCCTCGCCTGCCCACTGGCTTCGAGGCGCTGGGGTGGGCGAAGCGGCCGCGGCCGGCCCCGGTTTATGACATCGTGCCGCTGGGGATGGAGCTGGATGTTCTCGAACTGCGGATGGCGGAGCTTCATGCGGTGGTCGATCGATTCGTGGTCGTTGAGTGTGAGCGGTCGTTCTGCGGCATCAGGAAGCCGCTCCTGTTCGAGCGGAACCGGGGCCGCTTCGAGCGCTTTCGCGGCAAGATCGAGCACGTCCTGATCGATCCCGCCCCCGTTGACGCGGCGTTTCCCGACAGGGTGCGGAGGATCGGAGGGATCGCGGGGGAGACGCCCTCACGGGAATCGATGTGGCGGCGGCTGCGGGAGATTCCGTTCGAAGAGGATGCGGTCATCATCTCTTCGGATGTCGATGAGATACCCGCGCGGAACTTCGTGCACCTGGTGAAGCAGTTCGAGCCCCCGGGGCCGGTGCGCCTGCGCGCGCCCGCGTTCCGCTATCACTTCCGGCTGCGGGACGATGAAGCCACGAACTTCGTGTTCGTGATCAAGCGCGAGCACCTTGCCTTTCTCGACCACCACCCCGGCGGATTCCGCTCCATTCCGGGCGGGGTGCTGGGCTGCCGGGGCGGCGCGCATCTGACCTCGTTCCTGCGGCCTCTGGGGCTCGTCGCCAAGTTCGCCATGCATGCCGAGTGGTGGCCGCCGCTCGTGCCCTTCGTGCGCAACGAGTTCGATGAAGTGCGGACCATGATGCGCCGCGGCCATTGGTTCACGCGGCCGGCCCAGCCGTATGACCCCGAGCGGGATCCGGAGGGTCTGATTCCCGAAGCGGCCAGACTGAACCGGGACCGGTACTCGCACTTCTGGTCGCCCGTTTACTGAGGACGAAGGACGGCCTCTACGGCTCGTCCGGCCAGAACCGCGCGGGGCGGCGAAGGGCGCTCGCGTTCCGCACGAAGACCACGTCGGTCTGGAACAGGGCCTGGTCGGAGTGGCGGCGGCTTCCTCCGAAGAAGTCGTAGACGGCAAATCCCCCGGCCGTCATGAAAGCGACCACCTGCCCGAACAAAGGCGCCCCCTCGTTGTAGGGCAGGAGAGAGGTTTCCATGATCACCACCTCGGCCGCGGCGAGGCTTTCGGGGCCGCCCCGCAGCACCTCCAGTTCGTAACCCTGAACGTCGAGCTTGAGGAGGAGAGGGCCCTCCGGAGGGCGGCCGAGGACATCGTCGAGCCTGCGCACCGCCAGGCGCACGGTGGGGGCGGCTGGGAAGGTGGTCAGCTCCTTCAGCACGGACGCCCCCGTGTCTGCCTGATGGAAATCCGCCGTGCCCGCGGCTGCGCCGAGGAGCGCGATTTCGAAGCGGCTGCCGTGTCCGAGTTCGCGGGCGGCGAACTCCAGCTTGGTTCGGGTGAGGGGGTTCGCGTCGATGAGTACGAAAGCTGACTTCGGGAAGACCCCGGCCGCGATTCGGCTCCAGTCGCCCACATAAGCCCCGATGTCCACGATCGTCGCGGGTGCGAATCCGTTGTCGCGCAGGTGCGTGAGCTGACCCCGCAGGGTCATGATCCCGAGGCGGAGGAGCTGCTCATCCGGGCTCCGCGCCAGCAGGCGCGCGGTGAGGAACTCGCGCAGGGCCGAGGGAAGCAGGTCAAGGGACGCCCTCAGCAGCAGACCCCCGATCGCACGCAACCGCATGGAGACAGTATCTCGGAGATGCGCGGACGGCGCCACTCCGTGAATCCCGCTTCACGCATCGGGCGATGCGAATCAGGCCTGATCGTAGGCCTGCTTCAGCCAGCCCAGGAGTTCCTTGTCGACATCCTTGACGGACTCCAGCCGAACCCGATGGCTCACCATCGAACTGAAGCTCCCGGAAGCCTCCAGCCGCCCCGACGGCGGCGTTCCTTTGAGATTGATCCCCACGTCGAAACGGGTGGCCGTGGAGGGTTGCAGCAGGGCGAACTGCTTGTTGCGGCGGAGGCTCACGTTCGCCTTCTTGGGGGAAACTTCGACGTCCTCCCCGAACTTCCGGGCGGCGGTGATGATCGCATCGTAGATGGGCCGCAAGGGCGCCTTGGGCCCTGTGAACTGCTCGCCCACCGGGTCATCGCCGCGGGTGAGTGTGCCGCCGCCCGCCACCGAATGCGCGACGAGGTTCGCGTAGCCGTGGCCCAGCCCATGCTTCGACTTGAGGAACGACACCCTCTCGCTGTGCTTCGAGAACTTCGAGGCCTCGACCAGTTTCACCCACGCGGCGAGCGGCTTTCCGGTCTTCGCCTCGAGGTTCGCGATCATCGTGGCCGTGGCGTCTTCGACTTTGCCCATGGCTACTTCTCCCGGGTGAGCGCGAAGAAGTGGTTGGCGCCTGCCGCCTTCCCGTTCGCCCAGAACGTCCAGCTCGCCTCCACCCGGCCATCGGCGAGGAAGCGGATCTCACCGTTGTGGATGAAGCTGTCCTTGGCGACGTCGAGGTTCGTCCCGCCGTCGAAGTCGAACACCAGCTTGTCGGGTGTCGAGGCGGTGGGGGACAGGCGCATGTGCGGCTGGTTTCCGCCCGAGCAGTAGTGGGTCATGACGAGGTCGCCCTTGTCGAGGTGATACAGGGTTCGCATCTCATGGGGTTCGCCGGGGAAGAGCACCTCCATCACCACGCTGCCGCCGGAGATCACCTCGTAGGTGATCCGGCCCTTGGGCCCCGTGGCGCTTCCGATGGGCCCCGTCCACGTTCCGGCGAGGCCCTTGAGCTTCTGGAAGGCGGCCTTGCCGTCCGTGGTCTGCGCGCGCAGCCCGGCGGGCGCGAGGGCCAGAGCCGCGATGAATACGAACGATAGGGTCTTCTTGATCATGGTCTTCTCCTGAATAGGGTCGTTGGGTTCAGCGGCCGGTCTTGTCGATCCGGGCGTGGATGGGAACCACTTCCATCAGAGCGGCGCTCGCGTACCAGCCGTAGGCCTCGAAGGCGAGAGCGCCCGCGGCCACCGCGGGATCGGTCGCGAGCAGCGCCTCCGCGTCCTTCACCGTCTTCACGTTGAAGACGAAGACGCCTTCGTAATGGCGGTCGTTCTTCACCATGGGGCCGGCCACCACGAGCTTGCCGTCCGCGGCGAGGCGCCCGATGTTGGCCATGTGGCCCGCGAACAGCCGGTCGCTTTCCCCCTTTGGAAGGTCGGCCTTCGGCCCGGTCTTGAGGAGAACGAGCACGTAGCTCTTCATCCCTCGTTGATCCGCGCCGAGGCGCTGGGCGAGATCGGCATCGTAGGGCGCGGGCGAAGGCTTCGCCTCCTGGGCGAGCGCCGGAGGCGCGGCGCAAAGACAGAGCACGAGGAACGCCGCGCGCATCAGTTCTTCCCCTTGAGCTCGGGCACGTTCTGGCGAAGCGTTTCCTTGGGCAGCATGAACATGAAGGCGCCCATCATCTTGAGCATGAGACGCGTCTTGAAAGGCACGTCGCCGGTCTCGACCACCGCCTTGATATTCGCGAGGATGTCCACCCAGCTGGTCCGCACGGAGTCGGCGGTCTTCTTCTGATCGACGAACTTCGAATGCACCACGGTGACGCGGGTGACGCCGCCCTTGTCCTCGAGCGTCCATTCGACAAGGGTCGGGGTCTCGGGCAGGTTGGTGAAGCGGAAGGTGTGGACGAAGCGCTTCGGAGGCAGGAACTCGTGGACCTCCCCGATGATGAAGACGCGCTTGCCGTCCTCGCTCCGATACATCATGCGGGAGCCCGGCTTGAAGTCCGACTCCAGCACGGTGCCGAACATCGGCTTCTGTATCTGCTTGAGCTTCGTGATCTCGGCCCAGACGTCCTCGACCGGCGCTTTGATCTCGACGACGTGAACCTGGCGTTCTTCCATGGGAGTCTTTCCTATTCAGGCGCGCTTCAGGCGCCTCGCTTCATTCTTCGCGGACTTTTCTTCGACCGTTCGCTTGAGGCCGACCAGAGCCGCGGCCCAGTCGCCCTGATATTTCCCCACCCAGCGCTCGTAGATGTGCTGGATGGGCACGGGATTGAGGTGATTGATGCGCCTGCGGCCGTCCACCTCCACCGTGACGAGGTCAGCTTCGCGCAGGAGATTCAGGTGCTGCATGACCAGGAAACGGTTCTCGCCTAGCGCGTCCGCGAGATCGCCCGTGGTGCACGGTTTGTCGCGCAGCACGTCCAGGATGCGGCGCCGATGCGGGTTGGCAAGCGCCCTCCAGACGTGATCGAGATCTTCATGTGACATAGTCAATACGTAAAGACTATGTCACACAAAGAACCTCCGTCAAGAGAATTCCTCGCGGAATTTCCCCCGAGTCTCTGAGAAAGTTCAATTCCATGAAGGGTCTTTCTCCCGCGAAACAGTGGGACATCTTTCTCTCGCGGTTCGATCCGAAGATCAAAGCCCTGGTCCGCGGCGCCCTGCTCCGCCTGCGCAAGCGCCTGCCCGGCGCGGTCGAGCTCGTCTACGACAACTACAACGCGCTGGTGATCGGCTTCGGCGCCACCGATCGCGCTTCCGACGCCCTGTTCTCCCTCGCCATCTATCCAAAGTGGGTGAACCTGTTCTTTCTGCAGGGCGCCGGGCTCGACGACTCGGAGGGCCTCCTCCAGGGCAGCGGCAATGTCGTTCGACACATCCGGCTCTCCGCGCCGCTTCTCCTGGACGACCCTCGTGTGCGCGACCTGATGGACCGCGCGAAAGCCCAGGCCGCCAAGGCGATCGATCCGCGGGCCAAAAGGCGGATGATCATCAAAGCGGTCTCCCCGAAGCAGCGTCCGCGAAAACCCTGATACCGTCCCCGTCCCTAACTCTCCGAGGATTTCCCCAACATGCGTGAATCGCGTCTTCTCGTCGCCCTGCTCCTTGTCTCACTGACCGCCGCCGCCCGGGCTCAGCCCGGCCGAGGGACGCTGCCCGGCCAGGGCCCGGCGCCCAGCCCCGCGGCGGAGGCTCCCGCGCGCAACGCGGATGCGCGTCCCCCCGCACCCGCGGCCGACAACTACAAGCAGACTCAGCACACCGGAAAGTTCTCCGGCCAGACCGTCGCCTACACCGCGACCGCGGGCACCCTGGTTCTGAAGAGCGCCGCGGGCAAACCGCGCGCGAACGTCTTCTTCGTCGCCTACACGAAGGACGGCGTCCCTCCCGGCTCGCGTCCCATCGCCTTCGCCTACAACGGAGGTCCGGGCTCGGCCTCGGTCTTCGTCCACATGGGCCTGTTCGGCCCGAAGCGCGTCCAGATGGGCGATGACGGGTTTCAGCCGGCGCCTCCCTACGAGCTCGTCGACAACGAGGACTCGATCCTCGACGTGTCGGATGTCGTCATCATCGACGCGGTGAGCACCGGCTGGTCGCGCATGGTCGAAGGCGAGGACGGCAAGAACTTCCACGGCGTCCGCCAGGACATCGAGGCCTTCTCCGACTTCATCCGCCAGTACCTGATGAAGTTCAACCGGATGGCGTCGCCCAAGTACCTCATGGGCGAGAGCTACGGCACGGTGCGCTCCGTGGGTGTGGGCGCCGACCTGCAGGCGCGGCATGGCATCGAACTCAACGGCATCGTCCTCGTCTCCTCCGTCATCGACTTCTCGACTCTCTCCGAGGCGCCCGGGAACGAGCTCAACTACGCGAGCTTCCTGCCCACGTACACCGCCGACGCCTGGTACCACAAGCGCCTCGGCCCCGAGCTCCAGGGGCAGGAATTGAAGAAGCTCCTCGACGAGTCGCGCAAGTTCGTGTGGGGTGAGTACATGACCGCGCTCATCAAGGGGAGCCGGCTCACCGCGGCGGAGCGCAAGGACATGGCTGCGAAGGTCGCGAGGTTCACCGGGCTCTCGCCGGCCTTCGTCGAAGAGGCGAACCTGCGGGTGAGCCCCGGCCGCTTCCGCAAGGAGCTGCTGAGGGACAAGCGCCTGATGGTCGGGCGCCTCGACGGCCGCTACACCGGGCTCGACCGCGATGCCGCGGGCGAGAACCAGGAGTTCGATCCTTCGAACACCGCGCTCCAGGGGGCCTACAGCGCCATCTTCCTCGACTATGCGAAGAACGAACTCAAGTGGGAGAGCGAGCTTCCCTATCCCACCTCCGCCAACGTGCGGCCCTGGCAATATGAAGAAGGCCGCTATCTGAACCTCGTCGACAACCTCCGCACCGCGATGGCGCGGAACCCGTACCTCCACGTCATGGTGGTGAACGGCTACTACGACATGGCCACACCCTTCGCGGGCACGGAGTACACCTTCGACCACGTGGGCTACGAGAAGACCTACGCGGACCGGATCAGCCTCACCTACTACGAGGGCGGCCACATGATGTACACCCGCCCGAACATGCTGAAGGCCGTCCATGGCGACATCGCGGCCTTCGTGAAGCGAACGCAGGGCGGCAAGTAGTTTCGTGAGCCGCGGCGAAGCCACGCCCGCCGGTTATCGGCTGGTCGCCGCTTTGTCGCGGTTCCTCCTGCGCCTCTTCTACGAGCGCCTCGACGTGAGCGGGGCCGAGCACATTCCCGCCTCGGCCCCTCTCGTGGTGGCCGCGAACCACCACAACTCCCTCGTGGACGCCATGCTCCTCGTGGCGGTTGTCCCGCGCCGGCTGCGAACCCTCGCGAATGCCCCGCTCTTCCGCAATCCGCTGATCGGGCCCTTCCTGCGCGCGATGGGTGGCCTGCCCGTGCACCGCCGCCAGGAGGCGGGGAACGATCCCGCGCGCAACGCCGCTCTTTTCGCCGAGACCACGGCCACTCTTCGCGCCGGGGGTTCGATCATGCTCTTCCCCGAAGGGCGCACGCAGCCTGAGCCCGTGCTCCTCGAACTCCGCACGGGCGCCGCGCGCATGCTTCTCGCGGCCGAGGCTCAGGGACCGCTGCCGGAGCCCGTGGTCCTCCTCCCTGTGGGCCTCGTCTTTCGCGACCCGGGGACCTTCCGCGAAGGCCGCGCTCTCGTCCTCGTGGGCGAGCCCCTCGTCACCAGGGACTGCGTGGAACTCGCCCGCAGCGAGCCCGAGGCCGCCGCGCGCCTTCTGACCGATCGTCTGGCCGAGGCCATCCGCGGACTCATCGTCGAAGCGGGCGACCGGACGACCCTCGGCCTTCTTTCCTTTGTTGAAGAGATCTGGACCGCCGCGAAGGGCGAAGCCCCCAATGACGAACGCGAACGCGTGGCCTGGCTGCAGAACACGCTGCGCACATACCGATGGCTCAAAGAGCGCTACCCGGAGAAGGTGCACGACATCCGCGATCGTCTCGCTCTTTTCGCGGGAGAACTCGAAGCCGCCGGTATCGACCCGGCGCAGCTCTCGACGGGCCGGCTGCGAGGGTCCTTCGCGGGAATCGTCTGGCGTCAGGGGATCGCCCTCTCCCTCTCCACGCCTCTCGCTATCCTCGGCATCGTGATGCACGTTCTCCCCTACAAGCTCACGGGCGCCGTGGTGAAGCGCATCCTGCGGGACGAGGAGGAAGAGGCGACGGACAAGCTGGCCGCGGGCTTCTTGTTCTTCCCCATCCTCTGGGTCCTCGAAGGCCTCCTGGTGTCCCGCCTCGCCGGGCCCGGGGCCGCGTTCCTCTTCGCCCTCGGCCTCTTCCCGCTCGGTTTCCTGGCCCTTGCCTGGCGCGAGCGCATCGAGGGCGTGACTCGCGAGTGCCGGGCCTTCGTTCGCGAGAGGCGGCAGCCCGACCTGCTGCGGCGCTTCCGGGAAAAGCGACGGGCCCTCGTCGATGAACTCGCGGATCTTGCGAAACTCGCCCCCGAGGTTTCCTGAGATGCCCCTTTGGGTTCTGCGCGCCGCTCTCGTCGCCATCACGCTCGGCCTGTGGTTCTGGAGCCAGGCGCTCATCGGGCGCCGCGCCTTTCCCGATGGCCGCATCGGCGACCGCCTCCTCGATGTGACCGCCCCGATTCATCGGTTCCTGCTCGACAACAAACGCTGGGCGGACCGGCTTCTCATCTTCTCTTCGCTGCTCATCGACATGCTCGGCCTCTTCATCATCGGCCTGTCCCTCTTCGGATCGAGCGTGAGGCCCTTCCTCGGAATGCTGATCGTGTTCGTTCTGCGCCAGGTCTGTCAGGGCCTGTGCGCGCTGCCCTCGCCGGAGAACATGATCTGGCGCGACCCCGGCTTCCCCTCGTTGTTCGTGACCTACGGCACCGCGACCGATCTCTTCTTCTCCGGCCACACCGCGATCGCGGTCTATGGATGCCTGGAACTCGGCCGTCTCGGCGGGCCGCCCGCAGTCGCCCTCGGCCTCGTCATCGCCCTGATCGAAGTGACCGCCGTTCTCGTCCTGCGCGCGCACTACACGATGGATGTCTTCACGGGAGCGGTGACCGCGCTGTGGGTTTTCGGGATCGCGGGCGAGCTCGCGCCGTCGGTCGACCACCTGCTCGGCCTCATCGCGCGGTAGCCCTTCTTCCAAGGCGTTCGGCAACGAGCAGGGGCCGTGCCGGACTCGGACACCGCGGCGCTCCCGGGCGCAGCGCAAGTCCCATCCTTGCCGCGACTAGCCCGGCCGCTCCTCCGGGTACGGGCCTTGCTTCTCACACGGCATGGACACTCTGCGGCAGGACCTGATGTATGCGGTCCGGCGTCTTCTCATGGCGCCGGCCTTCACCTTCATCGCGGTCGCGACCCTCGCCCTCGGCATTGGCGCCAACAGCGCGATCTTCAGCATTGTGTACGCCGTTCTCCTCAAGCCCCTTCCATTTCCGGAGCCCGAGCGCCTCGTGCAGTTGTATCAGGTCTCGGAAGGCCGGAACGTGCCTTACTTCTCTCCTCAGAACTTCCTCGACACCGGAGCGGAGGCGAAGGCATTCGAGAGCGTCACGGCGGTCGACACGGGCGGCGTCACCCTCACCGGAGGCGCCGCTCCCGCGGTGCTCAACGGGGCGGAAGTGAGCGCCTCCTTCTTCAACGTCTTCAAGGTGACGCCCGAACTGGGCCGCGCGATCCGCCCGCACGAGAACGAGCCCGAGAACGCCACGGTCGTGGTCCTCGGCCACTCCCTGTGGCAATCCCGCTTCGGCGGCGACCCAAAGATCATCGGTCAGTCCATCCGGCTCGACAGCCGCCCGTTCACCGTGGTGGGCGTCGCCCCGAAAGGCTTCTCCTTCCCGGATGACACCGAACTGTGGACGCCCCTCGCCTACGACGCCGTCTTTCGCACGCACAGCCGCGGCGCCTGGTACCTGCGCGTCTTCGGCCGGCTCAATCCCGGCGTGCCTCTCACCGCGGCGGTTCAGGAGACGAAGACCATCGCCGACCGCCTCGCCCGCGCCTATCCCGACGCCAACGAAGGCCTGGGCGGCGCCGTGCTGCCGCTGCAGGAGGCGATGGTCGGCAGCTCGCGCTCCGCGCTCTACCTGCTTCTCGGGGCGGTAGGCCTGGTCCTGCTCATCGCCTGCGTGAACGTCGCGAACCTTCTGATGGCGCGCGCCGCGGCGCGCGAGGGGGAGTTCGCCCTGCGCCAGGCGCTTGGCGCCGGACGCGCCCGCATCCTGAGGCAGCTCATGACCGAAAGCGTGCTCCTGGGAGCGATCGGAGGAGCTGCCGGCCTCTTCGTCGCCTCGATGTCCATGGACAGCCTCATCGCTCTGCAACCGAGCGGGGTGAAGCGGCTGAGCGAGGCCCACGTCGATCCCGCGGTCATGGCCTTCGCCGCCTTCCTGTCTCTCGTGACCGGCCTCCTGTGCGGCGTGCTTCCCGGGCTCGCCGCTCGCCGCGCGCCTGCGCAGGCCCTGCGGGAAGGAGCTCGCGGCCTTCTCGCCGGCCGCAGCGGCCGGGTGCGGGGCGGCCTCGTGGTGGGACAGATGGCGCTCGCCATGATGCTTCTCGCGGGAGCGGGCCTTCTGCTCCGGAGCTTCGAGAAGCTCCAGCAGGTCAAGCCCGGATTCGACGTCGAGAACGCGCTGACCTTCCGCATCGCCCTTCCGGCCGAAGCGTACAAGGACGAAGCGCGCCGCGTCGCCTTCTTCGATCGTTTGCTCGAGAGCCTGTCCGCTCTTCCCGGAGCACGCGGGGCGGCCGCGATCCTGGGCCTGCCCCTGAACGGCGCACAGCTCAACATCTCCTTCGAGGTGTCGAACCGGCCGAAGGTCCCGCCCTCTCAGCAGCCCTCGATGGAGATGCGCGCGGCCACCCCCTCGTATTTCAAGACCATGGGCATTCCCGTTCTCCGCGGCCGGGGCATAGAGCCTGGGGATGTCGCGGGCGCCCGTCAGGTCGTGGTCCTCAGCCAGAGCGCCGTGAAGAAGTATTTCCCGAACGAGGATCCGATCGGCCAGTCCATCACCCTGGGCTGGCGCCGGCCCGAGGGCCAGCCGAAAGCGGGCGGGGAAGTGGTGGGCGTCGTCGCGGACGTGAAGACATTCGGCCTCGCGAAAGACGTGGTGCCCGAGATCTACCTGCCCTACGCGCAGCTCCCCGTCGGTTCGATGGACGTGCTCGTCCGCACGAGCGTCCCGCCGATGTCCCTGGGGCCCGCGGTGGAGCAGGCCGTGCATGCGCTCGACGCCGATATTCCCGTGGCACGCCTGCGCAGCCTCGAGGACGTCGTGTCCCGGTCCATCTCGCAGCCCCGCTTCTACATGCTGCTCCTCGGCATCTTTGCATCCATGGCCGTGCTCCTCGCGGCGCTCGGCATCTTCGGTGTGATGTCGTACGCGGTGGCCCAGCGCGCGCGGGAGATCGGCATCCGCATGGCCCTCGGCGCTCGCCCGGCCAGCGTCATGCGGATGGTCCTCGGCAATGCCGCGACGCTGATCCTCTCGGGAATCGCCCTCGGTCTTGCCGGAGCCCTCGTGCTGTCGCGCACGCTCTCGGGCCTGCTCTTCAACCTGAGCCCCACCGACCCCACGACCCTGGGCGGAGTCGCGATCCTCCTCACCGCCGTGGCCCTGGTCGCGAGCTTCCTGCCCGCCCGACAGGCCACGCGGGTGGATCCGCTGCAGACGCTCCGCAGCGAATAGCCCGCGGCCGCCTTTCTAGCGAGGCGGGGGCGTGGCGGTCGGCGACGGGGGCGGCGGCGGCGGCGCGGGCTCCGCCTGATGACGGACCACCGTCTGCTCGTTCACCCGCACCCGGGCCACCACATCGGTCTGCTTGTCTCCCGCGAGGAAACGCACGATGTGCTCGCCTGGCGCCACGTCGAACCGGCGCAGACCGGACGCCTTGAGTTGCGCCACCACGCGGCCGTCGATCGAAACGCTGGCGTCAACGTCGGTCGACACCAGAAGAGATCCCGTGGGCCTGCGGACCGGGACAGGGGTGGGCGTGGGGGTCGGTTCGGGCGTGGGTGTCGCGCTCGGCCTCGGCGTGGGCCGGGGTGTGGCGAGGGCGGCTGCGAGTCTCCGCTGCTCTTCGAGTCTCTGGTTGGAGAGGCGGTTGACCGCCGCGAAGGCGAGACCGATCACGACCGCGACGATCACGAACACGCCGGCCATCCAGGCGAGTTTTCGCGATCCCGGTGGCGCTTCGGAGGGCAGGGGTGCTGGGAAGACCGGGGGCGCCGCGCCCATCAGCGTCCGGTCTCCCGGATCCTCCAGCAGAGGCGAACGCCCGAGCATGACGGTCGACCCGTCATCTCCGCGATCGATCTCCACCCGGAACTTGACGTTCCCGATCTGGAGCTGTTGTCCGGGGAGCAGCACCGCTTCCTGCGAGCGGCGGCCGTCGACATGAATGCCGTTGCCGCTCTTCTGATCCACGATCACCCACTCCTCGCCGCGCAGCGTGATCTCCGCGTGACGGCGGGAGACCGAAGCGTCCTTGAGGTGGACGTCCGAACCGGGGTCCCGGCCCACCAGCACGCGGGCATGCTCGATGCTGATCGGCGGATCGCCGTTCGCGGGGTGCAGTCGCAGGACGTTCATGGCGAGAGGTATCGCGCGCCGCGATCATAGCGCCCGGGGTCCCTGCGGCTCCCGCCGATCCTGGGTTGACGGCCGCAATCCGCTTTAGTACCTTGGCCTCACGCGGGCGGATCGACCAAAGGAGACTCCCTTGAAACTCACACGCATCTCTTCTCTCGTCCTCCTCACCGCCCTGTTGGCGGGAAGCGCCCCCGTCCGCGCCGCCGAGATCCCGACTCCCGAGTCCGTGCTCGGCTTCAAGGTGGGCGCGGACCGCAAGCTCGCGGACTGGGCGCAGATCGTCGACTACTTCCGCAAGCTCGACGCCGCCGCGGAGCGGGTGAAGATCGATGGCGAAGGCAAGACCACGCTCGGCAAGCCCTTCCTCGCCGTGGTCATCACCTCCGAGAAGAACATGGGGAACCTCGAGGCCATCCGGCAGGCGAACCTGCGCCTCTCCGATCCGCGCGGCCTCTCCGACGAAGAAGCGGCGAAGCTCGTGGCCACCGGCAAGACCATCATCGCCCACAATCACGGCATTCACGCGACCGAGGTCGCGGCCCCCCAGACCTCCATGGAACTCGCCTACCTCCTGGCCACGAGCCAGGACCCTCGGATCCTGGAGATCCTGGACAAGACCGTGATCATCATGCTGCCCGGCCACAACCCCGACGGCACGCAGATGGTGGTCGACTGGTACAAGAAGAGCCTCGGCACCCCGTGGGAGGGCCAGGAGGTGCCGTTCCTGTATCACCACTACAACGGGCACGACAACAACCGCGACTGGTACATGTTCACCCAGGCGGAGAGCCAGGCCACCGCGAATCTCCTCTATGACCGCTGGAAGCCGCAGATCGTCCACGATCTCCACCAGATGGGCAGCAACGCCGCCCGCATCTTCGCGCCGCCCTACGTGGATCCGTGGGAGCCGAGCGTCGATCCCTCGCTGATCGCCGCCACCAACACCATCGGCACCTACATCGCGGCGCGCCTCACTGCCGAAGGCAAGGTCGGAGTGGCGGTGAACGCGATGTACGACGGCTTCTCGCCGGCTCGCCAGTATCCTGTGAACCACGGCGGCGTGCGCATCCTCACCGAGTGCGCGTCCGCGCGGATGGCGACGCCCATCGACCTTAAGTTCGAGAACCTAGGCATCGGCATCGGCTACGACGCCAAGAAAGCCACTTGGAACTTCCCCGCGCCCTGGATGGGCGGGACCTGGCGCCTGCGGGACATCGTCGACTACCAGATCTCGGCCTCGCTCGCCCTGCTCGAGCACGGCGCACGCAACCACGACTACTGGCTCTCGAACTTCCTCGCCGTGAACCGCGGCGCGGTCGCGCGGAAGGAGCCCTTCGCCGTGGTCGTGAGCGCCGACCAGAAGGATCCCGTCACCGCGGCCAAGCTCCTCGAGGTGATGAAGTGGAACGCGGTCGAAGTGCAGAAGGCGAAGGCCGCCTTCACCGCCGACGGGAAGTCGTATCCCGCGGGGTCCTACGTGATCTCGATGCAGCAGCCGTCCTCGGGCATCGCGAAGTCGCTGATGGAGCGCCAGAAGTATCCCGACATCCGCCAGTATCCCGGCGGGCCGCCCCAGCGTCCCTACGACGTCACCGCGCACACCATCCCCCTTCTGCTGAACGTGGACGCGGTGGCGGTGAAGGAGCCGTTCACCGCGGACCTCGAGAAGGTGTCCGAGGCGCCCATCGCGAAGGGCGGCATCACCGGCCAGGGGACGCATTTCGCCTTCGGCCACCGCAACAGCGACCTCATGGCCGCCTATCGCCTCATGAAGGCGGGCGTAGCGGTGACCTGGGCCACGGAAGCCTTCACGAGCGCCGGCAAGTCGTACACCGCGGGAACCCTGCTCATCCCGAGCGCGGCCCGCGTGAAGGCTCTGCCCGTCTTCGAGAGCCTCGGGGTGAAGGCCGAGGGTGTCCGCTTCAAGCCCGCTCCGAAGATGCTCGCGCTCAAGACCCCTCGCGTGGGCCTCTACCAGAGCTTCGTCGCCTCCATGGACGAGGGCTGGACGCGCTTCATTTTCGACAAGAGCCTGAGTCTCGACTACACGACCCTTCATGACCGCGACATCCGCGGGGGCGCTCTCCGCGCGAAGTTCGACGCCATCATCCTGCCCGACTCGACCGCGAAGCAGATGGTCGAAGGCCACGAGAAGGGGAAGATGGCGGAGGAGTTCACGGGCGGCCTGGGCGAGGAAGGTGTGGCCGCGCTCAAGGCCTTCGTCGAAGCGGGCGGCACTCTCGTCGCCTTCAACAACGCCACCGAGCTCCTGACCCAGATGGGCGCGCCGGTGAAGAATGTTCTCGCGGGCTTCGGCGGCCGCCGCGGCGGCGGCAACTCGCTCGGCCCCGATTCGGCGCAGTTCTACTGCCCGGGCGCCATCCTCGACACGAAGGTCGACCAGACGCATCCCCTGGCCGCCGGTCTGGACGCGCGGTCCATCGTGTGGTTCGAGGGCAGCCCGGCCTTCGAGGTGACGGGCGGTAAGAGCGTCCTCTCCTACGACTCGGACAACTCTCTCCTCTCCGGGTGGCTGCTCGGCGGGAAGCTCCTGAACGGGAAGTCCGCGCTCGTCGAGGCGCCCATGGGCCAGGGCAAGCTGGTGCTCTTCGGCTTCCGCCCCCAGTACCGGGCGCAATCGTGGGCCACCTACATCCCGATGGTGAACGCCCTCTTCCTGTCGTCCGCCGCCGCTCCCGCGGGGAAGTAGTCGGTCAGGGCCGTGGGCGAGGAATGACCTCGGCCACGGCCTCGAGAACGATCCGGGCTTCGCGCTCGTCGACGCGGTACTCGACGCCGTTTCGCAACTGAAGCCGCGCGGGCAGACCCAGAGGCGAAACCGCGAAGAGCCCGCTCACGATGGCGGCCGCCGCGGCATAGGTGCCGAGACGCGAAGGGTGGAAACCGTCGGCGCCATGGAGCGCCAGTTTTCGTTCGCGCCGCCAGGCCGCGGCCCAGGCGTCTCCCGCGGCAAGGAGCACGCCGCCCACGTCATCGGCGGCGAGGCGATACGACTCACTGACCGCGGGAAGGAAAGCCAGACGCGAGCGATCCGGCCAGACCATGAAGAGCGCGGGCGCGGCCCCCGCGCGGCGAATCTCCTCCCCGAATCGCTTCGTCCACTCCCGCAGATTCTCCCGGCTCGCGGGCAGCGAGGACGGCCCCTGCTGGAGCACCACGTACTTGAAGCCGCCGCGCCGGATCATCGGAAGCGCGTCGCTCTTCCAGTGATCCTCGAGAGAGAAGTCGGGACGGGTCGCGGCCTCGCACGAAAGGGAAACTCCCTTTTCCCTCGCCATCGCCTCCACCACCAGGGGCAGATCGTTCCAGGCGGTGAGACTGTTTCCCACGAAGAGGATGCGATCGCCCGCGGCCCCGGTGGCGTTCATGACGAGGCTCAGACCGAGAGCGAGAAGGCATGGGCGGGCGCGCATGCCGCATCTTAGGCGGCGGCTAAGATCGCCGACCGATGACCTCCGCCCCGTCGTCCCCGGTCTCGCGAGTGCTGTTCGTCTGCTCCGGAAACATCTGCCGCTCTCCCCTCGCCGAGGCCATCTTCAAGTCGCTCGCGCACGAAGCCGGCCTCTCCGGACGCTTCGTCATCGACTCGGCGGGCACCCACGGCTTCCACGATGGCGACCGGGCCGACCCGCGCACCCGCCGCGTGGGCCGCAAACACGGCCTCGACGTCGACTCCATCGCCCGGCCCGTGGTGGACGAAGACTTCGACCGCTTCGACCTCATCATCGCCATGGACCGGGGCCATCGCCGCGAACTCCTCTCCCGCGCCGGCGCCGGCCGCGCCGCCGTCATCCGACTGATGCGCGAGTTCGATCCCGCGACCAGAGACCAGGACGTGGCCGATCCCTACTACGGCGGCGAAGAAGGCTTCGAGACCATGTACTCCGTCCTCATGCCCGCCTGCCGCGGCCTCCTCGATTCCCTGAGGGGCTGATGCGCTTCCTCGAAGCGGCCCTGGAACGAGCCCTGGCCCGCCCGCGCGTCACCGTGACGAGTGCTGCCACCGTCGCGGGAGGTTGCATCCACGAAGCCCGCCGCCTCACCACCTCCGAAGGCGACTTCTTCGCCAAGTGGAGCGCCGACTGCCCGCCCGACATCTTCATCCGCGAAGCCCAGGGCCTCGAAGCCCTCCGCTCCGCCGCCTCGGAAATCGCCATCCCACGCGTCATCGCCGCCAGCGAACCCGCGGGCAAGGATCCCGCCTTCCTCATCATCGAATACCTCGAGCCCGCCGGCCGCGGAACCCTCCCCGACGACGAAAAGCTCGGCCGAGGCCTCGCCGCCATCCACCGAGTCAGCGCGGAGAAATTCGGCTTCGACTCCCCGACCTACTGCGGCCTCACGCCGCAGGACAACCGCTGGCGCGAATCCTGGGTCGACTTCTATCGCGAGCAGCGACTCCAGCCGCTGATCGACACTCTCGCCCGCTCGCGAGCGCTGCCTGCGGCGGACCAACACCTCTTCGCGCGTTTGATGACGCGTCTGCCGGACCTTTTCCCGCCCGCCCCGCCGTCACTCATCCACGGAGACCTCTGGTCGGGCAACGTCCTCTTCCGCGCCAAAGGCCCCGCCCTGGTCGACCCCGCCTGCGCATACGCGGCCCGCGAGATGGAGTTCGGCATCACTACTCTGTTTGGCGGCCTCTCACCTCGCGCCTTCCGCGCCTACGAAGAAGCCTGGCCGCTCCCCGAGGGATGGCGAGACCGCAACCCCCTCTATCAGCTCTACCACCTGCTCAACCACGCCGTCCTCTTCGGCGGCCACTACGCGGAAGACGCCCGAGCCATCGCTGCCCGCTACGCCGCCTAGTCACCGCCGGCTGCCTCAAGCGCTGCGGAGCGCTGGTCGTGTCACGACCGAGCGCATCCCGCGCCCGCGCCGTCATTGCGAGGCCCCACTCCGTCGGATAGAAGGCCGAAGCAATCCCGTACAGGCGGCCCGTGGAGCCCCGCGGGGCCGAACACCGATGTGGGCTCGCGGCGCCGGGACCGGCTTCGACGTCCCTAGACCCGCTTCTTCCGTCCGGGGATGGGGATCGAGTCCAGCTGCACAAGGTAGTGCGGTCCTCTCTGCGTACAACGTGAAGAAAGGCGATTTCCAGTCCGCGGCTGAGGCTGGGAGCGAGCCCTGGTTTCTCCCTTGACACTAAGGCCGCTGCGGAGGAGATGGTGTACTTCAACACGACTCTCGCAAGTTCCATTGCCGCAAGGGCCGAGCGCTCAAGACCCACACTCACAGCGTGGAGACGAAGTTATCGAGGGCCTGCGCCCAACCGCCCTGTTCCCCTACTGGCGCGCGCCGCCGAAGGTGCTCCCGACGAAGAAGGGGATGCATCGTTTCTGGTGGGATCTGCACTTCGACCCGATCGGTGAAGAGTCGCGAACCGGCGCGGGTGCCAGGAATCCGCGGGTCCCCCGACCTTGAAGGGTGTGAGCCGATCTCTCATAGCCGCGGGGATGTCGCTGGAGGAAGTGGAAGTCGCGCCGACGGCGCGGCAGATCGCCGCCTGCGACGCCGGGCGGACGCAGCTTCAGGATGTGATGACGCGCTAGGACGCGTTAAAAGGGAGGTCCGGAGGACGATGACCGAACGGGCATTCTCAGCTTTCTAAAGAACCATTCCGCCGGAGACTTCGATTCGCTGGCCGGTTACCCAGCGGTTCGCGTCGGAGAGGAATGTCGCGACCATCGGGCCGATGTCTTCGGGCAGGCCGGGGCGTCCCAGCGCGGTGAGCGATGCCACCATCTTGTTGACGGCCGGATTGTCGCGGACCATGCCGCCGCTGAAATCGGTCTCGATGGCGCCGGGGGCGATCGTGTTGACCGTGACGCCACGCGGCCCAAGTTCCTTCGCGAGGTAGCGCGTGAAGACTTCCAGAGCGCCCTTCATCGCGGCGTATGGAATGGTGTCGGGCGTCGTAAAGCGGGTGAGCCCCGTGGAGATGTTCACGATGGAGCCGCCGTCATTGATGAGGGGTAGAAGTTTCTGGGTCAAGAAGAAGACGCCCTTGAAGTCGACGTCGTAGACATGGTCGAGTTCGGCTTCGGTGATTTTCGAGAACGCGTTGTGGTGCCCGATGCCCGCGTTGTTGACCAGGTAATCGAACTTCGAAACACCGAGTCCCTCCATCGCCCTCGTGGCCGCTTCGATGAACGCGTCGAACGTCCCGACCTTTCCGGTATCGAGCTGCAGAGCGATGGCGGTGCGCCCGGCATCCCTCGCAAGGCTGACGACTTTTCCCGCCTCGGCTTTGTTGGAGTTGTACGTGAAGAGGGTGTCGACGCCGCGGGCGGCGAGGTTTAGCACCATTGAGCGTCCAAGGCCACGGCTGCCTCCGGTGACGATGGCGAGCTTGGTCACTGCGGTGTTTGTTTGTGTCTTGATCATGGGTCGCACCCGAGGTGTTGTTCGTCGAGTTCGTGTGACGTAGACAGATTAGCGACTAGGCTCCCGCCGATGAAGATCAGAACCGATCCATTTCTTGCCTATTCCCGCCCAAACGGCTCCGTGCCGTCGACGTCTGCAGCAGAATAGGCCATGGCCACGGAGCTCACCAGGGCGATCAAGCGATACACGGACGCACAAAAGGGGGAGAGCCCGTTCATCACCGCGATCGATGGCGTCATTGTTCTGCGGATGGAGGGGAAAGAGCGCCGTCCCAGGCACGTGATCATGAGGCCGGCACTTTGCGTCGTGGCGCAGGGAGCGAAGTACACGACGTTCGGGAATCGCCGATTCGAGTACAGCCCAGGGCGAGCGCTGGTCGTGAGCGTCGAAATGCCGGCCCTCGGGGCTGTCACGGAGGCAAGCCCGGCAGAGCCGTTCCTCGGCGTGGTCATCGAGCTTGATGCCGGGGTGATGCGTGACGTCATGTCAGGGCTGGATGAACCGCCCGCGCCCGTCGACGCGCGGGGTCATGGCGTCTGCGTCGCGGACTTCAGCGGCCCGCTCGAAGGCTGTGTGGTGCGCGCGATTCAGCTGCTCGCGACGCCTCGAGCGATCCCCACGCTCTATCCCGCGATCATGCGGGAGATTTGCTACTGGCTTCTCACTGGGCCATCTGGCGGTGAGATCGCGTCGATGACGCTGAAAGGCGGCCACGCTCAGCAGGTGGTGAAGGCGATCCACCAGTTGCGCAAGCGCTTTGCGGAACCGGTGCGGATCGCCGAGCTCGCGAGGGCCGCGCGGATGAGCACGTCGGCCTTCCATCGCGCCTTCAAGTCGCTCACGTCGATGACGCCGCTGCAATACCAGAAGAAGTTCAGATTGATGGAAGCGCGACAGCTGATCCTGTCGTCGCCGATCAACGTGGAGTCGGCCGCTTTCGAGGTCGGCTATCGCAGCGCGTCGCAGTTCAACCGCGAGTACTCGCGAATGTTCGGCGCGCCGCCGCGGCGAGATGTGGTTCGGTTCAAACGTTCCGCGGTGCCGTGAAGCCGGGCATCCCCTTCGGGGAGAGATCGTCACCTACGCACTCGAAG
Organism: Vicinamibacteria bacterium; assembly: GCA_019694155.1. Classification (GTDB taxonomy): domain Bacteria; phylum Acidobacteriota; class Vicinamibacteria; order Fen-336; family JAGNNV01; genus JAGNNV01. The sequence goes on along the minus strand of JAIBCN010000113.1, from coordinate 15,474 downwards.
TACTCGAGCTCCCCATGCCTCTTCCAGGCCTCCGCCCCTTGCGTCGCCATCTTCTTGTAGGCGGCTAGGTTCTTCTTGGGCATTGGCCTCACGAATCCGTCGACGTAGGTCATGTCTCCTTCCTCTCGTTCTCTTCTTGCCTGATGGATGGGTTGCGTCAGTTTGTCTCAGTGCTTGATCCCAGGCTCACAAGAAGCTCGTCGAGCTGGTCGAACGCTTCGGGCATCGCCTCCGTCGATCCAGATCCGGCCTCGAGCGCTTCCTTCGAGGGATAGAGGTCGTGCACGACCAGCAACGTCTTCCCGCCGACTTCCTGGAAGGTCACCGTGGTGACGGTCTTGCCCTGGTCGCCTTCCTCGTTGGTCCAGACGAGGCGCGAGTGCGGCGTCACTTCGAGGTACGTGCCGAAAAACTCCATCGTCGAGTCTCCGTGGGCAAACGCCAGGCGATACTGCCCCCCAACGCGAACGCCCATTTCGCAGGAAAGCAGGTTGAGCCCAAACGATTTGGGTACCCACCACCTCCTGAACAGTTCCGCCTTGGTCCACGCCTCGAACACGATGTGCTTCGGCGCGTTGACGGTGCGTGTGACGACGAGTTCGCGCTCGGACTTCCGCTCCACCTTCGTGCGGCTCTCCACCAGCTCCGCCAGCAGATCCAGCGTTTCCAGGGCGCCGTCTTCCATCCCCGACGCGATCGCCTGGTCCAGGATCGCCTTCGACGGATACACCTCCCGCGACACCAGTTCCGTCACACCGTTCTTCTCGGTGAAGGTCACAGTCGCCACACTCTCCTCAGGAAATGGCGCCATCGCCGCGGTCTGCACCAGACGAAGCGGGGGATCAAGCTCCAGATACCTGCCCGTGAACGTCACCACGATCTTCCCCTCGCGGGCCAGCGCGTAGACGTAGGCGCCGCCCACCCGCACGTCGGCCTCGCACTGCACCATCTCGAGCCCGCGCGACTCCGGAGCCCACCAGCGCTTCACCAGTTCAGGCTTCGTGTAGGCGTCAAAGACCACAGACGCCCTCGCGCGCAGCGTGCGCCTCCACACCAGTTCGGTGTCCGACACCCGCTCCACGGTGGCGCGGCGGTAAGACATGGTTTCACTTCTTTCTGCGACGGGCATTCTTGACCTCTATTTTTAGTGGACCCTGAGCCGGAGTCCGTTCGCGTGGTTGTCGAAGGGTCGATCGGCCTTCGCCAACCGATTTGTCCGTGTTGTTGGGAGTCGACGCTTCCAGTTCCTGAACCAGGTCGTCCAGCTGATCCATGCGCTCTCCCCAGATGGCGCGATAGTTCTCGAGCCATTTGTTCAGATCGCGAAGCCGATCCCCGCGCAGCCCGTAAAGACGCTGATTGGCGCGCGGCTCCACGTCCACCAGCCGCGCCGCCTTCAGAACGCGCAGGTGCTTCGACACCTGCGGCTGAGAAAGCCGAAGCCGCGTCCCGATCTCGCCCACGGGGCGGGGACCGTCCTTCAGCAGTTCGACGATTCGAAGTCGGCTTGGCTCGGCAAGAGCTGTGAACGTTTCAATCACGAGCCGTAATATGCCCGAACGGGAATATTCCCGTCAAGGGATTTCTTGACGACCACCGTTCGTCCAGCTTTTGATGTCACCTGTCGCTGTAGAGTGCCGCTCTTCACACTCCATATGCAGTCAAAACAGGCAGCGCGCGTGAGTAACGCCATAGAAAGGCTCCGGTCGAAGGCGGACGGCGCTTTCGATGTCGACGCGTACGGTCGAAGCTTCCACCAGAGCGCCAAAAACAAGGCTGCCGATGTCATCAAGCTGCTGGGCGAAAAGGACGGGCGATTCTTTGGACTGACTCCCTGCTTCGTTAGCATCGGTGGGGCGGATGGCACCGAACTGGCGTCTCTCCTGGCCGAAACCAATGCCACGCATGGCATTCTCATAGAAGGCTCTCGAGAGCTCGCGTCGGTAGCTCGGTCGCGCATATTGCCAAACGACAAGCGCATTGAAGTATTTGAGGGCGATGCGGTTCGGGAGATCTCAAAGGCGTTGGCGAGATCCCAAGAGATCGTCCGGTCGGGACGAGCGAACTTCCAGGCGGTTACCTGCCACGCCGTCATTCACGAGCTTTTCGATCGCGGGAACGGTTTTGATCCGGCCGTCTTCTTTGGAACGATTTTTGGCGATGCGGAGATCCCAACCTGGTTCACTTACAGAGAACCGGGTGCCCAAGAGAAGTGGCCAGAACGCTTGCTGGTTGCGGCGGACTGCGGTGCCAAGCTTCTTGTCGAACTGGCAGAGTTACTGAGACAGCGCCATCCCGTGTTCCGGGGGTTGAGTCCCGCGCCGACTATCGTGGGGGATCACATGCTCGCTCATCGCGATCTTGCGATGGAAGTAATTGTCAAGCTGTTCTACCTGGATGACTTGGCATATGAGCTTGAGGAACGCTCGACTTCCGTGCACCACCAACAAATGCAAGCCTTCCTGCTTCTCGCGATCGGAGAATCCGCGGCCAAGGCTGGTCGCGGCCTCGTAGACTCCTTCAGCGCGGCAACTGAGTCATTTCGAAAGTTGTGGCAGGAGTGGGGTCTCCAGATAGCGGGCCTTGCACAGAATGGAAGCAGAATCGACCTAGCGGTACCCGAGTCGCAAACGAGGGTGGTCGCGTGGCGCGTTCCCTCCGATGGTTCTTTGTCGCCGTCCGATAGTCAGGCGACGGTTCCAAAGGTCGAGGCGAAGCTTGCGCCTAGCCCTTCCGGAGCTATCGCTATCGCAGCCGACGCGCTCGATCGAGCTGATGACGCCGTCTTGGAGGCCCTTCTTGTTTCCAAAGGACGCAGCTGGATTGAACAGGACGATCGAGAGACAGCAGTGCTGCTCTTGCGGGCCGTACTCGTCAAGTATCCGAAGCACTCCCTCCTGGCCCTGTGGTGCCACTACTTGCTTTCTCTTTGCATTCTCTTTGAGGGCAAGGAGCAGAGTGCCGACGCCTTCTCCGACGAGCTACTGGCAGCAGCGGATGGGGAACGTATGGGCGTACTTTTCCTCGCTGAGAGAATGGAGGTCGCGAGGAAAAGGGGAGCGGATGACAACGCTCTGGCGCACGCGAATCTGCTCGCAGCTCGCCTCCGACAAGTCTCGGAGGTTGAAGACCACACCCCCTTAGAGCGCTATGCCATTGGTACGTCGTTCTTTGTCTACGCCAATCTGCTGCGTTCGGGGGGGCTCTACACTCGCGCACTGGAGAGCATCGAGAACGCGGAGAAATGGCTCCTGCGCAGAATCGAGTCCCACGACACGGAACGGCTCCACTGCTTCTACGCCCGGTCTGTGTGCGGCGGAATTCAAGGCACGGTTTCCTTCAACCCCCCCTTCGAAAGATTGTCGGACGTCAATCAGCGCTTCGCCGCCGCTCTCATTCAGCTGACATACGCCAACGCCTCCTGGTTTGTAGACGATCTACAGCGCGCAGCGGAGTATGCAGCGCAGGCGGCGGACTCGTTTGATGCCATCGGATCTGTGAAACACTCGCGACGAGCACGAACGATTGGTGCTCTGTTCAAGGTGTGGAACGCCTTTCAAGAGAAGCGGGAGATTCCCCTGGAATCGCTCACTAGCGAATGGGCTAAGGCGGTTGAGTTCCTGACCGGACGAGGCCATCACGTGGATTGGTTCCGCGAATGGTTCCCGACAGTGCGACCTTCCGTCGCGGCAGGGCTCCTTCAGTTCTGCCGATTCTCAAGGGCGCCTGTGGACGTTGGCAAGGAACTGAGACTGCCAAGGGTCTTGGCCTTCGTTTCAGGCGACGCCCTACAATGGCGCGAGCTCACCGCCAGCAGTACTTCCGAGGCCGAGGCGTTGCTACGCGACACACTTGGTGCCCCAGCCGTAAACCGCATCCCGTTGTTCGCGGACTGAGCTGAATAGCGCGGCATCATGACAGACAACGAGCGTCTCTTCATCGCACAGTCTGACGAGTTCATCAGACGCCTCCTTCCTGAACTCGGCGTTGACGAGCTCGCCAGCGCGCCAAAGTGCACGAATCAATGGGCGAGGCCTGTGGTTCCTATCGTCATACAGGACTATCACGCAATTTCAGAGGTCGAATTGCAAGCCATCGTGCTTGCCTATAACTCGAGCGACGGCGTAGCTGCCATCGTCACTTTGAATCCCCACACTCCCTCGGTCTACGATCACCCGCTTTTCGAGATCGTTGCCCAGTGCAAGGCAGTTCTGCCTCTAAATACGCCACTGCCTCATCCCTTGGAGAAGCATCCTGAAACCATCAGACATTTCGGCAAAGCCGACGGTACCGTAAAGGTATATGACCTTGCGAAGCCACAAGGCACGGGCTACCGAGAACAGGGCGAGACTGCCGACGCCTTTGATGTCCACCACGACGGTCTCGCAGCTGGAGGCGCCGTGGAAGCCTTTGTGCTCTACTGCGATCGAGGTCCCCTATGGGGCGGCTTCACGTACTTCCAGAACGTTTGCCTCCTGAGCCTTGAGCTCGCCCGCGAGGATCCAGAAGCGTTTAAGTCGCTCTTCCTGCCCGATGCTTTGACAATCCTTCGTCCCCGTGGAAAGGGTGCGATAAGGGTTGTGACGCCGGTTCTCTACCTGAACGAGGCTGGGCGCCCACAGTCATCGTATCGGCGCGCGAGCGGTGAGTACCGGGTCACTTGGCGCGACGATCCAGCACTGAGGCGGGCGAAAGCCTTTCTGGAGCGATTCACACTTGAGTTCTCACCTGGGTCAACATTTGTTCAGCTCAATGCACCGGGACAGTGTTGCATCGTTCGCAATGAAGTTGTGGCTCATGGGCGGACGCGATTCATAGACCGTGCCCCCGTGGGGCAAGGGCGTTGCTTGTCGCGGAAGTGGTTCATGCGGCGACCACAAGACGGGATCTACAAGCATGTGCCGGGAATGCTCATTTCTCCGACCTACGCAGGTCTCTTCCCAACACTCTTCGGAGACGAGGTTCTCTCCGGAGAGTGGCTGTACGATGAGGCTTCGGGTGCGAACGTCAAGCAGGCATAGGCTCCCACAATGATCAGCTCGCGTAGCTCCAAGCCCGGACGCTTGGCGCATGTCATCGGGCAAGGTGGCCTGTTTCACATTGACGAATTCGCGTGCGCCGAAGCCGCACAGGCAATCCGCGGCTACAAAGCAGCAGTGGAAGAGACCCGATGGGGACAGCTGCCCAAGGCAAACCAACTCACTTTCAAGTTGGCGTTCGTCGCGATATGCCATCAGATGAACTGGGACTTTCTTCAGGACCGGCTCGCGACCCATCTCCTGTCGGACGACGAGACGGAGATGGTTCAGCGCCTTGAGACTGTCAAAGCTGACCAAGTCGCGCACTGGCTCTCCGGATACAAGAAGCCACGGCGAATCGATGCTACCAAGCGAGCGGCAATGCTCCGATCCGTAGGCAAGGAGCTCCAGCGTAGCTGCCATGGGAGCTCTCTTGCGCTCGTGCGCGAATCCGCGGGACGAATCGCCGGGCCAACTGGCTTCGTGTCGCAACTCGCAAGATTTGAGCCGTATCGCGAGGATCCACTTCAAAAGAAGTCCTACGTTCTCATTCAGGACTTGGTTCGCGAACGAATCGTCGCCTTTGAGGACGAAGACTCGCTTCGCCCCGCAATCGACTACCACATCATGCGGCTATATCTCCGTTCCGGACGCGTTGTTCCAGTACACGATGTCGTCGTCGACATTTTGAAGACCCAGGCGAAGCCGCGTCCCCGACTGGTCCGCTTGCTGAGGGAATCGGTGTCTGAGGCCCTTCATCTAACGGCGCGTCTTGCCCATTTGCCCGTGGCGGACGTCAATTACGTCGAGTGGCAACTTGGACGTGCAATCTGCGACCCAAAGGCACCGCATTGCGTCAACACGAAACCACATTCCATGCTGGCCTCAGACGTTGCAATCCTCTTTAGAGGCGGCTGCCCATACATGGGTTTTTGTCACGCCTTCCAGAATCCCGAGTGGCGCAAGCTCCGCGAGCCTCGCGTTTCCACAACCTTCTACTAGTCCGGAAAATCTAGAACCAAGACGGACTCCTCCAGCACCTTTCGGCGAACGTACTTCGATTGGCCGGGGCTGATCTTTCCTAGATGCGCCCGTACGACCTCTGCTCGAAGCGTCCGACCTCGAATACCGTGGAGTGCTGCCATCTCTATCACTATCTCCGCAACCGGGATCGGGATCTCCTTGTAGAACGAGTTCTGGAGGACCATCGCGCCTGCGCCGCCTGGCCGAACGATCCGGGCGATGTTTGCTAGAGAAATGTGCATGTCCTTGAAGTACTGGAGATAGGTCCAGTAGTAGTAGGACGAACTCGCCTTGCTTGGGTGGCTGGAAACCTGCTCGAGAAACGCGCGACACAGCGGTCCTAAGCCCGCCGGTGTTTGTTCCTTGTCGACGACCTTTGTCGTGCCGATCATGCGTCGCCGCAGGTCGTCAAGCGACTCAGGGACGATGCCCGACAGAAGGCTGATAGCTCCAAGATGATTTACGACATAGTCGAGCCGATTGAGGTACGGCGGCGACGTGAGCAAGATATCGGCTTTCCGGCTAGCGATACTTGTCGTGCGGAAGTCCTCATACAGCACCTGAGCTGACGGTCGCCGCACACGAGTGGATAGGTCGGACAAATCTCTGAGCATGGTGACCGACGCCGCGCGCGCCAGCGTTCGAAGTGGTGCGACGCGATCGACTTCGCCTGGCAATGCATGACGGAACCAAACGGGGTTCGAGCCGCGGACCACGCGAGCCGTCTTCATAGCTCCCAGCACCACGGCCGTTAGGGCTACAACCTCGGAATCAAATTTGCCCTCTGGGTCGGCCAATAAACCGCTGAAATTTGCCGCGCCCTTCGATCCGTTCAGGATCTGGTTCATTGTGATCGCGGCAAACCGCAGATCGGACGCCCTGAACATCTGTCGCGCCTCGTCCGAGAACGGAAGATCGCCGCGACCATCTCGGTCACGCAACAGCGTCTCGACCTTCTTGGAATCCGCGCGAACTGCAACGCGCGCGCGAGAAAGCAGGGCGGAGAACGGATCCAAATCGACGCCGATTACAGGCAAGCCGAGGAGAGTGCTGGCGACGACACTTGTTCCGCCACCCGAAAAGGGATCGACAACGGTCGGCCGAGAACGCCCGGCCCCCAGGAGTTGAAGGGCTTCGAGCGCGAAGCGTTCCGAGAAGGCTGCGTACATCGGAGCCCATGCATAAACGCCCCGATTGTCTTCGCGGCGCAGCTTTGGCGACGGAATCGCCCGCCAAGGCTGGGTGTCAGCGAAGCTAAGTTGAGTGGTTGGTGCGCGGGTCAAGGCGGCAAGCTCCATCGCATCCGCAAGTATATGGATGGTTGATCACGGGCGACCCCCTACTCTCTCATCCAGGCGCATTGCGGCTTACACCGTGTCGGGGCGTTATGAGCCAGGCCTCCGTGCACCCGTCCGTGTTTGCCGAGACGGAAGGGACGAACTCGACGTTGCGGTCCACACTGGTTCACAACAGCCATCGGCCTTCCGGACCTGACGGGATGAACAACCTCTCGCGGCTCGCCCACTCTCTCACGTATCGCTCCGGAGCGCCCGTGACCCAGCGGTTCTTGTAGCCGCGGAGCTGAACGATGCGCCGTCGTTTCGGGTCCACTTCGATCGTCGCGATCGGCTTGCCGGGTTTGTCATCGACGAAACGCCGCAGCGACCAGATGCTCGATTGTCGGTGGAGGCACTTGTGCGCATACGTTGCGACGCAATGTCCGAGACGGCTGCCCTCCCACGCGAGCGAAGCGGCCGAAGTGAGTTCCGTGATCTCAAAACGTACCGACGGCGCCTCGGGGTCGCTCTGCTCAACGGCGAAGGCCATCGGCCGCGAAGACGACGCGCTCCATGTGAAGTCCGAGCCGTTCGGAAGTTCGAGCCCTCGGTGCCATGCGGCCACCAGGCGCTGCACGCTGCCGAGCGTGCGACCCCGGAGCGAGAAGCCCGGTCTCGGCGGTTCGATCGTCACAGGTCCGTTCTCCCCCTGGGCCTGCACGCGCTGATGCCGGATCGCGTGGAGGAAATCGACCATCGGTCCGACCTGGTGCAGCGCCAGCTTCGACCGCGCGGCCATCAGCAACACGAGAAACGAGCGCCAGAATTCCGCGTGACCTGCGTCCGACGCGAGGAGTGTCGCCATCACCGCCTCCACCAGCGGCGGGTCCGCTCCAAGGACAAGCAGTTCCGCCCGGCGCAGACCGGCCTCGATCTCCGGATGATCCGGCGTCTGGAGGAAGGCGTCCTCCATCGCCCGCGTCATTCGCAGCTCGGGCGCGATCGATCGGAAGGGCGCACCGTTCGCGTGCGCGATGTACCACTCGCGTTTGATCTCGCCTCGATCGTCGGCCGCGTACCGCGCCTTCGCGAGGAATCGCGGTATCCGGTATCTGCCGAAGAGATGTTGCGCGAGCGACGCGATCGTCCCGGGCAAACTCTCCGAGGCGCCGTTCCATGCTTCCGGCGCGCGAACGAATCGGCTGGCGAACCGCGACATGTTTGCGATCGCGAAGACGCCAACGTGCCGCCCGTCTACCGGCGGGGCGAGCAACAATCCCCGCGCCACACGGCGGACGACCGATAACAGACGCTCGAACGCAGCGAGATCGTGCTCGCTGTTTCGATAGCGTGAATAGACCTCGCCGATGGCTTCATCGGTGAGCCGCCTTTGATGGCGGACAAAGAGCGCGTCGTGAGACACGACGGACCTTCCCTTCCTGACAAGTGGTTTCCTGGTGGGCGCCGCGAGAACGCAGGAGGCGCGGTGAACAGGCACACGAAGGCGCTCGACACGCCGGGGTGCCCGCTACGAACCAGGAACTAGGAGAGGAAGAGTTTCACGAGGCTGGGGATGTTACCGGATCTTCATCCTTCGCCGAGCACTCCCGGCAGCGTGACCGAAGCGCCGTCAGTGGCGCGGCCCATGCTGCCGAGGCACCACTCCATGCAAGCGATGGCGTCCATCGAGGCCTTCTGCGGCGTCTCCTCCGACACCCGGCTGATCGCCTCTGGCCCGACATCAAGCGAGTCGAGCCCGCCCAAACCTCACGGTCGTGCTTGCTTCCTTCGGACCGGTGGTCGCGGCTTCTTCGCCACCTTCCTCTTGGGGACCGTAGACAGATAGGCGAGCGATCGGTCGATCCACCTTGTCAACGCTGCTGCGGTGCTGATTCCTGGCGGATCGACGTAGACGAAGCCCTTCATTGGCGTTCCCGTGAAGTCCATGGGCCGCGCATGCGGCTGTGCCAGCGCCTCCTCGTGCTGGTCGGGACCGACCCGCACCATGAGGGTCTCGCCGACGAGGCCACAGCACATCGCACCGTTCGCCATGAAGCACAGCCCTCCGAACATCCGCCGTTCGACCACGTCGGCGCGCCGCGCGAGGATCCCGCGCACTCGGCCTGCTATCTGCTCGTCGTAGCCCATCGCGTGTTTCTACTCCAGTTCGCACGCCATTTGACGTGTCGAGAGTGATCTATTGCGGCCCCAGCTATCGCCGAGTTCGGGCTGAGAAACCCATGCCACGAAAGGCCCCCTTTTCGGGCTCCCTGCGCGGCGTCCTGGACCCCGGCTTTCGCCGGGGTGACGGAGGCGGAGAATCCGGCGCGATTTCTGGAGGCGGAAGCTGGACCCAAAGATGGGCCACCCCTGCCAAGCCCTCGAGATTGCTTCGGCCCAATACGAAACGGATTGGGGCCTCGCAATGGCGGCGCCGGGCTCCTCTCCACAGTCACGACGTCGGTGGACCGACTCGCGATGGTGCAGGGGATGCATGCGGGCAGGCACCTGGGACGGCTAAGGACGAACGACGGAACTTCAGCCGGTGTAGCGTATTCCGCCGCCTTCCTTCGCGGCTTTGGAGAGCGCTCATGAAATGTCGCCTGGTGCGTGTGGCTTGTGTTGCTGTTGTCTTTGCGGCCTTTGCCTTCGGCTTCGATCGTCCGGGCGCCGTCGCGCGTGCCGCTGCCTTCGAGCAGGCCGCCGCGCCGGCTTCCGCATACTTCCCGCCTGCAGGCGCCTGGCAGCGGAAGAGAGCGGCCGAGCTGGGGATGGACCAGGCGGCGCTGGATGCGGCCGTTGAGTTCGCGAAGTCTCGCGAGTCGAATCGCGCGATGGACTTCAGTGATCAGGAGCGGATCTTCGGGTCGTTGCTCGGCTCCGTGCCGACGATTCGTACGAAGACCAACGCCGTCGTCATCTACAAGGGCTTCGTCGTGGCGGAGTTCGGGGACACGACGTGGCCTGATCCCACCTACTCGGTGGCGAAGAGCATGCTCTCCACGGTCGCCGGGCTGGCCGTGCGCGACGGGAAGATCGTCGATCTCGATGAACCGGTGGGGCGCATGATCAAGGACGGCGGCTACGACTCCGCGCGGAATGCGCTCGTGACCTGGAAGATGCATCTGCAGCAGGAGTCCGAGTGGGAGGGCGCGATGTTCGGCAAGAACGCCGACTTCGTGGGTGCCGCGGCCTTCGGCGAGGGTGAACGCAAGCCGCGCGAGCTGAAGGCGCCCGGGACCTTCTACGAGTACAACGATGTGCGCATCAATCGCTTCTCTCAGTCGCTGCTGCGTCTGTTCAAGAAGCCCGTGCCCGAGGTCTTCCGCGACGAGGTGATGAACGTGATCGGCGCGTCGAATACCTGGCGCTGGGTGCCTTATCACAACAGCTACGTGGACGTGGATGGAAAGAGGATGGCGTCGGTCAGCGGCGGCACGCGCTGGGGCGGGGGAATGTGGATCGATACGTGGGACATGGCGCGGTTCGGCTATCTGTGGCTGCGCGGCGGGAAGTGGGGCGATCGGCAACTGCTGCCGCCCGCCTACGTGAAGGCGGCGATCACTCCGAGTCAGAACGGTCCCGACTATGGCTACTTGTGGTGGCTCAACACGCAGGGCAAGAACTACCCGGGCCTTCCGACGACGGCGTACGGCGCGCGAGGCGCCGGCAGCAACACCATCACGATCCTTCCGGAGCAGGATCTGGTGGTGGTGTGGCGATGGCACGCGGGGAACGAGGCGGAGTTCGTGAAGCGGGTGGTGGCCGCGATCAAGGCGAAGCCTTAGTCGCGGCTTCCCGCCCGCCGTGCGGGCTCACCGCCGCCTTTGCCTACGCCGCGGTGCGACGGAAGCCCGGAATCAGCATGGGGACGCGGCGGCGATACTCGGCGTACTCGGGATGAGCGCGGATCAGATCACGCTCTTCGAATCGAATCGCAATGAGGATGTAGGCGCTGGCGCCCGCGGCGAAGACCAGATGGCCGACGGTCATGGTCGGCGTCGCCCAGAAGGTCAGAAGCCAGCCGACATAGAGAGGGTGTCGGACGACCTTGTAGAAGAGCGGCTCGCGGAATCGCGCTGCGGTCGCGCGCTGTCCGCGGAGGTTCTGCCACACCTGCTGCAGTCCGAAGAGTTCGAAGTGGTTGATGAGAAAGGTGCTGATCAGCAGGACCACCCAGCCGAGCGCGAACATCGTCCAGATGGCGGCCCGCCCGAAGCCCGCCTGCACGTCCCAGAGGGTTCCCGGCATCGGCCGCCACAGCGCGAAGGTCAGCGCCAGGATCAGGCTCGAAAGCAGAACGTAGGTGCTGCGCTCCATCGACTTCGGGATCACCTTCGTCCACGCTTCCTTGAAGGCCGGGCGCGCCATCACGCTGTGCTGAATCCCGAAGAGCGCGAGCAGCGCGAGGTTGATCCCGAGGGCTACGCCCGGCGCGGACTCGGGACCCCCGCCGTCCACGGTGAGCGGCACGCCGAAGCCGCCCAGAAAGCCGATCGCGTAGAGGAAGGTCGCGAAGAATACCCCGTAGCTCACGAGCCCGTATACGAAAGTCACGATTGTCATCCCAGTCTCCTTGTTTCGATGAAACGGAGAGCATGGCGAAGTGCTCGCGCCGGGGACAGCCTCCGGGGACATGGCAAGCGCCTGCCGCGAGCCAGGGGGAGGGGACTGACCGGAGTCAGAGGCGGCCGGGCCGCAGTCCGTGCCCGCCCGGGATGACGGAACTGGGCTTCTCCCCGGCGTCGCGCCCGCGAGAGGCCAGTACCTGGCATTCCGCTACTAAGCTCATGCTGTCCGTCCGGCACCCCCTCACGTCATTGCGAGGAGCCATTCCGTCGGTACGGCGACGAAGCAACCGCTCAGCACTACGATTCGATTTGGAGGTTCCCTTGCAGGCCTTCATCAACGCCCAGGTCCGCAATCTCACCCGCATGCCGAACGTGCGCATGCCGAAGCCCTCCCAGTGCCTCATGGTGACGGGCCTCGCCACGCCGTCGCTGGCCTCGCATGCCGGCGTCGCCATGAAGGACTTCCTGGTATCTCTCGACTCGGTGCCCGCGGCCGAGGCCTCGCCCCGCACCTACGCCATTCGGGCCCGGATGCGCGAGTGGTGCTTCTATTCGCGCGCGCGGCACGAGCTCATCAAACTCGAGGCCACGGGCATCGAGCCCGGCGTGAAGCTGCAGCACACGCCGGAAGGCATCCGGGAGAGGTACAACCCGAAGACGAGTCCCTCGAGCGATCTCGAGGTGCTGTGGGAGGCGCGCGACTTCAAGTCGCTCGAGGATCTGTCGCGGAAGACTCTGGCCGCGGGAGAGCGCGATCATCCCGCTCTGGCCTTCCTCGGGGCGGCCCTGTACGAAGGCGGCAAGAAGGCCGAGGGCTTCGCGCTCGTGGACGAGTTCGTGCAGCGCTTCGCTTCGCACTGGACCATGAATTTCACGGGCATCGCCTATTCCTACCTCGCCCTCGATCTCCTGGCCAAGGGCGATCAGGATGCCGGCATCGGAATGCTGGAGACCGCGTTCGAACACAACTCGTGCCCGCGGCTCGCCGACCTGGTCGAGAAGCACACCGGTGTCCGGCCGCCCCTCGAAACGCCGCGGTGGCTGGGCCGGAAGTTCCCCGACTACAGCCTGCGCCGCATCGAGGGCGGCCCGAACGTCTCCCTGACGGCGACCCTCGCGGGCCTGGCCGAGCGGCAGCTGCTCGTCGTGTGTCTCCTCGCAAGCTACCGCGGCAACGGTCCCTACAACGAGTTCATGCTCCGCTACCACAACTTCGCCACCTGGTTCTCGCCCTTCCTGAAAGGCCTGCATGTGATCACCATGGAGCCGAAGCGGCCGGATGAACGCGCCTACTACTTCAAGGGCGAGGATGCGGTGATGGCCTCGAAGCTCCCTCTCGATCTGCTGCTCGAGTCGGGCTCTCTGACCGGCGAGGTCCAGCAGTCGGGAAGCCCGTTCGTGGTGCTGCTCGATCGGGCCGGCATCGTGCGCTTCGAAGGCGAGCTCGACTCCGTGGACCTTTGGAAGACCCTGGGCGCTCTGCACTCTTAAGGACCGTCCCGGCATCGGGTACGATCCTCCGCATGATGAGATCCCTCCGTATTCCGGCCCTGGCCCTAGCCCTGTCCGCCGCGGCCACCGCCCCCGCGCAGCCTGCCAAGCACCCTCTGCGCATCGAGGACATCCAGAGGATCCGCGACGTGCGCGATCCGCGGTGCTCGCCCGACGGCCGTTCGGTGGCCTACGTCGTGTCGAGCATCGATGTGAAAGAGGACAAGAGCGCCTCCCACATCTGGCTCGCCGGGTTCGACGGGAAGAGCGATCGGCAGATCACCTTCGGAGCGGAAAGCGAATCGCAGCCGCGCTGGAGCCCGGATGGCAAGTACCTCGCCTTCACATCGTCGCGCCCCGGGCCCGCGAAGGGGAGCCAGATCTGGCTGCTCGATCAACAGGGCGGTGAGGCATTTCAGCTCACCGACCTCAAGGGCCGGCTCCAGGGCTACGAGTGGTCGCCCGATTCGAAGCGTTTCGCCCTCGTGGTGGGCGATCCCGATCCGGAGGCGGACGCCGAGCCTGCAGCGGGCGGCAAGCCGCGTGTCCCGAAGCCCATCGTCATCGACCGCTACAAGTTCAAGCAGGACGGCCAGGGCTATCTGCTCTCCGGCCGCCACAGCTACGTCTACCTCTTCGACATCGCCACGAAGAAGCTGGAGCGCCTGACCACGAGCGCCGCGGACGAAGCCTCGCCCGCCTGGTCGCCCGACGGATCGAAGATCGCCTTCTTCTCCAATCTCGCGAAAGACCCCGATCGCGAAGAGGCCGGCCAGATCTTCGTGGCCGACTCCAAGCCGGGCTCGGCCGCGAAGGCGCTCACGACCCCGGCGAATCTCGCCACGCGGTCGCGGGTCGAGTGGAGCCCCGACGGTTTGCGCATCGCCTACCTCGAGACCGACGAACAGAAGTACGGCGCCTACAGCATGAGCCACCTCGCCACCGTCGCGTCCGACGGCTCCAAGCCCTCCGCGCGCGTGGTCGCGGCCGAGGCTCTCGATCGCGGCGTTTCCGGCATGCGCTTCACCGCGGACGGCAAGGCGATCGATGTGCTCGTCACCGATGACCGCTCCGTCTATCCCTCCCGCGTGCCTCTCGAGGGCGGCGCGGCGCAGCGCCTCATGGCCCCGCCCATCGTGCTCTCGAACTGGGACAAGCAGGGCGCGTGCTTCGTCGCTCTGGCGGGCGGCGACGACCAGCCGGCCGAGGTGAAGGCGATCGATGGCGCGACGCTCCGTCAGATCACGCACCAGAACGACGCGCTCTTCGCCGAACTCGAGCTTGGGAAGACCGGAGAAGTGAGCTTCAAGAGCGCGACCGGGCCCGAAGTCCATGGCCTGCTCACCAAGCCCGTGGGCTACGTCGAAGGTACGAAGGCGCCGTTCCTGCTTCGCATCCATGGCGGGCCGAATGGCCAGGACCAGCATTCCTTCGCCGCGGAGCGGCAGCTCTTCGCCGCGAACGGGTACGCGGTTCTCGCCGTGAACTACCGAGGGAGCTCCGGTCGCGGGGCGAAGTTCTCCCGCGCCATCTGGTCCGACTGGGGCCACTTCGAAGTCGAGGACCTCCTCGCGGGCGTCGATCACGTGGTGAAGATGGGTGTCGCGGATCCCGCGCGCCTTGGCGTGGGCGGCTGGAGCTACGGCGGCATCCTCACCGACTACCTGATCGCCACCGACAATCGCTTCAAGGCAGCCACGAGCGGCGCCGGCACCGCGTTCACGGTTGCCTTCTACGGGACGGATCAGTACATCATCCAGTACGACTACGAGGTCGGCCCGCCCTGGAATCCCAAGGCCTGGGAGACGTACCAGAAGATCTCGTATCCCTTCCTGCACGCCGACCGCATCAAGACGCCCACTCTCTTCCTCGGCGGCGAGAAGGACTTCAACGTGCCCGTGCAGGGGTCGCAGCAGATGTACCAGGCGCTGCGGAGCCTAGGCGTCGATACGCAGCTCATCATCTATCCCAACGAGAACCACGGCATCGCGCGGCCGAGCTACGTGAAGGATCGCTACGAGCGCTATCTCGCCTGGTATCAGAAGTACATCAAGGGCTGAAGTCGAAACGGGCCGTCGGCCTATGGTGCGGGCG
>JAIBCN010000240.1 GCA_019694155.1 Vicinamibacteria bacterium | reverse complement strand
GGTCAGCCCGTGCGACATGAGCGGTTGCACGAATGAGTAGTAGAGGAGCGGAGAGGCCGTTGCCACCGCGATCACCGCCAGTCGCGCCTCGGCCGTCCCGAACCGCTCGGCGAGAGAACGGGCGAGGACCAGCAAGGCGAAGAGGAGCACCGCCAGGGTGGTCGCGGCCGCGGCCGCGTAGTAGGGAACGGACAGCCGCAGCGGATCCACCCGACCCCGGGTCACGACCAGCCAGGCGTGAGCCAGGGCCACACCCGGGCTCCACACCAGGCCCGGCCCCACGGACATGGGATTCTCGGGAACGCCCGCGCTGGTGTTCGGAGGCGGCTCCAGCCGGAAGCGAACCCACTGGTTCGTGAGGTCGAGGTCATGGTCCACGAGCAGAGATGAGGTGAAGGCGTAGTAGTTCACCGAATCCGCGCCGAGGGAGAAGCCGCCGAAGAAGGGCACGGCCACCATGCAGGCGAGCACCGGGGCGAAGACACGCTTCCGGTCGCGGACCAGGGAGAAGAGGGCCAGGGGAAGCGCCGCCCACATGAGCGAACGCAGACGGGGATCGACGAACGCGAGGATGCTGCAGATCGCGGCGGCCGCCCCCATCACGCGATCAGTTCGACCGATCGACCTGGATCATGGCGTCGAGCCGAGAGGCGCCGTCTCAGGACGAGTCATGCCATCTCCCTTGATCAAGGAACTCTGGCTACCGGCGCGGCCGGCGGTCCTCGTCCTCGTCCTCGTCCTCATCCTCGTCATCGGCGTCCCCGACACCCCGCTTCAGCCAGGCCGCCCGTACGGGAGGCGGCATCTTCGAAGCGGCGCCCCGAACCGAACGCCACACGATCTCATTCAGCAGGAGGTCGGGAGCACGGTCGGCCTCCGCTAGGTTCATCTCCGCCGAGGCCTGGGCTCCCCAGGCGCGCGGATCGTTCATTTCGTTGATGTCGATGCGGGGGGCAAGAGCCTGGTAGGGCGCGGTATTCGGAACGAGGGAGAACGCGTTGTAGGCCGGAGTCGCCGCCGCGTCGTACTGGGACAACGGCTCCAGGCCGAGGATCAGTTCCATGGTCCGCAGGAAACCTGAGGTGGTGTACAGGGTACTGTCGACCGCGCCCTTCCGCTGGGTGTAGGGACTGATGATGAAGCCGAGCGAGCGGTGCGCGTCGACATGGTCGGGGCCGTTTTGGGCGTCGTCCTCGAGAACGAAGATCGCGGTTTCCTTCCAGTAGCGGCTCTTCGAGATGGCCTCCACGAAGCGCCCGAGGGCGTGGTCGTTCTCGGCGATCATGGCGCGGGGTGTTTTCGAGCCGGGACGGGATCCGGCGGTGTGGTCATTGCCGAGTCTGAGGATGTTGAGGCGCGGCAGGTTGCCGTTCTTCTCGAACTCGCGGAATTCCTCGAGCCACACGTCGATGCGCCGGTTGTCGGGAATGCTGAGGTTGTATGGCGGATAGGTCGGGTGGACATGATCCTTGAGCCCCGGCACCGAGCCGTAGTACGGAGGCTTCATCCCGTCCTCGTCCCAGCGCACTTCCGCGCCGGGAATCGAGAACTCACCGTAGCTCCGGTAGGAGACGTTCTTTCGCGCCGCCGCGTCCCAGATGTAACCCCGGGGGCCGGCCGCGAGGTTGCCGTACTGGTTGCGCATGGCGCCTCCGCCCTCCGACAGGTACCTCGCCTCGCGGCGACCGTAGTTCATGGGCCAGATCTTCTCGACGGCATCGGTGGCCCAGGCGCCGGTGGAGAAGGCGTGGCCGTCGTAGCTCACCTCCGCATCGACGTAGAAGTTGTCGAGCAGGACGAACTGCCGCATCAGGGCATGAGCGTTCGGCGTCGTGTTCTCGCCGAACAGAGTGAGCGCCGGGTCGCCGTTTCCCTGGGGAAGGTCGCCAAGAACCTGGTCGTAGGTCCGGTTCTCGCGAATCACGTAGAAGACGTGCTTGATGGGCGACGGCGCCCCGACTTTCGTGGGAATCACGGAGCGGAGGGGAGCCCGGGCGGGGGCGAGCTGGGACTTGCCCGTATCCGGCGTGACGAAGAGCGCGGTGGCCGTGTACTCCTTGAGCTTTGCCTCATCGGGAACATCCAGGGTGGTGAGGGAGCCCCAGAGCATGGCCCCGGAGTACTGACCGTCGGAGGCGGTCACGATCCCGGCCTGGCGCCCGCGCGGGTTGGCGGCGCCGGTGAGGCCCTTTCCGGACAGGATGAAGATCTTCTTCCCGTCCTTCGAATAGCGGACGCCGGTGGGATACCAGCCCGTGGGAATGAAGCCCTCCACCTCGCCCTTTCCGTCGTCTTCGATCTCGATCACCGCCACCGTGTTGTTGTCGGCGTTCGCAACAAGGAGGGTCTTGCCGTCGGGCGAGAGATCGAGCGCGTTCGGCGTGCTGCCCGGAGGCATCTTCGGGAAGGGAGCGATGCCGATCTGCTCGGTCGCATAGCCCTTCGCGAGGTCGATGTTCCAGACCGCGTTCGTATTGGCGCAGGCCACGAAGAGGCGGGCGCCGTCCTTCGAGAACGCCATCGCGTTCGGGTGCTCGCCCACTTCGATCTCGTGCTTCAAGGAGAGGTCGGCGGCGTTGAAGACGAGGACCCGCGAGCCGCCCCACAAGGAGAGGTAGAGGGTGGCGGAGTCGGGGGAAACCAGGACGGTGTAGGGCTCGGCGGGAAGGTCGACCGTCTTCACCACCGCGCGGGTCGAAAGGTCGATGGCGTGGAGCTTCTCGCCGAGCACGTGCACGGTGTAGAGCCGCTTGCCGTCGGGCGACACCGCGATGCCTCCCACGAAGCTGTCGTTCGCGGGCTTGGGAATCGCGAAGTCCCCCGTCTTCTTGAGAGCACCCTTGTCCCAGGAGAATTCATCGACGCGGCTCTTGGCCGAACCCGAGGAATAGAGACGCTTGCCGTCCGGGTGGAAGGCGAGGCCGAGCCACGCGGATTCGAGCATCGCCCGGTCGCGCGAGATCTGTTTGGTGTAGTCGTACACGACGAGGTTCGGCTGGCTGTATCCGTTGTTGGTGACGATCACGTGATCGCCGTCGGGCGAGACCACGAGATTCATGGGCAGATCGCCCACGGTGATGTGCTGTCCCACCGGAGAGATGCGCCACCCGTTCGGCAGCAGCGTCACTTTGGGCTGCTTGAGGCGGGCCACCGCGGCCGGAGCTCCCGCGGCTTTCGGGGCGGCTCCCTGGGCTCCTGCCCACCCCGCGAGCGACGAGACGGCGAGGAAGACGACAAGTGCGGAGGTGTTTCTTGGGGGCGGTGTCATTGGTTCTTTTCTCCACGCAGCACGGATGCGTTCTCGCGCAGGCTGTTGGCCACGCGTCTTAGGGTGAGGACCGAGCCGGCCAGGGGCGGTGAGAGCGGTTTCACTTCCTTCATCCATTCCATGAGGGAAGGTGAGACCGTGGCCAGCTCGCGCAGTTGTTCGGCCACGCGCGCGTATTCGGGGTCCTTGGGGATCTTCTCGAGGGCGCCGTCGATTTCGTTCGCCAGGGTCTCGAGGCGTTCGGCGACACGGCCCTGGCGTTCCTGGCCGGCGGTATCGGTTTTGCCTTTCGCCCGGGGCGCGGGTTCCGCGCCCTCCACCTGCTTGAGCGACTTCGAGATGCCTTCCAGGCGCTTCGTCACCTGGGTCACCGCGGCGAAGGAAACGACCGCTTCGCGGAGCGTCTCCGTGAGCGCGGGCGAGATCTTGGTGAACTCCATGAGGGGCGCCGAAAGAGGCTCGTAGTCCTCGGCCGCGGGAAGGCGCATGAGGGACTCCGCCAGGCGCTGGTTCGTATCCTGGAGGGTTGTCGCGGTGTCGCTCAGGGCCTGGGTGGCCGATTCGATCTGGGGCACCGCATCCTTGACGGATTCGAGGGACTCCATCAGGCGCGGCCCGCTCTGCGCGAACGAATAGATGTGCTCGGCAAGCGGCTCGAACTGCTCCGCCTTCGGGACATCGGCGATCAGCGCTTCCAGTCGCTCCACGAGATCAGGCAGACGGGCGAGAGACGACGCCACCTTCTCGTCGAGCGCAGGCGGAGCCGCCCTCGTGGCTCTCTTGCGGGGGGCTTTCGGGGCGGGGGCCTCGAGGGCCGGGCTTTGTTCATCGGGCCCGAAGAGGCCGGGGGTGGGAGCTTTCTTCCGAGGCGCCATTGGGAGGGAGCTTAGCGCCTCGGACTGGGCTTCCATCGACGAAGTTCGCGCCACATCCTGACTCCCACCCGGGGGCCGCCCTCGGAGGTTCAGGTGAACGGTCCGCGGCCTGGCGTCGGCTTGACAGAATTCAAACGTGTGTTTTATACAAACGTTTGCCGCCATGAAACGCGCCCGCCCCCTGATCCTCCTCTTCGTCGTCGTGCTCGTCCTTTTCCTCGTCTACTCGGGCCTCCGGCCGAAGGCTCTCGTCCTCACCGGCATCGTGACCACGAGCGACGTCGTGGTTTCTCCGCAGGTCGCGGGCCTCGTGGGCGAACTGCTGGTGACGGAGGGTGACTTCGTGAGGAAGGGCCAGCTCCTCGCCACCATCGCGCCCGATGAGCTCCGGGCCGAGACCGCCTACTACGCGCAGAACGCCCAGGGACTCACCTCCCAGGTCCGCGAGTCGGAGGCGGCTCTTCGGCTCGAGCAGACCCAGGTTCTTCACCAGACGACCCAGGCGGAATCGACTCTCGCCGCCCTCGAGGCCCAGGTGCTTGCCGGGAAGGCGGACGTGGAGGCGGCGGCCGCCACCTATGCCCGCACCCAGAGCCTGGCCGGACAGCAGATCGCTTCCGCCCAGGACATGGACCAGGCGCGCGCGGCGGTCGAGGCCGCCCGCGCCCGCCTTGACGCCCTCAAAAAGCAGGCGGAGGCGCAAAGAGAGGCGGTCGCCCTGTCCCGCGCGAACGCCGAGCAGGTCACGGTGCGCCGAAGCCAGGTTCAGGCCACGCAGCACCTCGAGGCCGCCGCGGCCGCCCAGAGTGCCAAGGCGAATGTGCGCCTCGCCTATGCCGAACTGAAGGCCCCGATCGACGGACAGGTGGACGTGCGGGCCGTGCGCGCGGGCGAATACGTGAATGCGGGACAGCCGGTGGTGACGCTCGTCAATCCCGACGACTTGTGGGTCCGCGCCGACATCGAGGAGACGTACATCGAGGGAGTTCACATCGGAGACACCCTCACGGTGCGGCTGCCCTCGGGCGAGGAGCGGCCGGGAAAGGTCTTCTACCGGGGGGTGGACGCGGCTTACGCGACCCAGCGCGACGTGAGCCGCACGAAGCGCGACATCAAGACCTTCGAGGTCCGCCTGCGCGTCGACAACCGCGACCGGCGGCTTGCCCTTGGGATGACCGCCTACGTGTCGCTCCCCGTGCGCTAGGCGCGTTCGATGCTCGCGATCGACGTCCGGAACATCGTCAAGAGCTTCGGCGACTTCACGGCGGTGAAGGGCCTGAGCTTCACCGTGGAAGACGGAGAGGTGTTCGGTCTTCTCGGTCCGAACGGCGCGGGAAAGTCGACGCTCATCCGCATGCTGACCACACTCCTCCTGCCGACATCGGGCACCGCGGTGATCAGCGGTTTCGACGTGGTGCGGGAGGCGGACAGCGTCCGGCGCTCGATCGGCGTCATACCGCAGGCCCTGACGAGCGACCTCGAACTCAGCGTGGAGGAAAACCTCCTCATCTTCGCGAAGCTCTACGGCGTCCCCCGGGAGAAGCGGAACAAGCTGATCCCGGAACTGCTGGAGGCCGTGGAACTCACCCAGTGGCGCCAGGCTCCGGTGAAGAACCTGTCCGGCGGGATGCGGCGGCGGGTGGAGATCGCGCGCGGCCTCGTGCACGAACCGAGGATCTTCTTTCTCGACGAGCCCACCACCGGCCTCGACCCCGTCTCGCGGGTGGCGGTCTGGGAGATGCTGAGAAAGATCAAGGCGGAACGCGACCTCACGGTCCTCCTCACCACGCACTACATGGACGAGGCGGACAAGTTGTGCGACCGGATCGCCATCGTGGACCACGGCGAACTGAAGGCGCTGGATTCGCCGATGCGCCTCAAGGCCTCCATCCCCGGCCACAACGCCCTCGAGGTGAGCTTCACGACGGTGCCCGAAGGGTGGGCGGCGAGGCTCCAGGGCCTTCCCGGCGTCCAGGGGGTGAGCCACCAGGACCACATCTTCAGGATCAACACGAGCAACGGCCCCGCCACCACCCTGGCCCTCATGCAGGAGGCGGCGCGCGCGGAGATCGGCGTGCCGTCCCTCTCCGTGCACGGCACGACTCTCGATGACGTCTTCGTGCACTACGCGGGACGCGACCTGCGCGATCAGCTCCAGGCGGCCGCGGTGACCGACTCCCCCTTCATGATCCGGAGAGGCTGAGATGGGACGCACGCTCGCCCTCATCGAACGGGAGATGCGGCGCTTCCGCCGCAGCCCCGTCCTCATCTTCATGTCCATGACCATGCCCATCGTGCAGCTCGTGGTGCTGGGCTACGCGTTCGGGGGCAACGTCAAGCATCTGAAGCTCGCTATCGTGGACCAGGATCACGGCGTGCCCGCGGTGCGCCTGCTCGAGATGACATCGGCGGTGTCGTCGGGCGCCCGCACCATCGACACCGTGGTGTACGCGGATCAGGGCGCGGCCCTCGAGGACCTTCGGGACGGACACGTGAACGGCGTCCTCACCATACCGCCGGACTTTTCGCGAAGGGTCCTCGCGAAGAACGCGCCCCGGGTGGCGCTCATCGAGGACAACACCGATACCTTCGTATCGGTGACGCTGTCCTCCACCATGAATTCCGTGCTTGCGTCCTACGCGCCGGGGGTGAAGGTCGTGCCCCGGGTGTCCAGGGAACCCGCCCTCGACGTGGTCGAGGTCTACCCCTACGTTCCCTACATCCAGTACCTCCTGCCAGGCTCCGTGGTGATGTCGATCTTCGTGATGGTCATGATCGGGGGCGGCATCATCTTCATCGACGACAAGGCCCGCGGGCTGCACGAGGGATATCTCGTCACCCCCATCACGAAGCTCGAACTGATCGCGGGCTTCAACATCTCGGGCACGATCAAGGCGGTGACCGCGGGCATGTTCCTGATCGTGATCGGCTCGCTGATCGCGGGGATTCCGAACCCCCTCGATCCCTTCCGGCTGTTCCGGGTCTTCGTGGTCGTGGTGGTCACCGCCTTCGCCCTCATCAGCCTGATGTTCCTGCTGATGGTGCGGGTGACCGACCCTCTCCTTCCCCGCGCGATGTTCGGGGTGCTGAACACCGTGCTCTATTTCCCGAGCGGCGCCGTCTACCCGCAGCAGGGGTTCCCCGCCTGGATGCAGGTGATCGCGGTGGCGGATCCTTTCACCTACGCGGTACACGCGCTCAAGTGCCTGCTTCTCAAGAACACCGGCTTCGGCGCCATCGCTTTCGACCTTCTCTTCCTGTCCCTCTTCTCGGCGCTCGCGATGACCCTCGCCACCCGCCTCTTCAAGCGGACGCTGTGACTCCCGATCCGCGAACCCGGGCCCGTCTCCTGAAAACGGCCGAGGAGCTGTTCGGCGAGAGGGGATTCAAGAAGGTGACGGTGCGCGAAATCTGCCGCGCCGCGCGCGCGAACGTCGCCGCCGTGAACTACCACTTCGGCGACAAGGAGGGCCTGTACCGCGAGGTGCTCCAGTCCGCCATCGATCGGATGCGCGCGACGAGCGACGCCGCCCGCGAAGAGGGCCGGGGACGTCCGCCGGAAGAACAGCTGCGACGCTACCTCCGCATCTTTCTCGCCCGCGTCCTCAGTCCGGAAAGCGTCGGGGTCCATCGCCTGATCACGAGAGAGGTGAACGACCCCACCCCGGCCTTCGACGCGCTGGTGGAACAGGGCCTGCGACCGCGCATCGAGTACCTCTCGGGCCTCGTGGCCGCCATCATGAAATGCGACCGCAAGGACCCGCGCGTGCTCCGCTGCGTGGGCAGCATCCAGTCGCAGGCCTTCACCTATCTCAAGAACCCCATCGCGACCCGCCTCGGCTTCATCTTCAAGCCCACACCGGAGTTCGTCGAGCAGGCCGCGGACCACATCGCGACCTTTTCGATCGCGGGCATCCGCGCCATCGCCCGGACCTAGGAACG
>JAIBCN010000006.1 GCA_019694155.1 Vicinamibacteria bacterium | reverse complement strand
CGCTTCAAGGCCATCATCCAGGAAGTCGAGATACCGCTCGTGCACGGGGACACGTTCCTCTTCTTCACCGACGGCATCTCCGAGGCGATGAACGGAAGCTCCGAGCTCTTCGGCGAGAGCCGCCTCGCCGACATCCTGAGGCACGCGAGCGAACTGTCGAGCGACGACCTCAAGGAGCGCATCCTTCACGAGGTGCGGACGTTCGCGGCGGGCGAAAGCCCGCACGACGACATGACCCTCGTCATCGTGAAGGTCGTCTGACCGATCACCGAGGGGTTCGAACGATGCTGAGTCTCATCCTGGGAGCCGCCATGTCCCTGCAAACCGCCGACACGATCTTCGTCAACGGCCGCGTCTATGTTCAGAAGGGCCGCTTCGAGAGCGCTCTCGCCGTCGCGGGCGACCGCGTGCTTGCGGTGGGGAACGACGCGGCGATTCGCGCGCTTGCTTCGAAGGACACCCGGGTCGTCGATCTCAAGGGGCGGCTCGTCACCCCCGGCTTCAACGACGCCCACGTTCACTTCCTCGACGGCGGCTTCGGTCTGCTCTCTGTCGATCTGCGCGATGCGAAGGACGAGGCCGAGTTCGCGGAGCGGATCGGCAGGCATGCCGCGGGCCTGCCCAAAGGCGCCTGGATCCTCAACGGCAACTGGGACCACGAACGATGGAAGAGCCAGGCCCTGCCCACGAAAGCGCTGATCGACGCGGTCACGAGCGACAACCCGGTGGCGGTGAACCGGCTCGACGGCCACATGATCCTCGCGAACTCCCCGGCCCTCAAGGCCGCGGGGATCGACCGCAACACGAAGGACCCCTTCGGCGGGACCATCGTGCGCGACGCCTCGGGCGAGCCGACGGGGATCCTGAAGGACAACGCTCAGGACCTCCTCTATAAGGCCTTGCCCGAGCCGACCCGCGAGATGAACGTCCGCGCGGCGAAGGCGGCTCTGGCTCACGCGGCCTCCCTCGGCGTCACCAGCGTCCAGGACAATTCGTCGATCGACGCCCTGCCCACGTATCAGCAGATCCGCGCGGAAGGCGGGCTCCTCGCGCGCATCAACGTCTGGCGTCCGGTGAGCGCCATGAAGTCCCTCATCGACGCGGGCGTGCGCTCGGGCCTCGGCGACGAGTGGATCCGCATCGGCGCCATCAAGATCCTGTCCGACGGTTCGATGGGGGCCGGGACCGCGGCTTTCTTCGATCCCTATACCGACGAGCCCGCCACGAGCGGCCTCCTGCTCTACCCGGTCGAGGAACTGAACCGGATGATCGACGAGGCGGACGCCGCGGATTTCCAGCTCGCGGTTCACGCCATCGGCGATCGCGCCAACGCTCTCGTCCTGGACGCCTTCGAGAAGGCCGCGGCCGCGCGGCCCCGGGCCGACCGCCGCTTCCGGATCGAGCACGCGCAGGTCGTGCGTCGAGCCGATCTCCCGCGCTACGCGAAACTGCGGGTGGTGGCCTCGATCCAGCCGTCGCACTGCATCGATGACATGCGCTGGGCGCCCAAGCGGATCGGGGTCGAGCGCTGCCGGATGGCGTACAACTTCAAGTCCTTCCTCGACGCCGGCATTCCCGTGGCCTTCGGCACCGACTGGTACGTGGAGCCTCTCGACCCGCGACTTGGCCTCTATGCCGCGGTCACGCGCGAGACGGTGGAGGGCGGCCCGAAGGATGGCTTCCTGCCGGAGGAGCGCATCCCTCTCGAAGCGGCCATCGACCTCTACACCCGCGGTTCCGCGTACGCCGAGTTCGCCGACGACCGCAAAGGCACGCTCGAGCCCGGCAAGCTCGCCGACCTCGCGATCTTCGCGGAGGACCTCTTCAAGCTCGAGCCGAAGAAGATCCTCACCACACCGGTGGACCTCACCATGGTGGGGGGGCGCGTGGTGTTCGAACGCATGCCGCCGCACACGCCGTGACCCTGGACGATCGAACCCGCTCCATCGTCGAGGCCGCCCTCGGCTACACCTTCAAGGACGCGGGCCTCGCCGAGCAGGCGCTCACGCATCGCAGTCTCCTCGCCGAGCACAGAGCAAAGGCGTCGAACGAGCCGCTCGAGTTCCTGGGCGATGCGGTCCTTGGCTTCGTGATCGCGGAGATGCTCCATCGACGCGACCCGCTCGGGGCCGAAGGAGACAAGACGCGCATCCGAGCGCGCCTGGTCTCGACCCCCACTCTCGTCGGCATCGGGCGGTCCTTCGACGTCGGCTCGTTGATAAGGATGAGCGCGGGCGAGGAGAAGAACGACGGCCGGACCCATGAGAAGGTCCAGGAGGACGCGGTGGAAGCCCTCATCGCCGCGGTCTACCTCGACGGCGGGATCGAAGCGGCGCGCGCCGTGGTCACGCGACTCTTCGGGCCGCGGCTCAACGAGGGTTCACTCGCCACGAAGGACGCGAAGGGCGCCCTGCAGGAGTTCCTTCAGGCGCGGGGGCTTGAGCTTCCGGCATATGAGATCGAGTCGCTCGAAGGACCACAGCACCGGCAGCGGCACCGAGTCCGTTGCCTGATCGGCGGGGAAGTGCTGGGCCGCGGCGAGGGCCCGTCCCGCAAGAAGGCGGAACTGGTGGCGGCGGAAGAGGCGCTCACCGTGTTGAAGGGGCGGGCAGCGAACGCCTGAAGGCGGTACGGACCCGACCAGGGTACGGAGACGGCTCCCTTCGTCAGTGCGAGTCGGTCCACGGACTCCGCCCGTGGCTGTGGAGAGAAACCCGGCGCCGTCATTGGGAGGCCCCAATCCGTTTCGCATTGGGCCGAAGCAATCTCGCGGGCTTGGTACCGGTGGCCCGCGGGGCCGGGCGCCGAGATGGGCTCGCCGCGCCGCGGACGCCTCGTGCGTCGGCACTGGAATACCGAAACGATGGAATCGTGTGCCTCCTTACTCGGCTCGATGATCGCGAACGCTACCGACGGAGTTCTGCGACTCGCGATCAACGCCTCGTCGCCAGCGACCCATCTCGGCGCCCGGCCCCGCTCCGTCTCTGGGTCCAATTGCCGCCTCGAGAAACCGCCTGCGAGGACCCGGTCTGCGAGGGTTCGGCTGTTCGTTTCGTACTGCGACGATGCAGTCTCATCCTTCGGGTCGCCGCCTACGAGCGAATCTGCACGCCGTATTCTTCGGCCCACTCGCGAAGCGCTCGCTCGATTTCCGCTCTCTCGAACTCGCGCCACTCATCGATGCGCTGCTCGCGATCCAGAAATTCGCGGAATCGCGGGAAGGCTCCAGGTCCCCGGAAGAACCCGGAAACCTCCGGCAGGGACTCGGGCAGCACCTCCTCCGTGAATGCCAGGGCAAGCCTTTTCCCCAGGCCGAGTTCGGCCCCGTGAGGAACGGCGGCGTACCGGCTCGCATCATCGATGTCGCCGCGGAGGTCCTCCTCCATGTCCGCGGAGTTGGAACCCCAATGGATGCTTCCCGTCTCGAGGCAAACGAAGGCGGAGTTGTCCCCCTCGTAGCTGGCGTTGACCCAATTCGAACGCCTCTAGAAGCTCCTCTAGCTTCACGCCGCTGGTTTCGGTCACGGTCCTTGTCGATCCGATCTCGCGGGGGATCGCGGGCTCGGACGCCTCCAGAGGGCAGAAGTGTATGTCCAGCCAGGCTTCTCTGCAATGGCGAAGGCCTGGCGGACATAAATCTGACTCGTTTACACTCATAAAAAATGAATTGACGAACACCAATTAGTTCGGGTAATCTCCCCTCGTCGTTGAACAGGAGACACCAAAAAACATGGGCAAAGTAATAGGCATCGATCTCGGCACGACCAACTCGTGCGTTTCCGTCCTCGAGGGTGACTCGCCGGTCGTCATCGCGAATTCCGAGGGCGGTCGGACCACGCCATCCATCGTCGCCTTCACCAAGGACGGGGAGCGCCTCGTGGGCCAGGTCGCCAAGCGCCAGGCCGTCACGAACGCCGAAGCCACCATCTACTCCATCAAGCGCTTCATGGGCCGGCGGTTCAGCGAAATCACCGACGAAGCGAAGCTCGTCCCCTACAAGGTGGTCGAGCAGGACCATCTCGCCCGGGTCGACGTACGCGGCAAGGTGTACTCGCCGCCGGAAATCTCGGCCATGATCCTGCAGAAGCTGAAGCAGGCCGCCGAGGATCATCTCGGGAGCAAAGTGGACAAGGCGGTCATCACCGTTCCCGCCTACTTCAACGACTCCCAGCGCCAGGCCACCAAGGACGCGGGCAAGATCGCCGGCCTCGAGGTCCTCCGCATCGTCAACGAGCCCACAGCCGCGGCCCTCGCCTACGGTCTCGACAAGAAGAAGGACGAGACCATCGCGGTCTACGACTTCGGTGGCGGCACCTTCGACATCTCCATCCTCGAAGTGGGGGAGGGTGTGGTCGAAGTGAAGGCCACGAACGGCGACAGCCACCTCGGCGGCGACAACATCGACCAGCGGATCATGGAGTGGATCATTTCCGAGTTCAAGAAGGACGCGGGCATCGACCTCTCCAAGGACAAGATGGCGCTCCAGCGCCTGAAGGAAGAGGCGGAGAAGGCCAAGATCACCCTCTCGAGCTCCGTCGAAACCGAGATCAACCTGCCCTTCATCACCGCCGACGCCTCGGGCCCGAAGCACCTGTCGCTCAAGCTGAGCCGCGCCAAGATGGAGCAGCTCGTGGCGGATCTCATCGAGCGCTCCATGGTCCCCGTCAAGCAGTGCATGCAGGACGCCGGCCTCGATCCCAGCAAGATCGACGAGGTCGTTCTCGTGGGCGGCATGACCCGCATGCCCCTCATCCAGCAGCGGGTGAAGGAGTACTTCGGTAAGGAGCCGCACAAGGGTGTGAACCCCGACGAGGTGGTCGCGATCGGCGCGGCGGTGCAGGCGGGCGTCCTTTCCGGCGACGTGAAGGACCTCCTTCTACTCGACGTCACGCCCCTGTCTCTGGGCATCGAGACCCTGGGCGGCGTCATGACCAAGCTGATCGAGCGCAACACCACCATCCCCGCGAAGAAGTCCGAGGTGTTCTCCACCGCGGCCGACTCGCAGACCTCGGTGGACGTGCACGTCCTCCAGGGCGAGCGCGACTTCGCGAAGGACAACCGCACTCTCGGCAACTTCTCGCTGGTCGGCCTTCCTCCCGCGCCCCGCGGCGTGCCCAAGATCGAAGTCACCTTCGACATCGACGCGAACGGCATCGTGAACGTCACCGCGAAGGACATGGCCACGGGCAAGAGCCAGCAGATCACCATCACATCGTCCTCCGGCCTGGCCAAGGACGAAGTCGACCGGATGGTCCGCGAGGCCCAGAGTAACGCCGACGCCGACAAGAAGAAGAGGGAAGTCATCGACCTCAGGAACCAGGTGGATGGCCTCGCCTACAACATCGAGAAGCTCCTCAAGGACAACAAGGACAAGATCGGCGACAGCGACGCCAAGCCCGTCGAAGAGGCGGTCGCGAAGGCCCGCAAGAGTGCCGAGTCCGAGGATGCGGCGGCCCTGAAGTCCGCTCTTGCCGAGCTCGAGAAGGTGTCCCACAAGCTGGCCGAGGATCTCTACAAGAAGACCCAGGCCGCGGGCGGCCCCGCTCCGGGCGGACCGGGCGACGCGGGCGCCGGCCCTTCCGCGGGCGCCGGGGCGTCGTCCTCGTCGGGCGCGCCCAAGGGCGACGTGGTCGACGCCGAGTACGAGGTCAAGAAGGACTGACAGATTCTGTTGAACCGCCGCCTTGGGGGGCGGCCGGTCTAAGACCTCGATGAGGCGCCTGTCTCCCCAAAGCAGGCGCTTCTCGAAGTCACAACACTCACCCCCGTTTCAAACACACTAACCGACCGACAGTAGGTGTCAGGTCATTGTCAAGGAGTAAACAAGGGATGGCGAAGAAGATCAATGTCAAGCCTCTTCACGACCGCGTTCTCGTCAAGCGCGTCGAAGAAGCGGGTGAGCAGAAGGTGGGAGGGATCATCATCCCCGATTCCGCCAAGGAAAAGCCGCTGCAGGCCGACGTGGTCGCGGTGGGCCCGGGCGAGTACGACGACAACGGCAAGCGCAAGGCGCTCGACGTCAAGGTCGGCGACAAGGTCCTGATCGGCAAGTGGTCGGGCACCGAAGTCAAGATCGACGGTGAAGAGTATTTGATCCTGAAAGAGAACGAGATCCTCGGGATCGTCGGCTAAGAGAGAAGAGGAATTAAAGGAACTATGGCAAAGCAAATTGTTTACCACGACGACGCCCGCTCGGCGATTCTCCGTGGCGTGAATGCCCTGGCCGACGCGGTCAAGGTCACCCTCGGTCCCAAGGGCCGGAACGTCATCATCGACAAGAAGTTCGGCTCCCCGACCATCACCAAGGACGGCGTCACCGTCGCCAAGGAGATCGATCTCAAGGACTCGATCGAGAACCTGGGCGCCCGCATGGTCCGCGAGGTGGCGAGCAAGACGTCCGACGTGGCCGGCGACGGCACCACCACCGCGACCGTTCTCGCCCAGTCCATCTACCGCGAGGGCATCAAGAGCGTCACCGCGGGGATGAACCCGATGGAGATCAAGCATGGCATCGACCGCGCGGTCGAGGTCGTGGTCGAAGAGGTGAAGAAGCTCTCAAAGCCGGTCAAGGGCTCGATGATCGCGCAGGTGGGCACCATCTCCGCGAACAGCGACGACACCATCGGCAAGATCATCGCGGAAGCGATGGAGAAGGTGGGCAAGGACGGCGTCATCACCGTGGAAGAGTCGCGCTCGATGGAGACCTCGCTCGAGGTCGTCGAGGGCATGCGCTTCGACCGTGGCTACCTGTCCCCCTACTTCGTGACTGATTCCGAGCGCATGGAAGCGGTTCTCGATGACGCCTACATCCTCTCCTTCGAGAAGAAGATCTCGAACATGAAGGATCTCCTCCCCGTTCTCGAGAAGGTGGCCCAGCAGGGCAAGCCCCTCGTGATCATCGCGGAAGAGGTCGAGGGCGAGGCTCTCGCCACCCTGGTGGTCAACAAGCTGCGCGGCACCCTCAAGGTGGCGGCGGTGAAGGCCCCGGGCTACGGCGATCGCCGCAAGGCCATGCTCGAAGACATCGCCGTCCTCACCGGCGGCAAGGCCATCACCGAGGACCTCGGCATCAAGCTCGAGAACCTCAAGATGGAGGACCTCGGCCGGGCCAAGAAGATCGTGATCGACAAGGAGAACACCACGATCATCGAAGGTGCTGGTAAGGCCAAGGACATCGAGGCCCGGGTGAAGCAGATCCGCACCCAGGTCGAGGAGACCACCTCCGACTACGACCGCGAGAAGCTCCAGGAGCGCCTGGCCAAGCTCGTGGGCGGCGTCGCGGTGATCCGCGTCGGTTCGGCCACCGAGACCGAGATGAAGGAGAAGAAGGCGCGCGTCGAGGACGCGATGCACGCGACCAAGGCAGCGGTCGAGGAAGGCATCGTTCCCGGCGGCGGCGTCGCTCTGCTCCGCGCCATCCCGGCCCTCGAGAAGCTGATGGACGGCAAGTCCCTCACCGAGGACCAGAAGGCGGGCGCCCAGATCATCCGCCGCGCCATCGAGGAGCCGATGCGCTGGATCGCCACCAACGCCGGCAAGGAAGGCAGCATCATCGTGGCCAAGGTTCGCGAGATGAAGACGGATGAGGGCTACAACGCCCGCACCGACAAGTACGAGAACCTGACCGAAGCCGGCGTCATCGACCCGGCCAAGGTGGTCCGTTTCGCCATCCAGAACGCGAGCTCGATCGCGGGTCTGCTCCTCACCACCGAAGCGGTGGTGGCGGAGATTCCCGAGAAGAAGCCCGCGATGCCCGCAGGCCCCGGCGGCCCCGGCGGCATGGGCATGGACGATTACTGAGACGCAAACCGGGGAGCGGTTCTTCCGGACCTTCCGGCCTCCAAAGGCCGGAAGCTCCGGGGGGCCGCTCCCCTCTTTCTTTTCCTTCCGCAAATGCCTCACCGGGCGCACCGACGCCACACTTCGGTTCTCCCGGTGATGGATTTGTGACCATCGAGGTCCAGGTTCCGACTTAATTCAGGTCTGCTACGTAGAATGCTTTGACGCCTTTCTTTTCGCCGGAAAGGCGGGGCGATCGTCAGAAAACCCTTTGAAAGCATAAGAAAGACAAGAGAAACAGATGACTTCCAGATCACGGGCCGTTGCAACGTTCTTCGCCGTGGCCATGGCCACGACGCTTCTCGCTGCGTTCTTCCAGTCCCAGATCCGGCGTCCCCTGACCGCCGAGGCGAGCGCTTTGGAGAGCGCTGCCGCCTCCGCCACTCCAGCGCCCGGCGCGCCCCTCACTCTCGACACCTTCCGCAACATAGTCAAGTCCAAGAACGCGGGTGTCGTGAACATCACCATTTCCGCCAAGCCCAAGGCGGCGGCCCGCGGCGGGCGGCAGCTGCCCTTCCCCTTCTTCGGCGATGACGATCCCCTCGGCCCCGGCGAGCAGAACCAGCGAGCGGGCGGCTCGGGCTTCATCATCGACGCCGATGGCACCATCCTGACCAACCGCCACGTGGTCGACGAGGCCGACGGCATCTCCGTCACCCTGCTCTCGGGCAAGCGCTACGACGCCAAGGTGCTCGGCAAGGACGCGCGCACCGACGTCGCGGTGATCAAGATCGAGCCCAAGGAGCCGCTCACCGTTCTCGAGCTCGGCGACTCCGAGGCCGCCGAAGTGGGCGAGTGGGTCATGGCCATCGGCAGCCCGTTCGGTTTCGGCAACAGCCTGAGCGTGGGCGTGGTGTCCGGCAAGGGCCGGAACCTCACTCTCGGCCAGCAGGGCACGGGCGTCGACATGATCCAGACCGATGCCGCCATCAATCCCGGCAACTCGGGCGGCCCGCTCATGAACACCCGCGGCCAGGTCATCGGCATCAACACCTTGATCATCACCCAGGGCCTGGCGCAGAACGCGGGCGTCGGCTTCTCCGTGCCCATCAACGTCGCGAAGCCCATCATCCCTCAGCTCAAGAGCAAGGGGAAGGTGACCCGCGGCTGGCTCGGCGTGCAGATCCAGAGCGCGTCCGAGGACATCGCCCTCACCTTCAAGCGCGACTCCGCGCAGGGCGTGGTGGTCACGGACGTCACCAAGGACTCCCCGGCGGAGAAGGCCGGCATCCAGCTCGAGGACTACATTTTCGAGGTCGACGGGCGGCTGGTGAAGGACAACACCGCGCTCACCAGTTACATCTCCGGCCTCGCGCCCGGCACCACGGTGTCGCTCAAGCTCATCCGCGTCGAGAAGAACGCGCAGGTCGAGAAGTCGGTCAGGATCACGCTCGGCACCTTCCCCGAAGGCCCCACCGCGGCCGCGGGCCGGGAGGACGCCGAGGATGACAAGTC
The DNA here is from genome assembly GCA_019694155.1 of Vicinamibacteria bacterium. Classification (GTDB taxonomy): domain Bacteria; phylum Acidobacteriota; class Vicinamibacteria; order Fen-336; family JAGNNV01; genus JAGNNV01. The sequence continues at coordinate 29,448 of JAIBCN010000006.1, read as the reverse complement.
CGACGAGAAGCCCGCGACGAACCTGGGCATCGAGCTCCAGACTCTTTCGCCTACCCTGCGTGAACGCATGGACCTGCCGGACAGCGTCCGCGGCGTGGTGGTGCGGTCCGTGGAAGCGGGCGGCGCGGCCGAGCTTGCCGGCCTGGCCCGCGGCGACGTCATCATCATGGTCTCGGGCGAGGAGGTCTCCTCGGTCAAGGAATTCAACTCGGCCATCCGCAAGGCCGCGCCCGCCAAGGTGGCGCGCCTCCGGGTGCGCCGCGGCGAGACCGTGCTCGTCGTGGCCCTGCGCCTCGACCGCTGAGCCCTCATTGTCGAGAAAGCCGTTCGTGAGCCGTACGCCGCACCGCCGCACCAGAGACTGATCAAGAAAGGAGTGTCCGCATGTCCGATCCCATAGAAAACCAACCGCCGGACTTCGAATCCGGAGGCTTTTCTCAATCCTCGCTGTCGGACCTCCCGTCCGAGATCGCCATCCTTCCGCTTCGCGACACCGTCCTCTTCCCCGAGGCGGTGCTGCCCCTCGCGGTGGCGCGTGACGCTTCCGTCACCCTGGTCAACGACGCGGTGCGCCAGCAGCGCACCATCGGCGTGCTCACCCAGAAAGAGGCGGCGGTCGACGACCCCGTCGAGGCCGACCTCTTCTCGATCGGCACCCTGACCCACATCCACAAGATGTTCAAGTTCCCGGACGGCACCCTGCGGCTCGTCGTCCAGGGCGTCGGCCGTTACAAGGTCCTCGAGATCACGCAGTACCGCCCCTATATAAAGGCGCGCGTCGAGGTCCTGAAGGACATCGATTCGCCCGACAAGGCGGTCGAGGTGAAGGCCCTCGCCCAGGCCGCGCTCTCGATGTTCCAGAAGGCGGTCGACCTCACGCCGAGCCTGCCCGATGAGCTCAAGAACATGGCGGCGCGGACCACCAACCCGAGCCACCTCGCGGACTTCATCGCATCGTCCCTGCCTTCGCTCACCAGCGCGCAGCGCCAGGAGCTGCTCGAGGTCCTCTCCGTTCACGAGCGGCTCGAGCGCGTCAATCGCCTCCTCGCCAAGGACCTCGAGGTCCTCGAAGTCGGCTCGAAGATCCAGAACCAGGTCAAGACCGAGCTTCAGAAGAACCAGCGTGAGTACTACCTGCGCGAGCAGATGAAGGCCATCCAGAAGGAACTGGGCGACGGCGACGAGCAGCAGCGCGAGATCTCCGAGCTTCGCGAGAAGATCGAGAAGGCGGAGATGACCGAAGAGGCGAAGAAGGAAGCCCTTCGCGAGCTCGACCGGCTCACCCGCATGCCCCAGGCCGCGGCCGAGTACACGGTCACCCGCACCTACATCGACTGGCTGGTGAGCCTGCCCTGGAACAAGCGTTCCGAGGCGGAGCTCGACATCCAGAAGGCGAAGGACGTCCTCGACGCCGATCACTACGGCCTCGAGAAGATCAAGGACCGCATCCTCGAGTATCTCGCGGTCAAGAAGATGAAGCCCGACGTCAAGGGCCCCATCCTGTGCTTCGTCGGCCCTCCCGGCGTCGGCAAGACGTCGCTCGGCAAGTCGATCGCGGCGGCCATGGGTCGCAAGTTCCACCGGATGTCCTTCGGCGGCATGCGCGACGAGGCGGAGATCCGCGGTCATCGCCGGACGTACATCGGCGCCCTGCCCGGCCAGATCATCCAGGGCCTGCGCCGCTGCGAGAGCAAGAACCCCGTGTTCATGCTCGACGAAGTGGACAAGCTCGGTCACGACTTCCGCGGCGACCCCGCGGCGGCGCTGCTCGAGGTCCTCGACCCGGAACAGAACAACAGCTTCAAGGATCACTACCTTGATGTCGCGTTCGATCTTTCGGAGATCGTGTTCATCACCACCGCGAACGTGCTGGATACCATCCCGCCCGCTTTGCGCGACCGCATGGAAGTGATCCGCCTCGCCGGTTACACCGAGGAGGAGAAGGTCCAGATCGTCCGCCGGCACATCATCCCGAAACAGCTCGAGAACCACGGCCTGACCGCGGAGCACATCGCCTTCGGCGACGACTCCATCGTCAAGCTCATCCGCGAGTACACGAGGGAAGCGGGCCTGCGCAACGTCGAGCGCGAGACCGCGAGCATCATCCGCAAGGTGGCGAGGAAGCGCGCGGAAGGCGCCACCGAGACCATCGCGATCACGCCCGAGAAGGTCGAGGAGTTCCTCGGCGCGCCGTTCTTCGAGAAGGGCGAGATCGAGGAGCGGGCGCTCATCCCCGGCGTCGCCCTCGGCCTGTCGTGGACGCCGTCCGGCGGCGACGTGCTCTTCATCGAAGCCTCGCAGATGTGGGGCGAGAAGGGCCTCACCATCACCGGTCAGCTCGGCGATGTCATGAAGGAGAGCGCTACCGCGGCCTTGTCGTGGGTGCGCTCGAACGCGCGCCGTCTCGGCATCGAGGACTCGTTCTTCGAGCGGGTCGACATCCATCTGCACGTGCCCGAGGGCGCCATTCCCAAGGATGGTCCCTCCGCCGGCATCACGCTCGTGACCGCGATCGTGTCGCTGCTGCTCGGACGTCCGGTGAAGAAGGGCCTGGCCATGACCGGCGAGATCACTCTTTCCGGCCGGGTTCTCCCGGTGGGCGGCATCAAGGAGAAGGTCCTGGCCGCGCATCGCCTGGGCATGAAGGAAATCCTCCTGCCCAAGCGGAACGAGAAGCAGGTGAAGGAAGAGCTGCCCGAGAACGTGCGGAAGGATCTCACCTTCCACCTCGTGGGCTCGATCGAGGAAGCGCTGCAGATCACCATCGGCCCGCGCGAGGCGATCGACAAGCCGATCGTCCCCATCACCTTCATCCCGCAAGCCGCGAACTGACGCGCCCCGGTTCGTACGCCTGCCGCAATCCGCGGGCCCTGCCAGTACAAAATAGAGCGTGCCCCCCGCACGCCTCCGAATCGCCAGTTCAACTCGCGTTGGCGTGGTCTGCGCGCTCCTCTCCGCCTGCGACCCCGCTCCCCGGCCGCAGCGCCCCGTACCCGCCGCTCGCCCTTTGGGGCCTCGAACCGTGGCCCTCGAGCCGCGTCCCGCGCTTGATGCCGAGGGCGTCCTCGAGGCCGCGCGTCCGTCCATCGTCATAGTGGAGTGCCTCGACCGCCGCGGCAACGTGGTGGCGCAGGGAAGCGGAGTCATCGTGGCCGGCAAGACGGTTGCGACTTCGTGGCCCCTGGTCAGCCGCGCCTTCGCGATCCGAGTGCGTCTTCGCGAAGACGCACGGCTCGCGAGCCTCTCGGCGGTGCTGGAAAGCCGGGGCCTCGCGCGACTCCGGGTCGATGGCGAGGGCACGCCGATCGGGCTGGGCCGTGACGCTCCGCCCGGGCCGGGCGCCACCGTGCACTCCGTCGGCTTCGCCCAGGGGGTCGAGACGAGCGGGACGGAGGGGATCGTTACCGTTGGGGCCGAAGGAGCCGCCGCCGACATCGAGCGGATCGTGACCGCGAAGCCTCTGCCCGCGGGTTACACCGGCGGGGGCCTCCTCGATGGGCACGGAGACCTCATCGGCATCCTCGCCTCCAGCCGCCCCGGCGACACCCTGAGCCTCGCCGTCCCCGTCCGCTATGTGAAGGACCTGCTCGCTCTCCCTGATGGGACGGTTCCCGGGGTGACCACGAGCCCGCTGATGCGCCTGCCCGCCGCGGATCGCCAGTGGCTGATCGGCTTCATGGCGAGCGTCGCGCGCGGCGCCAGGCCTCTCAACGGCCGCGGCCTGGACCACGTGAACGCTCTCCTCGATCGCCTCGATCCTCTCGTCGGCGCGGAGCTGGAATGGGTGAAACGCGAACTCGGCTACGGCCTGCTCGACTACCAGCGTGTGTTCTGGGAGGACGCAATCGAGGCCCGCACCTTCGGCCGCACGGTGAGAAGCGCGCGCCGTGCAGAGATGGAGCGGCGCTTCCTCGCCCTGGGCATCCTGACCCCGGGCGACGTCGCCGACGGCGCCAGGATCATGCGGGCAGTCGCGGCGCACGAACCCTTCGACATGCCGGGGGCGAGGGTCGACGCGACGGAGCGCTACCTGTCGCAGATGGTGACCCAGGTGGATCAGACGAAACGGCGGGTCGAGACGCAGCTGTGGGAGGCGAGGAGCCGATAAATCCGTCCGACCATATTCGCGTCCAGCACGAATATGGTCAGACGCAAAGAAGTCCCAAGGGACGCTCTCTCGCGACCCGCACCGATGTACAAGGCCAGGGGATCGCGATTTCACGCCAAGGCGCTAGCATAGGGTTCGTCGCCAGCTCGACCATCGAGGGCCGCCTGGCAGACCAGGAGCGAACACTTTGGAACACATCATCCAGCTGCATATCGAGAAGCTGCCCGAGGGCGTGTATCTGGCCACGAGCGACGAGATACAGGGACTGGTGGCGCAGGGTCGCACCATTCAGGAGACTATCGAGATCGCACGCGATGTGGCCAAGAAGCTGATCGAGGCAAGAACCGGCGCCGCGCCGTTGCCGTCTGTGCGAGAAGCCTTCGACTATCCGCTGATCATCGCCACCTGATGGGCGCGCTCGCGGGCTTTCGCTATCGCGAGGTCGTGCGGCGATTGAAGGAACTCGGTCTGGAGTTCCATCGCCAGGCCGCGGGCTCGCATGAGATCTGGTTCAACGCGGGGCTGAATCGGTACACTACGATCCCAAATCATCCCGGCGACCTGCCCGAAGGCACGCTCAGGGCGATCCTCAAGCAGGCGGGTATCTCTACCGAAGTCTTCCTGAAGAGCAAGTGATGGGTGTCGAGAACGGGAGTGGGAGAGAACACCTGGCGCTTCGGGTACGACGCGGTGGGGAATCTGATCAGCAAGACGCTGCCCGGGGAGACGTGGACCTATGCGTGGGACGCCCTGAATCAGCTTGTCGAGGTGAAACACGGCACGTCGGTTGGAAACGCGACGAGCGTCGCGACGTGCGCGTACGATCCGATCGGCCGGAGGATTAGGAAGGAGACGCCCACGAAGACGGTTGGAGATTCACGATCCTTCGCGCGGATGGCACGAGTGAGCCATTCATGCGATGGCAGCCCTTGGGCGGCTGGAGACCCGACTAGTCGTCGACAGTGAAGCCGGCCGGAATCTTTGAACTCACTGTTACCCAAGTCTCGCGGGATTGCTTCGGCCCGCTGCGGAACGGACCGGGGCCTCGCAATGACGGCGGGCAAGCTGCCGCGGGCCAGCGGAGTGGTGGCTGCAACTGGTAGCCTTCGCCTTTCATGAAAATTCAATTTCTTGCTCTGGCCCTGTTTGGGGCCGCGCCCGCATTCGTCCTTGCCCAGACCCCTTCACCGGCCACCACACCCGCGGGAATTCCGCTGGATGCGCCGTGGAAAGAGGCGGTGTTCAAATTTTCGAACGAGAAGCTCCAGCATTCCGCGTGGGGCGTTTCGCATTCCGAGCGCGACTATCTGCTGGCCGCGCGGCTTGCGGCGGAGTCGAAGCTCACGATCGACACCGACGTCCTCTTCGCGGCGGCGTTTCTGCATGACGTGGGGGCTTTCGATGCGTTTCGGAAGGATGGGGTCGACCATACCGACCGTGCGGCCGAGCTGGTGCCGGAGATCCTCGTAGGCGCGGGGTTTCCGGCGGCGAAGGTGCCCGCGGTGCAGGACGCAGTGAAGAATCACATGTACTACCGCGCGGATGCGGGCGGGCCGGAGGCGATTGTGCTTCATGACGCGGATACGCTCGACTTTCTCGGCAGCGTGGGGATTGCACGGATCTTTTCGCTCACCACGCGGCATCGGTGGGCGACGGACCTCGGCGTGGCGGTGAAGACGATCGAGGGCTTCAACGCGGACCTTCCTGCGAAGTTGATGACGAATGCGGCGAAGAAGCTCGCTCCGGCCCGCGTGGCGGAGAGCCGGGCGTTTCTGGAGTCACTGAGGGGCGAGACGGAGGAGGGCAGGGCTCGCTAGACGTGAAGACGGCCGGGGGGTTGCCGGCGTCTCCAGGCTCTGTAGATGATGTTTCGCACCATCGTTCTGGTGGCCGCGCTTTCGTCGGCCGGTGATTCGACGCTGCCCGTCGTGGATCTGTCCGGGGTGTGGAAGTTCCAGCCCGGCAACGCGCAGGGCAGCGAGGCGGTTGGCTTCGACGACAGGTCCTGGAGCGAAATCAATGCTCCGGGTGCATGGAGTCTCCAGGGCCGGGCCGAGATCGACGAGGCCTGGTATCGGCGGACGGTCACCTTGCCGGGCGAGCTTGTGGGGGCCGACCTGGGGTTGCGCGTGGGCGAGGTGTGGACTTCGTACACGGTGTTCGCGAACGGCGAGCGGTTGACGTCGCTGCAGGGCCGCGGAGAGGGCGAGTACGACCGGCGGGCGATCTACAGGCTCAAGGTCACCGGGCCTTCGCTGACGCTTGCCTTTCACGTCGTGCGGCGGCAGCCGAATGTGACCAGCGAAGGCGGCATCACCGCGGCTCCCCTGGAGATCGGTCCTCTCACGGAGATGGTGCGCAAGGACACTCTCGAGGACGTGCCGCGGCTCGTGATGGGGGCGGTGTTCGTGCTCATCGGCATCACCCACATCCTTATCTACCGAAGGCGGCGGGGCCTCGACGAGTACATCTGGTTCGGGGCGGGCGCCATGATCATGGGCGGGTACACGCTGCTGCGGACGCAGTACCGCTTCGTGCTGCCCTTCTCGTTCACCGCCATGAAGGAGATGGAGTACTTCCTTCTCTTTCAGCTGCCCGTGATCTTCGTGGTGTTCACGAGGCGCTTCGTCGAGCAGGGCATTTCGCGGGTGCTCAAGATCTACCTGGGCGCGCAGGCGGTCCTCGGGCTTTTCGTGGCCCTGACCCCGGGGCTCGAGTACAACGTGAAGAGCCTGAACCTCTGGTATCTCTTCATCACGCCGGGGATCGCCCTGATCGGGACCACGCTGGTGCGGGCGCATCGGGCGGGGCGCTCGGAGACGCGGCCCATCTTCATCGGCGTGCTGATGGCGGTGCTGAGCTTCGTGGTGGACATCCTCATCTCCGCGCGCGTGATTTCCTGGCCGGCCTTCATCAGTCCGTTCGGCTTCGCCTGGCTGATGGTGTCGATCTCCAAGGCCCTGGCCGACCGGTTCTCGAACGTGTATCAGAACGCGGAGGCCCTGCGCGCCGAGTTCGAGCGCCGCGTCGAGGAGCGGACGATCGAGCTGGAACGCGCCCGCGCCGCGGCGGAAGCGGCGAGTCAGGCCAAGAGCTCGTTCCTCGCGAACATCTCGCACGAGATCCGCACGCCCATGAACGGCGTTCTCGGGATGAGCGAAGTCCTGCTCTCGACCGGGCTGCGTCCCGATCAGGCGGAGCAGGCGCGCGTGATCAAGACGTCGGCGGCGGCGCTGCTCGGGGTGATCGACGATGTTCTCGATCTCTCTCGCGTGGAGGCGGGCAAGCTGGCCCTGCGGCCCGCGCCCTTCTCGCCGGGTGAAGTGATGGGGCAGATCGAAAGGCTGGTCGCGCCCACCGTGCCGCCGGCCGTACGCTTCTCGGTGGTGGCGCCTCCCTCGGCCACTCAAGTGATCGCCGACCCCACCCGATTCCGGCAGGTGGTGCTGAACCTGGTCTCGAACGCCATCAAGTTCACACCCGCAGGAGAGGTTCGAGTCGAGTGCCGGGTCGCGGGAGAAGGGGCGGCGCCCGCCGTGCAGGTCGACGTTCGGGATACCGGGATCGGGATTGCTCCCGATGTTCTGCAGAAGCTCTTCACGCCGTTCACCCAGGCCGACGAGTCCACCTCGCGACGGTTCGGCGGCACCGGGCTCGGGCTGTCCATTGCCAAGGCCCTGATCGAGCGCATGGGCGGGACCATCACCGTCGAGTCGAAGCTCGGCGAAGGCGCGTTCTTCTCGTTCCGCATCCCGGTGGAGGAGGCGTCGGAGGCGCGCGCCCTCCCCGAGGCCGCGACTCCCTTGGCCGAAGCGCCCGTTCCTCGGGCCCGCATCCTGGTGGCCGAGGACAATCGGGTGAATCAGTTCGTGGTGAGAAAGCAGATCGAGTCGCTCGGCCACGAAGTGCATGTGGTCTCCGATGGCCAGCAGGCGCTCGCCGCGCTGGGCGGCCCTGCGACCTTCGATCTGGTTCTCCTCGATTGCCAGATGCCGGTGCTCGATGGCTACGAAACCGCGGAGAGAATCAGGGCTCTGCCCGATCCCGCGGTTCGGAATGTGCCGATCGTGGCGCTCACCGCGCACGCGATGGGATGGGAGCGGGAGAAGTGCCTGGAGCACGGCATGGACGATCATCTCGGCAAGCCGGCGACCCTGGCCGAGCTCGACGCACTCGTCCGCCGCTGGCGCCCGGGGCGCGCGGCCCCGTCCGCGTAGGGTCGTGCGCAGGGGGCGGACATCGCCCCTCGGTAGACCTCCGTTGTCGCGCGTTCGCGCGGCGACTGCGCCCGGGGATTTCGCGCTCGTGGCGAACTTTCCTCGCGCGGCAAGCGTCAAAGCCTGTAATGGCTTCGCGCTTCCCGTTCGTTTTCTTGAATCTGTGCGCCTTGTTCGCGGCCTTCCCGGCGGCGGCTCAGCCCGCGGCCGACAGCGGCGTTGCACCCGGCCTGGTCGCGTCCACTCTGAAGATCGCGCGCAGCGCGGGCGCGATCAGCATCGACGGCAAGCTCGATGACCCCGGCTGGAAGGGCGCAGCGCCGGTTGAAACCTGGTACGAAACCCGGCCGGGCGACAACACCCCGCCCACGATCCGGAGCGTCGGGTACCTGACCTTCGACGACACCTCGCTCTACGCCGCGTTCGAGTTCGACGATCCCGATCCGCGCGCCATCCGTGCCCCTTTCGGCGACCGCGACACCATCGGTTCGTCGCTCGACTATGGCGGCGTCATCATCGATCCCGGCGCCACCGGTCGAACCGCGATCCTCTTCCTCGCGAACCCGCGCGGCATCCAGTACGACGCCGTGACCGACGACGGCTCGGGCGAGGATTCATCGCCCGACTTCTTCTGGGACTCGGCCGCGCGCATCACCGACAAGGGCTGGACGCTCGAGATTCGCATCCCCTTCTCCTCGATCCGCTATCCCAAGACGGAGGTGCCGAAGTGGGGCATCATGCTCTATCGGAACTACCCGCGCGATTTCCGCTACCAGATGTTCAGCACACGCCTGCCCCGATCGAGCAACTGCTTCATCTGCAACTCCAACGGGCTCGAAGGTCTTCAGAAGCTCCCGTCCTCGGGAGGCATCGTGGTGGCGCCTTACGTCAGCGCCGGGCAGGACTGGGCCGACGAAGGCACGGGCGAGCTCCGGCGCAGTCCGCTCGACAAGACCGGCGGCCTCGACGTCAAGTGGCGCCCCTCGGCGAGCCTCGCCGTCGACGGCACCGTCAACCCGGACTTCTCTCAGATCGAGTCGGACGCGGCGCAGATTTCCACGAACGAGCGCTTTGCTCTCTTCTACTCGGAGAAGCGGCCCTTCTTTCTCGAGGGCATCGAGCTCTTCTCGACCCCCATTCAGGCCGTGTACACGCGGACGATCACCTCGCCCCGATGGGGCCTGCGCGGCACCGGCAAGGTGGGCTCGCTCGGCTACACAGCACTCGCCGCGGAGGATCGTGGGGGGGGCAGCGTGATTCTCCCGGGGCCGCAAGGCTCCGACTTCGCCGACCAGGAATTCAGGTCCTGGGTGGGCATGGCGCGGGTGAAGCGCGATCTCGGCCGGTCCTTCGTTTCCGCTCTGATGGTCGACCGTGAGATCGAAGGAGGAGGGTCGAATCGCGTCTTCGGCCCCGACTTCCGATGGCAGCGCGGCAGTACGAACACCGTTACCGGGCAGCTTCTGTGGAGCCAGTCCACCACGCCGGTTCGTCCGGACCTCGCCTCGGAGTGGGATGGCCGCAAGCTCGACGGCCACGCCGCGCAGGTCTGGTGGCAGCACTCTTCGACTCACGTCGACTGGTTCACGCAGTTCCAGGACATCGACAAGGACTTCCGGGCCGACAGCGGCTTCGTGCCCCAGGTCGGCTACCGGCAGATCTACGCGGACGCCGGCTACACCATCCGCCCGAAGGGCTTCCTGCGGCGCCAGCGCTTCTTCGCCACTCTCGACCGGCAGACCGATCGCGACGGCGGCCTGCTGCAGCAGCTCTTCGATGTGGGCACCGGAATGGACGCGAAACTCAACTCGTTCCTTCAGTTCCGCTTCCACCACGATCGGATCCTGGCGGGCCCGGGGGTGTTGTCACGCGCCTACGGCAACGCCCTTGTGCAGACGAGTCCGTCCCAGCTCCTCAATAACCTGAGCCTGGAGGCGCGCTTCGGCCAGGAGATCGACTTCGCGAACTCGCGCCGCGGCCACGGCGCCACGATCACTTTCAGCGCGTCTCTGCGCCCGACCGATAACCTCGCGCTCAGTCTCAACGACTCCCTTCGCTTCCTGAACGTGGACGCCGGGCCCCTGGCGAGCGCGCGCCTTTTCACCGCGCGGGTCGACCGGCTCCGCGCGACGTACACCTTCACGGCCCGGAGTTTCGTGCGGGCCATCGTCCAGTACATCGAAACCAAACGGGACCCGGCGCTCTACGAGGGCACGGTGTCGGCGCGAAGCCGCAGCCTCTCGGGCTCGCTCCTCTTCGCCTACAAGCTCAACTGGCAGACCGTGCTGTTCCTCGGCTACGGGGACGATCGTCAGCCGAACGAGCGCGACGCCCTGGAACCGATCGCCCGTTCGCTCTTCGTCAAGATCTCGTACGCGCTCCAGCGCTGAGCGGGCCTGCGGGGGCGTCCTGCCTCGAACGGGCAAGGGCGGAGAGGGCTACTCGCCGATGGGAAGAAGACGCATGGGACAAGGAGGTTCGGCCGTCGATGGGATTGCAGATTGGACACGGCAACACACCCCCGGCGCGAGCCTCTCGGCCGTTATCCAGTTATACGAGGCCGTATGTTTCCGCTTCGCCGCATACTAAGGGGACCCGCTCTGCTTGGCGCCCTATCACGAGGACAAGGAGGTTCCGATCCTCATTCGACTAAGTCGTCGAGATCGTCTTTGCCCCTTCGGCCGTCGCTGAGTTGCGAGCGCTACCGTCGCACTCACGGTCGGAGGTGCGGGATGCGATTGAGACCCATCTTCGATTCGAGCCCACCAGCTCAGTCGCAGCCGCATCAAGGGTCTTCGGGGCCTGGATCGGCCCCAGTTCCGACTCAGGGTCGGTGAAACCAGGGTGTTCTATGACGTCACAGAGAGTGCAGTTGAAGTCCTCACCATCGTCTCCAAAGCCCGGCCCGCTGGAATCCTCATCGGCTTTGATTCAGAGGAGGCTTGGTTTGAATACAGGCTTGAACATCACCCGGACTTCCTCGCTCGCATTCAGAAGGCCAGGGCCGCAATTCGTGGCGGCGGGGGCGTTCGACTTGAGGAGATCCCGGCGTAAGTATCCAGGGGCCGTCATGTTCGCAGTAGCAATGGCCGGGTCCCTCGCGCCAGACGTTATCGACCTTGAGCCCGACATCCTGCATTTCGAAGACTGGACGAGCCTGCACCTAGTATGCGTGTGATCCCCGACCGGACTCAGAGCGCGCCGTGGTTAGTACCGCTCGGCGTCCGACGTCGGAGATAGCGGCCAGGGCGCCACGGTCTCGCCATTGACCGTCGTCCCGCCGCGCTTGAACATCCCCGATCCGCGCACGAAGTCGGCGGGGAAGTTGAGCGAAGGTTTCGACACGTCGTTCAGCGCGGTGACGGCCTCCCCAGGGAGCTTCAGGTCCAGGGCGCCGAGGTTGTCCTCGAGCTGGGCCGCGCTCCTCGTGCCGATGATCGTCGAGGTGACTCCGGGCCGGGACTGCACCCAAGCGAGAGCGACTCTCGCCGGGGTGGTGCCGAGGTCTTTCGCCACCCGGCGCACGACGTCGAGCACTGCGAACGACTTCTCATTCAGCGAGTTCTGCACCCACGCGCCGCGATCGGGCTTGATGTCCTTCGCGGTCTCGCGTGTGTACTTTCCGCTCAGAATGCCGAAGCGGAGAGGCGACCACGGCGTGATGCCGAGGCCCATCTCCGCGGCCATGGGCACAAGCTCGCCTTCGACCGTACGCTCGAGCAGCGAGTATTCGATCTGCAGGGCGATGAGCGGCGCGAAACCGCGGAAGCGGGCGATGGTCTGCGCCTGCGACACCTTCCATGCCGGCGTGTCCGAGACACCGATGTATCGCACCTTGCCCGAGCGGACGAGGTCGTCGAGCGTGCGCATGGTCTCTTCGATCGGCGTCATCGGATCCCACACGTGGATCCAGTAGAGATCGATGTAGTCGGTCTGCAGCCGGCGCAGGGATTCCTCGCACTGGCCCAGGATGCCCTTGCGGCTCGACCCTCCCGCGTTGGGATCGCCGGGGAAGAGGTTCGATGAGAACTTGGTGGCGATGACCGTCCGATGGCGCTTCGCCTTGTGGCGTCCGATGTGGTCGCCGATGATCTTCTCGGAATGGCCGCGCGTGTAGGCGTTCGCGGTGTCGATGAAGTTGCCGCCGCGCGCGAGGAAGGCGTCCATGATCGCCTCCGATTCCTTCACGCTGCTGCCCCAGCCCCAGTCTTCGCCGAAGGTCATGGCGCCGAGGCAGAAGGGGCTGACGGCAAGGCCGCTGTGGCCGAGGGTGAGGTAATGGTTGAGTGGCATGGGGGGAAATATAGATCGCCGGGATTGAAGGCCCCTGCTTGGGGGTAGTCTCCGCGCATGACCCAGGATCTCTCTCGACGGGACTTGCTGAAGACGGTGGGCGCGGTTGGAGCGGGCGCTCTGGTGGCCGGCGGCACGACCGACGCCGCGATGGGGGAGCCGGCGATGACGCCGATTCAGACCGCGGCGGCGGCCCGCCCCGCGGGAGAGATCTCCGAACTCTTCTCGACGAGCGACGTCTTCATCCCGCCGCGCGGCCGCACCTTCATGAAGTTCAGCTTCGACTTCCCCGAGCCCGCGGTGGCCTTCGGCGGTCACCGGTTCAGCTTCCTCATCTTCACCGATGAAAACACCTACGGCCTCGACCGCGCGGGCATGAAGGCGACAGGCAATGGCGACACCCTGACGCTCGAAGCGAACGGCTTCGTCTGGGCGGGCGGCCAGGAGAAGGCCGCGGGCAAGCTCACCGCGAGGTTCACGAAGACGGGCACGACCATCGAGTGGGACATCGTGGCCGAGATGGATCGCGCCATCAAGACCGTGACCACGGTCATCCGTGACGTGCCCCGAGGCCCGATCTCCGTCGGCGGGGGGGCACTCACCGATCCGAAGGATGGCGATGTCCTCGCGGGCTACGCGTTCGGCGCGGGCGACCTGCACGGGGAGGCGCCGGTCAGCATCTCGACGCCCGTCGCGGTCGTGCAGGCCTCCGACAGCGACTTCATCTACTTCTCGACCTGTGACAACCGCATGCGCCCGAAGCGTTACTACTTCCAGACCGGCGAGAAGGCGTATCGCGTGGAGGCCATCTACGAGCACGGCGCCTGGCAGCAGGACAAGAGAATCGTCGTTCCGCGCTGGCGTCTCGGCCACGCCGCCACCTTCGATGCCGCGATGCAGGCGCACATGGCGCAGATCGAGAAGGCCTTTCATCTTCCCACCTGGGAAGCCCGCACCGACGCCCCGGCCTGGATGCGCAACCTCGCCATGGTGACGACCCTCCACGGGATGCACTACACCGGCTTCATCTTCAACGACTACGCGAAGCAGCTCGAGATCCTCCGCTGGATGGCGACACAGATGCCGGCCGACCGCGTCCTCGTGTTCCTCTCCTCGTGGGACGGCCGCTACTACTGGGACTATCCGAATTACGAGGTCCCCGGCCGCATGGGCGGGGAAGCGGGCTTCCGCCGTCTCATCACCGAAGCGCAGAAGCTGGGCTTCAGGATGATGCCCATGTTCGGGACCAACTCCGCCAACCGGAAGCAGCCGGTGTGGGACAAGATCAAGAGCGGCGCCACCTACAAGCTCGACGGCGACCTGTACAACATCAACTGGGTGGACTGGAACAACGACCGCCACCAGGACGCCTGGCTCACCTACATGAACGTGGGCGAGGACTCGTGGCGCAACTGGATCGAAGGCCGGATCGCGAGTGTCATCGAGCGGTTCGGCGTCGACGCCTACTTCCTGGATATCGTGGGCGGCCACGTGAACAGCACGAACGGCGACATGCACGAGGGAACGAGGAAGCTCATCCTCAACCTGCGCGCGAAGTATCCGAAGGTCGCCTGCGTGGGGGAAATGCCCTATGACGCGCTCTACGAGTTCATCCCCATGTTCCACGCGGGCAACAACCCGCGCTGGCAGAAATACGCGCGCTTCTTCCAGCATCTCTCCGCCCCCGCCCCGGGCCGCGGCAGCAGCGGCGTGCACGAGTGGGGCTTCGGGAAATTCAACGAAGAGACGCTGGGCCTGAACCCGAACGCCATTCCGACGCTGCAGGTGGTGGAGGACACGTTCACGAAGCACCGCGCCACCATGGCCGCGATCATCGCGAAGGCGAAGGAGAGGGCGGGGATCGCGTAAGTCCACGCCCGCCCGCGGGCTATCCTCATCCCCGCATGCCCCAGCCCGCCTATCCCGCCGCCCACATCGTCGCCGCCAAGGTGCAGGCGCACTTCACCCGCCACCTCGAGGCGGCGCGCGAGCGCGGCCGCGACGATCTGCCGGAAGCGCCGACGGATGTGGCCATCGAGGCGCTCATCGACGCCGCGTTCTGGGCGAGTCTCAAGCGCGAGGAGGGGGTGACGCCCACCATTTCGCTCGCCTACGTGCCCCGCGAGAGGGCGGGCCATCCCCTGTGTTTCGCTTCTCCCATCCCCCTGCGCCCTGCCCCGCTCGCCAAGGTCGCCCCCGCGGTGGAGCGCCCCGGTATCCACCTCGGCGTGTGGCGCGACGACTACGACTTCCACGTCTGGGGCACCACTCGCGACGTGCCCGCCTTCTGCCTGGTGGTGGAGGTGGTGGCGTCCGGCCTCATCGTCATCAAGCACCGCTCCGAGCCCTTCGGCAAGTTCGTGAACGTGGCGGTCCTCGAGGGCGACCAGGTGAAGGTGGTCGACGAACCGGGCGGCGCGGCCGTCCCCGATTGTCCGCAGCTCGTGAAGTCTCTTCTCGGGTTCGTGGAGGGCTTCGGCTCGCTCGATCCCGTGAACGTGCTGGTGGAAGTGGCCGCTTCGATGCGCGCGCACGGACGCGGGGGAGCGCTGTTGGTGGTTCCCGCCGACACCGCGCAGTGGCGCGAGTCGGTGGCGACACCCATGCTCTACGCGATCGAGCCGCCCTTCACGGGCCTGCGCGACGTGTTGAAGTCAAGGCCCAAAGACGCCGGCCTTCACGAGTGGCAGGAGGACCTGCGACGGATGGTCGACACGGTGGCGGGACTGACCGCGGTGGACGGCGCCACCATTGTTAATGACCACTACGAGGTTCTGGCGCTCGGCGCCAAGATCACCAGGCGCCGCGGCGCCGCGCCGGTGGAGCAGGTGTGTTACACCGAGCCCGTGGAGGGGAACGAGCCCGTGGAGGGGAACCAGCGTACGCAGACCGCGCCCACGCAGCTCGGAGGGACGCGGCACCTGTCCGCGGCGCAGTTCGTGCACGATCAGCGGGATGCGATGGCGCTGGTGGCGTCGCAGGACGGGCGGTTCACGATTTTCAAGTGGTCGCCCTGCGAGAAGATCGTGCACGCGCATCGGGTGGATGCGTTGTTGCTGTAGGCGAGACCGACGCCCGCCAGCGTCTGGCGTGGTCGCCGGCAGCTGACATCCTCTTCCTCGGGGGGGGTTGACAGCCGGGTGCGACCGCACATAGGGTATGCGGCCTCTCCCACCCGTGCGGTTCGATCCGCCATGAGGTGTTCATTTGTCGGGCGATCAGTTTCAATTCGAGTCGAACCAGCGGGGTTCGGGGCAAACGTTCACTCGCTTGAGGCACGCGACGTTCGCGTTGGGGCTGGGTCTGCTCGCGCTCATGCCCGCAACGCGCGCCGAGGCGCAGTTCCGCAAGATCGGCGAGATGGAACTGCGGCTCTCGGGTATGTCCGCGTCCATCGAGAACGCGGAGCCAGTCGTTCCCAAGAACACCCCGGGCGGTGTCCGGATTCTTGTCCGGGCCGGCGGGGTGGACCTTTCGCTGGCCGATCTGTTCCGCTTCCTCGGCCGTGACTTCTCGGTTCAAGGAGAACTGTCCGGGCCCGGCCTGTCGCAGCCGGTATCCCTGCCATTCCTGCAGCCGGGGGAGGAACTTCCCGCAGATCCTCTCATCCTGCCGACGCCACCCATCGCCATCGCGGGCAACTACCGGCTCTCCAATCTCAGGATCGTCTCCGGCGGCCGGACCGTGCTGGACGTGGAGCCTTCGAGCGTCCCGCTGAAGGTCATTGACCAGATCCTGGTCACGCAGGTGACGACGAGAGCCCTGACCCTCGACGAGATTCGCGGCAAGGGCATCGTCCTCGACAGTGATGACTACCTGGGCTTCGAGTTCACGATGGGATTCAAGCTCGATTCGAAGGCGGTCGACCTCAAGTTCCCGGTGGTGTTCGACCGGCAGGGGGTCGCGATTCCCCAGCCCCTTTCCCCGCCTCCGGCGCCGACGCGCGAAGGGATCTCCCTTCCCACCATTCTGCCCCTGCTGCTTCAGGCGGAGGATGCGAACGGAGAGCCGGTGGAGATCCCCAAGGTGACCATGCCCTCCGGCGCGGTCAAACCGGTGACGATCCCCGCCGTCCTTGTCATCCCGGGCAACGTCGGCTATCTGAAGCAGTTCTTCTCGGCCCAGCTCTACGTCTCGAACGGTGCGCCGGTGGGCTCCAAGCTCAATGTTCGGGACATCAAGGCCCGGTTGAAACTGCCGCCGGGAGTCGATCTCGAACTCGGCACCACCGACGACCCCCTGGCCCTGCCCGAACTCGAGCGCGACGGCCGGGTGATCACTCAGCCCCTGGAGGCCGACGTGCGGGGTATCGGCGCGGACGGCGTGGCGGGTACGGGCGACGACGTCGCGGAGCTCGCGCCGGCCGAGCAGGGGCAGGTGGAGTTCCTGATTCGTGGCGAAAAGGAGGGCTTCCATCAGATCAACTTCGACCTGACCGCCCAGCTGCTTGGGCTGCCGATCGGCCCCGTGACTGTGAAAGGGAAAGCGGCTGGCGGCGTGCTGGTGCGCAATCCGTACTTCAACGTCACCTTCAGCGTGCCCTCCGTGGCCAGGGCGCGGGAGCCATTCGTCGTGCGCGCCACCGTGACGAACATCGGCAAGGGGATTGCGAACAGCGTCTCGATGAACCTCGACCAGGACGCCTACAGCAACCTGACCCTGAAGAGCGAGCCGTCGATGACGATTCACACCCTTAAGCCTGGCGATTCGAAGGTCCTCGAATTCAGCTTCGAGTCGCTCAAGACCGGAAAGGTCGTCGCCACCTATCTGAAGATGGATGGCGGCGGCTCCACGGGCGACATCAAGTTCCGAGTCGGCATCGGAGAGAGGAACGTCCCGCTCTCCCCGGATACCCTTGTGCTTCCCGCCTCCACCGAAGACCTGCCCGAGGCGGTGGCGGACGCCGCGATGCGGGTCCTCGGCCAGGCATGGAGCGTGGCCAACGCGCCCAGCGGCACCTTGCCGGCGGGCGTCATCCGCGTGAGCGGTCAGACCGCGGTGAAGAAGGCGCTCGCCCTTGCCGAAGCCGGGCTGCGTGTGACGCTCGGCCAAGCCCGCGATGCCGCCGTGCGCGACCTCTTCTACGACTTCTTCTCCGGAGAGCCGGTCGACCCGGGCTTCGATCAACTTCTCCGCACGACGGAGGCCGGCCACGCCTTCGTTCAGGCGGTGGGCGCCAACCTGTCCGATGCCGCACTGCAGACGGGCGGCGGAACGGGCTATGAATATGACACGGCCCGACTGATCGCCTCCGCCGCCCCGTTCACCTCTTTCGGCTGGGATGGCGTCGAAGGCGACCTTGCGCTTGTGGACGGCGCTGGCCGCACTTCGATTCGGTCCACGAGCCTGGGGGCGCCCGCGGTGCTGACCTCACAGAACGTCGTGGGCGCCGTGCTCATGCCCCTGGGCTCCGACATCATGCTTGGCCTCGCCACTCAGCCGTCCGCCGGCCCCTATCGATGGGAATTCCGCGCGTCCCAGGGGGGAACGGGAAGTCTGTCGACCACTTTCCCGCGGCCTGACGGCTCGTTCGGGCGAGCCTCCTGGTCTGGGCCGGTTTCAGAAGGCTCGATAGTGCGCGTCCTCGCCGACGGGAACGGGGAAGCCACCCTGCAGGTGGATCAGAATGGCGACGGGGTTTTCGAGTCCACGAATCCCCTGTCGGTGAACACCCTGCCCGCTGACGGCCCCCGGCTGGTGGCCGGCGCGATCATCGGCCCGGAGACGCTCGATGGCGCGGGGCCGTGGGGCTTCCAGACGGTGCTGGTGTTCGACCGCGTGGTGGGCGAAGGAAGCGCCGCGCAAGTTTCGAACTACTCCATCCCCGACAACAAGGTGAGGTCGGCAAGACGCCAACTCTCCGGACGCCTGGTCTTCGCGGCTCTGGCTCTTCCCGAGGGCCCTTACCTCCCTGCGCGCCTCACCGTGCGGGGCATCGAGGACACCCGCGGCGCGGTTGGGCCCGAAGGGACGGTCACCCTGGCGTCCAGGCTCAACTTCTCACGGCCCGGCTCCCCGGCCTCCCCCGAGATGGGCGCCATCGTCTCCGGTCGCGTGCTTGACAGCGATGGGTCGCCCCTGGCCGGCCGCACGGTCACCTATGCGCAGTTTCCGTCGCTCCTCTGCACCGATGTCGTCCCATTTGCCGGATTCGCGGCTCCCACGACGGACCAGAACGGCGCATTCGAGCTTCGCTACGTCCGCCAGGACCAGTGCGGCAACCCGTTCCAGCTCTTCACCATCGACCCGTCGAGCGGGGCCAGGCGATCCCAGTCGCTCTACGTTCGCTCGCCAGGGCAGCAGATCGTCGCCGACTTCGTGATGCTCGCCACCGGGTCGGTCAACGGCACGGTAAGGGACTTCCAGAACAAGCCTATTGCCGGGGCCAAGGTGACCGTCCTGTCTCAGACCGAGACTCAGGTTGGCGCAGCCACGGTCACGGATAGCCTCGGCCGGTATTCGGTCTCGGGCGTCACCGTGGGGCCGGTGACCGTTCGGGCCGGAAAAGGGAACGGGATTGGCTCGGCGGCCGGGCGAATAGACCGGGCGAACGTGCCGGCCCAGATCGATGTCACGATCTTCGACGGCGCCGCGCGAGCGCACGGCACCGTCTGGACCGTCGAAGGGCAGCAGCCGGCGAAGCCTGCGGTAGGGGCCGTGGTGACGTACTACATCAATCCCGGCCCCTACGCTCAAGTCATGGCCGTCACCTCGACCGACGGGCAAGGCCGGTACTCTTTCGTGGGAATGCCGGTGGGGGCCTTCATGATCATGGCCCAGGCCAACACTCGGGACTTCAAGACCGAGACCGGCGTGAACCCGGGCCTCGAGGATCTGCAGGTCAATCTCTCCGTCGAGATTCCGCCCGTCACAGCCCTTGGCACCATCGAGGGTGAAGTCGTCATGCCCGATGGCTCCCCGGCCGAGGGAGTCATTGTGACCTCGGGGGCCGGGTCCGTGCTTTCCGGGCCGCTTGGCTCGTTCGTCCTGCCGGTAGTGCCTCAGCTGTCGGCCCACGTGGTCAACGCCACGACTCGCGACAGGAAGAGAACGGGACAGACAACGGCCACGGTGACTGTTGGAGGAGACCGCGCCACCGGCGTGCGCATCGTCCTTTCAAGCCTCGGAGCCGCCGAATTCACCGTTCTGGACATGACGGGAAGCGCCCTCGCCGGGTTGTCCGTGAAGCTCCTCGACTCCAAGGTCGACCCCTGCGGCCGTTCAACCGCGGTGACCGATTCGTCGGGCCGGGCCGCCTTCTCGTCCCTCGGCGTCGGCGCGGTCACCGCTCAGGTCGTCCATGAAGGCGAGATCATGGACGCCGCCCGCGCCACGGTTTCCGTCACGGGCGAAGGGTCGACCGGATTCGGGATCCTGCGCGTGGAGACCCGCGGTTCGACGATTGCAGGAGTCGTCAACGACCGGGACGGCCAGCCCGTGCTCGGCGCGGAAGTGGAATTGAGATCTCTCGCCTTCGTGCGGGACATCTCGTTCTGCGGCATGCAGCAGACCGTGACCCACCGGGCACGAACCGGCGCGGACGGGCGGTTCCGGTTCACGGGTGTGCACCCGGGGCGCGTCTATCTGACGGCGACCGAGCCGACCTTCGCTCCGACGCCCGTCACCGTGACTCAAGACCTCGTGCCGGGCGCTTCCGTCGAGGTGACCCTGTCATTGGTCAGCACTATCGCGGGGAGGATCAGCGGGGTCGTCTATGAACCCGACGGCGAGACGATCGCCGGGCCCGGGGTGGAGGTCACAATGAACGGGCCCCTCCCGGACGTCACCGTATTCACTAACGCCCAAGGCGAGTACCGCTTCGCGGAGATTTTCCCGCAAGGCAGCTACACCATCACGGCTCGCGATCCGCTGACGGGGCTCGTGGAACAGGGCCGGATCTTCGCCGCCGCCTCCGTGCCTCTGACGCACGACATCCGGTTGAAGGGCAAGGCGACGGTTCGGGTGCGGGTGGAGACCGCGAATGCCGAAGCGGTCACCAATGCCTACGTGACTCTGCGAGAGGCGGCCTACCCGAGGCGCGTGTTTGAGGGCGTGCTCGACGCCTCGAGCCAGGGCAGAGTCGATTTTCCGGGTGTCTTCGAGGGACAGGTGTCGATCGAAGTCCGCGACCCCCTCGGCCGCAATGGCGGCCGCAATGCGCTTACGATCCCCACGGGAACGGCCCTCGTGGAGACGACGGTGCGCGTCACCACCACCGGCACCGTCCGCGGCCGCTTCCTCCACCCGGTCGGTGACGATTCCCCCATTCCTTATGGAAGCGTCCGCCTCCTGGTGGGCGGGCGGCTGATCGGCCAGGTCACCACATCCGCCACCGACCCCGTGGGCGGCTACGAATTCGGATACGTCCCTGCGGGCGCCTTCCGTCTCGAAGGCCTGGACCCGCTCACCGGCCGCACCGGCCTCGCCGCGGGGACGATCGACGCAGAGGGCGAGATCGTCCAGGTCGACATGCGTGCGCAGGCCATCGGAACCGTGACCGGCTTCGTCACCGAGAACGGCAGTCCGCGAGGAGGCTCCAGGGTTGAGCTGACCTCCGGCGGCTATTCGGCCACCACCACATCCGACGCGTTCGGGAAGTACCTCGTTCAGGGCGTGCCCGAGGGAAAGGTGGTGGTGAGCGCGGATCTCGGAACAGGCGCGATCACCTTCCTTCGCGGAACCGTCTCGGGCAACCTTGTGGGCGAAGGAACAACACTCGAGCTCAACGTGGCCTTGCGCGACAGCGGGCGCGTCACGGGAACAGTGCTGAAGGCGGGGACGGGCACCGAAGGGGCGGGCGTCACCGCGATTTCCATCTCCGTGGGGGGCGCCGGCGGGGGTGTGGTCACCGGCTCCACCGACGAGAACGGAAACTTCGAGTTCACGCGCGTGCCGTCAGGCCTTGCCACCCTGACCGCCGAGGCGCTGGGCAGCGACGACTTCGCGAGCGGCACGGTCGACGTTCCCGCGGGCGGCGACGCCGAGCCTGTCACGCTGAGGCTCAACGGTATCGGTTCCCTCCGCGGAGTTGGACACGATTCCCTCGGCGCACCGGTGCGGGGCAGCGTCACGATCGCGTACGGCCCCGCCGGGCGGCGGCGCGGGGTGACCCTCGAGACGAGCGCCAGCGACGGCTCGTTCCTGCTCCCAAGGGTCCTCGCCGGGCCCTTCACGGCGACCTTGAGGGTGATGAACGGGTCCCTCGCGCTTTACGGCACCGCCTCCGGGATCATCGAGGATGGGAAGACCAACGACGTTGTCGTAGAACTCCAGGACTCGGCCACGGTGACCGGGCGGGTCCTGAGGGCGGACGGGTTGACGCCGGCCTATGGCGCGGCGGTGACTCTCAACCTCACCGGCACATCCTCGTCGACTTCCGCGCAGGCGCAGGCCGATGGGCGCTTCACTTTCCGCGGCGTCAGCCTGGCGGCCTTCTCGGTGAGGGTCAGCGATCCCGTGACCGGCGGCCTCGCCCAGGCCTCGGGCAGGCCCACGACGAACGGTGAAGTGCTGGACCTCCACGATCTGGTGCTCGACGACTCGCCCGTGCGTGTGCTCAGCGTGAGCCCCGCCGACGGCGCTGTGGACGTGTCCGTGATGCAACCGCTCAGCCTCACTTTCTCGGACCCTCTGGCGGGTACGACGGGTCTGAGTGTTCGCGATGGTTCGGTGGGTGTGACCACGTCCCTGCCTGTGCTGTCGAACGACAACCGGACCGCCACATTCAACCCTCCCGCCGCCGGCTGGCCGAATCCCAAGACGCTGACGATTCTCGCCACCACCGCGGTGACGGATTCTCTCGGGCGCCACCCGGCCGAGACGTTCAGCAGCCGGTTCACAACCGAGGACAAGACGCCGCCCCATGCGGTGACCTTCAGCCCGGCGTCTGGGGCGTTGCAGGTAGCGCCGGCCGCCGCCATCGAGATCACTTTCTCCGAGCCGCTCTCTCTGCCCCCCGCGGCCCTCGAAGGCGTCATCAGGCTTTATCGGACCGGCGCGGGACAGGTGACCGGCTCCTCCAGTCTGGTGTCTCCGACGATGGTGCGATTCGTGCCGGCGGCGCCCTTGCCGGAGAACGCGTCCTACTCGGTCTTCGTGACGGGGGCCATCGACCTGCTCGGGAACGTTCAGACCCAGACGCAGGTTTCGAGCTTCTCTTCCCTCGACACCGTTCCTCCCGTGTTGAACCTCACCGCGCCCGCTCCGAACAGCGCGGTCCGGAATCGAAGACCGACGATCTCGGTGTCGGCCGTCGACAGCCTGGCCGGCTTCGACGCCGCCGCACCGGTTGTCCTTACCCTCGACGGAGCCCCCGTTCCCGCCGTGAAGACCGTGAATGGATTCCACCACGTTCCGTCCGCGGATCTGGCGGAAGGAACCCACCAGGTCTTCGCGCAGGCGCAGGACAGAGCCGGGAACCTCGCCACCCTCGCTTCGGCGTTCATCGTTGACGTGTCCGCGCCCTCGTCCGTGTCTCTTGTGACTCCGGCAGCGAATCAGACGATCTCGGGAACGATCACGCTCGCCGCTTCCGCCGCCGATGCGCTGTCGGCTATCCAGCGCATTGAGGTGGTGGAAGGCCCGACGACGAGAGCCACACTCTTCGCCCCCTCTTTGACGGCGTCGTTCGATACCCGGATCCTGGCCGAGGGCTTCCACACTCTGTTCCCCCGCGCCTACGACGCGCCGGGAAACTCCGCGGATGGTCCACCCATCACCGTCCTTGTGGACAACACGCCCCTCGTCGTGACGATCACCCAGCCCGCCCAGGGGGCGCGCGTCCGATCCAGCGTCACTGTGACCGCCCAGGTGTCCGAGCCCGTTCAGGGCGTGGAGTTTGCGACTCCGGGCCTGGCCGCCGTGTCGATACCTGCACCTGGTCCCTACACAACCACGCTGGACCTTTCGGGAGTTCCTGAGAGCGATTCCATCACCATCCAGGCGACGGCGACCGCCAGCCAGGGAGGCACGAGTTCCGCGACGAGGGTGATCGCCGTCGATCGCACTCCCCCGGCGCCGGTGGTTGCGGCGAGAGTAGTCGCGGCCGCCCGCGCGGGCTCGAGCGTTCAGATCGTTGGGGGGGCTGGCGCTGGGGAAGCGGGGAGTGCCGTGGAGATCCGAAGTCCTCGGGGTGACGTCCGCCTCGCCCCGGTTGCCGCAGACGGCTCGTTCGTCAGCTCAATCCCTGGAGCCATCGGCGATGTTCTGCGGCTCGCTCAGTTTGATCCAGCCGGGAACGGCGGGGAGGCCATCGAGGTCCCCGTAACGGCCGCGCCTGCGCTCGAAGGAGTTCCCACCGAAGGCCTTCGAATGTGGGTAAGCGCCGACACCATTCCCTACGACGCCGCCGAACCCTCCGGGTGGAACGGAGTCTGGGCCGACGCCTCCGCCGTTCCCAACAACGCCCTTCAGGCGACGCCCTCGGCGCGCCCGCTCCTGGTGACCTCCGCGCCCGCATTCGGCGGGCTGCCCGTCCTTCGCTTCGATGGCTCTTCCGACTTCCTGCGATTCAATTCGATCGGCAACATCCAGACCGTCTTCTGGGTGCTGCAGGACAATTCCGGGGACACCAGTTCGCATTACCTTCTCAGCAACTTCTCCGGCCCGCCTTTGGACTTCGCCCCCGGCGCCAGCGGGGAAGCGATCTGGAGCACCTCCGCATCGGCCGCAGTTACCGGAGGTCAGACGTGGGTGAACGGCGTCCCGGTGAAGGGTACGGCCAGCGGCCGGCCCCGGCAGGCCTCCATCGTATCGGTGGTGACCACCGGCGATACCCGGGCTGACACCTTTGGGACGTACATCGGCATCACCCAGTTCTTCAAAGGGGACCTGGCGGAGATGCTGATCTACAGCCGGGCGTTGAACGGGGAAGAACGCCAGTCGGTTGAGGACTACCTGGCGCGGAAGTACCGACCCTACACCCCCCGGGTCAGCGCGCCCAGGGTCTCGCCCCCGGGTGCGGTCCTCGATGGTCCGACCTCGGTGCAAATCAACACGGACACGCCGGAGGCCGTGGTTCATTTCACCCTTGACGGCACCACGCCCACACGACTGTCACCCGAATACTCCGGGCCCTTTGTCGTCGAGGCGACCACGATCGTGAAGGCCGTCGCGTTCCGGGACTTCTTTGAAGATAGTGCGATCTCGACTGCCAGCTTCATCCGGTCCGAAGACGGCCCGATTCGGGATGCCAACCTGAGCCTGTGGGTCCGGGCCGATGCGGGAGTGGGGAGATCCGCGGGCAGCTATCTGCCTGTGTGGACGGACCAGTCGGGCCAGGGGAATCATCTCGTCCAGCAGAACGGGGCCGCACTTCCCCAGCACGTTCCCGAGGCGTCGAACCGCCTTCCCGCGCTGCGCTTTGATGGCTCAAGCGACTACTTCAATTTCACCATGCCCATGGCGGACATCCGCACCGTCTTCTTCGTGGCGCGGGAGAGCGACTCCGCGACCGGGAGCTACCGCTACCTGCTCGGTGACACACCGTCGAGCTACCCGTTCGCCAGCGGTGCTGCGACCTTGTGGGAACCCACGAACACCGCTGCCGCGGTGAAGCAGGGCGACACATACATCAACGGTGCTCCCGTGGACGGGACCCAGACGGCCCGGCCGAGGGACCTGAGTGTGATCTCGGTGGTGACCAACGCCAACGTCCCGGCCCGTCTACTCGGGTCGTACAACGGCGCCATGCAGTTCTGGTGGGGCGACATGAGCGAGGTCCTCATCTACAACCGGGCGTTGAGCCCGGCCGAGCGAAGGGCCGTGGAGGCATACCTGGGAGCCCGCTACTCGATCGCCCCTGCGGCGGCGTCCTCGGGAAGCGTCCAGGTTGACGTCAAGCGGGCGGGCGTCAGCCAGAGTGGGGTTGCCGTGACTCTCGTGAGCGACAGCATCGCGGCTGCGCCGGCCGACAATCTGAGGACGGTGACCACGAATGCTTCGGGCCGCGCCACCGCGGCCATGCCCGTCGGCTTCCTCACCGCGAAGGTGACGGACCGGGACGTCGTGTACGAGGCCACGGGCACCCTGCGCGTGGCTGGCGGGCTCACG
Organism: Vicinamibacteria bacterium; assembly: GCA_019694155.1. Taxonomy (GTDB): domain Bacteria; phylum Acidobacteriota; class Vicinamibacteria; order Fen-336; family JAGNNV01; genus JAGNNV01. The sequence continues at coordinate 3,780 of JAIBCN010000006.1, read as the reverse complement.
CTGGCGATCAACTTGCCGGCCCTGCCAACCGCGATTCGGGGTCGGGTCGTCGCGTCCGACGGCGTCACCCCTCTTCCGGGGGTCACGGTTTCCGCAGGTGCGAAGCAGTCCGTCACGGATCCGAACGGGGAATACCGTATCGACTCTCCCACCACCGGCAGTGCGACCGTGGGCTTCAGTTTCCAGGGCCTGTCTGACTCCGTCACCACGACGATTCCTTCCGGTTCGGAGACCGTCTTGAACCACACGCAGACGCGGGCGCCTGTTCATCTGGTGAGGGTCACCGAGAACGGCACGGGTCTTCCGATGCCGGGCGTCAGCATCACGGTGTGCTCCACCTCGTTGCCGCCCACTTGCGCGCCGAGCCGCGCCACGGATGCCCTCGGACGAGTCCAGTACCTCGGTCAGCCCACGGGCAGCGCCGCCGACGCCGGCTGGCACAACGTGACCGCGGTGGCCGAGGACGGCGCTACGCTGACCCGGAGCGGCTATTTCCACTACAGCGCGCCCGGGGGGGCCGATCTCGCCTTCGAGCCGCCCGGGCGAGTGCATGGCGCGATCCGCCTGCCCGGAGGGCTGCCGGCGGCGGGAGTGAACGTCTGGCTCAGCGATCTGTCGGGCGGCGCTTCGGCGGCGCAGGTCACCGGCGCCGACGGGACGTATTCCTTCGTGAGGCTCGGCGGCCATGACGTGATCGTGGGAGCCACGGCCGCTGACGATCTCGTCGAGGCCACCGCAGCCGCAACGATACCCGTCGGCGGCGACGTCATCGTGGATCTGACCCTCCCCGTTGCCATCCTCGATGTCTCGCTGGTTGACGGAGCGGGGCAACCCTTCCCCGACCAGCCGGTGACCATCACCGCGGTCGGGCCGCGTACTCTGAATCGGACCTCCGATGCGCAGGGCCGCGTGAGGGTCACTCTCCCCGCCGGCTTCACCCAGGTTGTTGCCTGGTCTTCAGATCTGGCCGCGGCGGAGTTCGACCTCGCGCTGGGCGAGACCCGGTCGGTCACCCTGACCGCGGGGTCGCATCATGGGCCACGCGCCATCGGCGACTTCAACGTCACCGGGTCTTCCGACGGCTCCATCTATCCGGCTCAGTTCGATATGTACAGCATCAACTCCTCCGGAGTGTTCCTGTCGGCCGAGACGGTGGACGGCCGATCGGAGGCGCGTCTGGCCTCCTATGACGGGTCATGGTGGAACCCCACGCCGGTCTACTCTCACCAGACTCTCTTCGTGCCCACGGGCGGCGCGTTCGCCCGAAGCCTCACTACGTTCACGAACCCCTCCGACGCGGAGATCACGATCACCGTCGTGGCCGGTCTGGGAGCCTATGGGAACGCGAGCGGCGAGCCCGGGTCCGTAACCGTGGACGGCTCGTACTCGGTGGTCTTTGGCCGCGACGCCGAGTGGTTCTGTAACGAGGGCTGCTTCATTCAGAGCACGCTGACCCTGCCCCCGCACGGCAAGAAGGCCCTGCTCGCGTTCACCACCATGGATCCGGCGCTCATTCCCTCCCTGCTGGACCTTTCGGCGGCGGGCGCGTTCGCCGACCTGAGCGAGGCCGACCGCGCGGCCATTCAGAACTTCGACGTTCCCGCACCGGCTCAGGTGGTCATCGAGGGGGTCGCGCAAACCGAGGCGGGCGACGCCCTTGCGGGAGCGACGGTCGCCGTTGCCCGCGGTGAGACCGTGGTGGCTCAAGGCGTCTCCGCCGCCGACGGCAGCTTCTCCCTTGCTTTCTCCGGCCCCACCGGCACATACCGTGTGGTCTTCGTCCTGGGGGATCAGCTGTTCGAAGCCACGCTCCAGATCTTCGCCAGCGGCACGCAGTCCCTTGGGCCGCTGCGCGCCCTCGACTCGACCGCCCGCGGCAGCGCGAAGGTGCGGTTGGTGGACGGGACGGGCAGCTCCGTCGAGAGCCTCGGCGCGTCCGCGCGGTCCACGAGGTTCCTCGGGCTCGATCTTCCGGTTGTCGGCAGCACCGATGCCCGCGGCGTGGTCGTCCTCCAAGGCCTGCTTCTGGGGCTGAATCGCATCGACACACCTCTGGGGCCCGCGTTTGTGCGGATTGAGCCGGGAGTGGAGGCGCCGGTCTGGCTGCAGACGGGGCCCGGTTCCGTCAGCGCGTCGGGAAGAGTCACGCTGGGCGGCGCTCCCGTTCAGGGTGGGGCCGTCGTAGTAACACGGTATGACGACGCCTCGGGTGAGGAGATCGTGCTGGCGCGGTCGACGACCAACGCGGGCGGGCGGTACACCATCACCGGGCTGCCGGACGGCGACGCGTCTTTCAACGTCTACGGCTGGGCGCCCGGTCCCTACAGTCAGGGACGCAATTCCTTCTACACCGCATCCGGCTCGCCCTCGGCTGCCGTGAGCGATGTTGAGCTCTCGACGGCGGACCAGTTTGGTGAAGTCCGGATCCGCGCCTACCTCGAACCTTCGGGGGCGAAGGCCGCCGGCCATATGGCCAGCTTGCGAGTGGACGGCGCCCCCTTCGCGTTCGAGCTGGAACTCGACGGGGAAGGCGAGGGCCAACTTGCCGGCCTGCCCGCGAACACCGAAGTCGAGGTGACGGTCACGGGATCCGGAGGATTTGGCCGAGAGAAGGCCTGGCTCTACGATGGCCCCGCGACGCCGTTCAGCGTGGTGGTTGGGGACCGCGTGGCGCTGCCGAAGAGACTCTCGGGGTATCGGTTCGACGGCCAGATGGTGAACGAGTCGAACGGCTGCTTCCCCTTCTGTCTCGCGGCCGAATCTCAGATGCTGGGCGTGTCGCTGCCCGCGGCCGGTTCCGCCGCCCAGGCGCTCAGCGGGCGAGAGCTCGTGGTCACGTCTCCGACCACGGATGGGGCGGGCGCTTCCGCGCCGGTGAAGTTGACCCGTCGACTGTTCGTCCCGCCCGACGGACGATTCGCGCGGGTGATCGATGTCTTCGAGAACACCTCCACGGTCACCGCCGCCGCGTCGTACGCGCTCAGCGCGATAGCGTATTCCTACTCCGGGACCCAGATGGAGATCCTGGGCGATGGCATCATCGATCCGACGGACTCCGCGTTCGTCATCCGGTCCGACCAGCCCTCGGCCGAAACCACAGGCTTTGTGCTGTGGGGTTCCAACGGCCTCGGTCCGTCGCAGGTGTCCACGGGCAACCTCGGCTATTACGAGGCCTCGCAGCCGCGTTGGGAGGGCGTCGCGGTCGCCCCCGGGCAGAAGGTGGCCTTCATGTCCTTCGTGGTCTTCGACCGCGGGGCCGGAGCGGACACCGTTTCCGAACGCACGCAGGCGCTCATGAATCTGACCGACCCGCTTGCCCTCGAGGGCCTGTCTCCTCTCGATCGCGCACAGGTGTTGAACTTCGCTTTGGATGCCACGGTCACGGCCGTCGTTGAGGGATCGGCTCAGACCCCCGACGGGTCCGCGATCTCGGGCGCCACTGTGGCGATTGGCATCGGGGATGCGGTGGTCGCCCAGGGCGTTACAGGAACGGACGGAGGGTTCTCCCTCGCCTTCACGGGCCGGGCTGGCGCCTACCGCCTGGTCTTCCTGTCCGGCAGCGACATCTTCGAAGGGACCGTTCAGGTTTCCGCGAGTGGAACCTTGTCCATCGGGCCGCTGCGCGCTGTCCCCCGTGGGAGCGCGCGGCTGATTGTCGAAGATGGTAGTGGCGCTTCCGTGTCGAGCCTGCCCGTTTCGGTCCTGCCCACGTCCTTCTTCGGGTTGGATTCCGAGGTCGGCGGCTCGACCGACGCTCAAGGTGTGGCCGTGGTGGAGGGC
>JAIBCN010000178.1 GCA_019694155.1 Vicinamibacteria bacterium | reverse complement strand
TTGCGCTCCTGGCCCGAGAAGAAGCGGTCCCACTCCTTCTGGAGCTTGAAGATCCCCTCGTCGATCTTCTGGAGGTCTTCTTCGAGCGCGCTCATCGGCCCGCCCTCGGCCAGGATCGCGGGACCAGAGCCATGCCGGTCACTCCTTCACGAAGAAGGACATGAGGGGAAGCCACAGCTCGTGGCCGTAGGGAGCCTTGCGCCCGGCCACCAGGATCTCGCTGCCCGGCCGCGCGCCCACGAGCGAGGCGACGTCCCTCAGGATCGACGCCTGCTCGACTTGAAAGTCGGCGCGGTGACGGGTGATCGAGCCTTCCTGGAAGGTCGAGAACGACGCGGCCCGGGCGGAGAGGCGCAGGGCCTTCGCCACCACGTCGTCTTTCGAATCGTCGAACACCACCGAGATCGCGAACGGCTTCTGCCGGCGGCCCGGGTAGAGAATCTCCACCAGCTCGTCGGACATGCCGTCGATGTTCTCCTCGACCGCCGGCACCACTGGGGGCAGGCGGTCGGCATACGTCGGTACGCGTTCCCGGCTCATCGTGATGGGCGGATCTTATCGTTCCACCATGGAGGAGGACAGCCCGCCTATTTCCGGGCTCCGTCCAGGGCTTCAATGGTCGCGGTGGAGGCCGGGCGCTCGTTCCGGAGGCGCGCCGCGATCTGCTCGTTGCTCGCCCACACGCGGAGGATGTTCTCGCCCACGAGCTTCTTCACGTCGGCATCGGTCCAGCCCCGGCGCAGAAGCTCGGCTACGAGGCCCGGGTACTTCGACACGTCCTCGAGGCCTTCGGGAAGCTCATCGGTGCCGTCGTAGTCGCCGCCGAGGCCGACATGGTCGACGCCCGCGATCCTTCGGATGTGCTCGATATGGTCCGCGACCTGGGCAAGGGTCGCGTTCTTCGTCTTGAACTGGGCGGCGACTTCGTCGGTGATCCGCTTCTTCTCCGCTTCATCGGTGACCCCTTCGAGCTTCGCTTTCAGGGCTTCGCGGCGCTCGCGGGCCTTCGTCGCGATGTCCTGGGAGATGAAGCCGGGCACGAACGTCACCATCACCACACCGCCGTTCGACGCCACCTGCCGCAGGATGGCGTCGGGGACATTACGCGGCACGTCGCACAGCGCGCGCGCCGAGCTGTGCGAGAAGATCACCGGGGAGGCGCTTACCCGGATCGCGTCCTCCATGGTCTCGGGCGACGTGTGCGAAAGGTCGATCATCATGCCGAGGCGGTTCATCTCGCGCACGACTTCCTCCCCGAACTTCGTGAGGCCGCCGTGGGTGGCGGGCCCGGCGGCGGCGTCGGCCCAGTCGAGGGTGACGTTGTGGGTGAGGGTCATGTAGCGCGCCCCCAGGGCGTAGAAGGCCCGCAGCGCTCCGAGCGAATTCTCGATCGCGTGCCCCCCCTCCATGCCCAGCATCGACGCGACCTTGCCCCGGCGGAAGATGGGCAGGACCTGCGAGGCGTTCACCGCGAGTTCGAGGCGGTCGGGATACTTCTGGATCACGCGGCGCGCGATCTCGATCTGCTCGAGCTGCACCTTGGCGTAGCCGAGCTTCTTCGTCTCCTCCTCGCCGGGGATGTAGACGGACCAGAACTGGCCGCCCATCATGCCCTGCGCCATGCGCGGGAGGTCGGTCTGACCCGCCGTGGCCTTGCGCAGGTCATAGGCCTCGACGTCCATCGGCTTCTCCTTGGAAATCCGGATGGCCCAGGGCACATCGTTGTGGCCGTCGATGAGCGGCGTCTCCTTCAGGATAGCCCGGGCGCGGGTGAGGAAGGGATCGGCGGCGGTCTTCGAAGCGGTCTTCGGCACGACGGGGGCCCCCTGGAGAAGAGTCATCACGGCAAGAGCGGTTGTGATCATGTGTCCTCGTAAGCGGCGGGCGACCTCGAGCCCGGGACGCGGGACGAGGCGCAGCCTGAAGCCTGGAAGCTTAGAGCTTGAAGTCGATCTGGATGGCGACCCAGGCGCGGCCCGGCTTCCCGTTGAGCGTCGCGGGCTTGTACTTGCGCCGCTTCACGTTGTCGAGCGCCGCCTGATTGAGGCCGGAGGTGCCGGCGACGCCGCGGATGATGCGCGCTTCCGCCACATTGCCCTGCTCGTCCACGAGGGCGGAGATCACGACGGAACCCATGACCCTCTGGGCGCGAGCCATCGGCGGGTACTCGATCTTGACCTGTGAAACGAGGGCCGGCGGCACGACGGCAGGATCGGCGAGGTCGAGCAGAACGGGGCCTCCGGCGGGTGCGGGCGAGGCCGAACTCGCCACGGCCGTGGAGGCGACGGAGGGCGCGGGCGTCGCCGCCGCGGGTGACGCGGCCGCGGCGATGGGCGTGCTCGTGGGGGTCAGAGAAGGTGCGGCCGCCGCCGCTTCGAGCGCCTTGGCGGCCTCCGCGGCCTTCGCCGCTTCCGCGGCGCGCGTCTCTTCCGCCTTCTTTCTCTCTTCTTCGATCTTCTGACGCTCCGCCTGAACGCGCGCTTCCTGATCGGCCTGGGCCTTCTTCCTGGCCTCATCCTGGGCGCGTTGAAGCTCGGCGGGATCGACCGCGCGGCCCCGCGCCTTGGCCTGGGCCTCGATCGACTTCCGCGCCTCGTCCGCCGCCTTCTGCTCGGCCGCGACCTTCTCGGCCTCGAGAGAGGCGAGGCGCGACTCCAGTTCGCGCACGCGAGCGAGAGCCGCGGTCTCCGCCGCGTTCATGGTGGGGGCGGCCGCGGGGCCGGGGGTGGGCGCGGGAGCGCCCGGACGCGTGAAGAAGTACCCGGCGATCGCGGCGACGACCACCACACCGACAACGACGGGCGCCATCGGGAAGCCCTTCTTCTCCGCGAGGACGCTCTGGAAGAGCTGGTCGTCGGCCGGGCTCGCCGGAGCGGGAACCGGCGCCGCCGCGGGAATGCGGGGCGTGCGTCCCGAGTCGTGCCGGCTCGGTTCGAACTTCGCCGCTTCCGCCTTGAAGACCTCGGGCTTGATCGCGTCCATCCGGACGGTGCTCTCGAGCACGGCCTTGGGGGGGGCCGGAGGAGCGCTGTGAACGAGGCCCGAAGCAGAAACCACCGCGGCGGGCGCGGGCGCCGGAGCCGCGGGGGGAGGCGGGGGCGGGGCGTTCATCGCGGCGACATACGCGCGATAGTCGGCGGTCTTCTCGGCCTTGATGCGCACCGCGTCGTCATCCCCTTCGTCGCGGAACAGGGTGTGCATGAAGAACGCGAGGTTGAAAGTGGTCGGCGAGTAGTCGCCGGAGAAGAGCAGCGTGTCGACGGCCTTCTTGAAAGCGGTCGCGTCCTTGTACCGCCGCGCCGGATCCTCGGCGAGGGCCTGGACGAGGAGCGCGGCGAGCGCCTTCGGAATGGGCGTGCCGTCGGTGCCGGGCGACTGGATCCGCGCGGCGTCGATGCTCTTGAGCGTCGACTCGGTCCGCGGCAGGGCCACGCCGGTGAGCATCTCGAAGAGCTGCGCGCCCAGGCTGAACACGTCGGCCCGGATGTCGAGAGGAGCGGCGCCCTCGACCTCGGGGGCGAGGAAGCCGGCTTCGCGGACCCCAACGCAGTTGGCGTTTCGAAGCGCGCGCGGGGAAAGGCCGAAGGCCCGGACGCTCACCTCACCGTCGTGAGACACGTGGATGAACTCGGGAACGAGGAATCCGTGAGTCTGCTTCCTGGCCTGCGCGGCCTCGAGCGCGGCCGCCGCCTTGCTGACGATGAGCAGCGCGTGATCCGGCGCGAAGGGATGGCCTTCGGTCTGCGAGCGCTCCATGAGGGCGCCCACCGACCGGCCTTCGAACATCTCGTAGGCCGCGAAGGCCGACTTGTCGAGCCGTCCGGCCTCGAAGCCGCGGACGACCTGGGCGTGCTGGACCTGGAGGCCGTTCTTCAGGCCATCGGCGATGGCCTGGGCCACATCGGGGGCCAGGAGTTCCGAACGGAACAGTTGAACGTGCCGCTCGTACCCGGAGTTCCCGAGTTGAACGGCGCGGAAAAACGAGCCAGCGCTGGTTCGCGCGTCCTCGAACTCCAGGACGTACCGACCGTATCGCTCTTTGGTCTCCACGTGGCGCCTCGCTTGAAGAACGGTGAACGCTCTGGGGCCTTACCCCCCGGATCCGGATCGGTCCAGAGTCACCGTCGTGCGGAGAACGCTACACGCCGGGCGACCTGCGGTCAATGTCAGTGTTGCGATGAACCGGGCTTGAGCACCACCCGCCCCCGGGGCGAAGTGAACACCGCGCCTTCGTCGCGATCTATGGAGACGCATTTCCAGCCATCGACCGACTCCCCGACGGAGAGCACGCGGATTTCGTCCCCTACCCGGATGGACACGCGGCTCTTTCCTTCGGCACTGAGGAACGCGACCAGAGCGAAGGGCGGCGCGGGGGCCGGCTCCACCGCGGCGGGGATGGTGGGAACGGGTACGGGCGGAAGGGTGGGGCGCGCCCTGGGCGCGGGTACGACGGACCTCGGCGCCGCCCGGGGGCCTTCGGGGTCGGCGACGGCGGCGGGTTCGGCGGCCCCGGAGCAGGGACGAGGCGCCGGGAGAATTCCCGCCGGGAACGAAGCGAAAAGGCCGGTGGTCGCCGAGAGGCTGGAGCTTCCGCCCTTCTCGCGAAGGGTGACAGACCTCAGGAAACCCCCGCGGGCGGGGTCTCCGAGGCGGCGAAGGAGCTCTCGAACGGCGCTGCGCACCCCTGTTGCCTCCACGGTGGCCCCTCCGTCGGGCCCCCCGGTTACGGTGAGGGCAAAGGGCGCGAGAGGCAGGCCGGCGGCCGCTGCCACCGTCCGCTGGCGGAGGGCCGCTGGGTCGGGAGAAGCGCGACAGACCTTCGCGAGCGCGTCCGCAATGCGTTCCCTCAGGGCCTGACTCTCGTGCAGTCCGCGCTCGGCTTTCAGGCGCTCCCGCCGGATCCGGCTCTGCTGGCTCAGTCGATTCTCCTGGTCGGCGCGCATGGGGGCCACGAGCCCGAACCAGACCAGAGCGGCCCCAAGCCACGGCAGCAAGGCCCGGACTTCCCTCCCCAGGCGGCGCTTCATCGATCGGTGCCTTTCGGGCGATGAACGGCGGCCACGGTGGCGCGAACGAGCCCCGGACGGATTTCCGCGCCGGGCCGAATATCGCTGAAGTGCTTCGACTTCGAAAGGGCGCTCAGGAACCTATCGTAGGCCTCGGGACCGCCGGCCACGACAACGAGATCGAGGTGGGCCGACGCGTCCTGCTGATAGTCGATCTTGTAGCTCACCACGGACACCGCGGCGGGCAGGAGCGCCTCGATGTCCGCGATGACCCGGTCGGGCGCGGAGGCGACACTGCTGGCCGCGGTCAGAAGGTCCGCGTTCCTGAGCAGCGTCCGGCGGGAGCTTTCGGCCGACTGCGCCATCGCCGCCACTTCGGCCGAGGCCTTCTCCCTCGATCGATCGGCCGCGCTCGCCGCCATTCCTTCGGTGACCGCAATGGCCGCCGCGTAGGCGAGAGCCATGAGGCCCGCGATCTGACCCGCGCGCCAGACGCCGCGCGCCGGATCCTCGCCGCGCGAGCCGAATTCGGGAAGGCCGAGGCTCATTTCGCGCGGCTCTCGTGGAAGACGGAGAGAAAAGGGAAGCGCTGAGGATCGGCGACGCCGGAAATCGCTCGGGCCTCGAACGCGGGATGAACTCCGAGACCTTGAGCCCGAGCCGAAAGGGAAGCCGCGTCCTCCCCGAGCACCCGGATTTCCTGAACCTCGCTGGTCGCGCGGCGGGCCTCGTCGATCGAGCGCTGCGCGCGATCGTCGCCCGGGACGAGAAGGCGGAGATGGATCGCCTCCATGACGCCCATCGCATCGCGGACGGCGATCGCGCAGGCCGAGTCGCCGAAGACGAGGTCGACCGTCCCCGGCCTTGGAGGCAGACCTCGCAGGGCGGCGGAGAGAGCGGAGGTCACCCGGGGGCGGCCGAAGCCGAGCGAGGTCATCACGCTCTCGCCTTCGGCGATGGCGGCCTTGGGCACCGCCTGGGCCAGAACCGAACCGGACCGAACCGACGCCGATCGCTCGAATCTCACTTCGGCGAGGGCGATCGGAAAGGGCAGCAACGGGGCGAGGCGGAAGCGGACGAGATCCGCCTCCTCGATCTCGGCCGGCGCCTTCGCCTGCCCGGACAGGTCCACGATCGAAGGAAACGAGGCGCCGAGCGGCAGGAGGAGGGTGGCGTCGCGCGAGGGCGCTTTCAGTTCGCGGGCAAGCCGTAAGACCGCTTCCCTGGACCCCGCCATCACGTCCTTGAAGAGATCCCCGCCGCTCGCCTGAGAGGCGAATCGCTCGGCAGCGAAGCGCTCCAGGCGCGGACCGGAGAACCCCTCCCGGTAGACCGCGAGAGCGGCGCTGCCCGTGTCGACAAAGACGAGCGCCTTCTCGGAGAGCCACATGCAGGCGCAATCTTAGGGTGTCTTTGCATCATATGAACCCCTTGACCCATTCGCTAAGATCCGGACAGTTGAACCCCAAACACCGCTGAACCCTCCGGGCGGTTCTCCAAGGCCCGGCCTGAGAGTGGAGGTCCCATGAAGGCTTTCGAGAGCACGCAGATCCGCAACGTGGCGCTGGTGGGTCACGGAGGCTGCGGGAAGACCTCGATCGTGGCCGACGCTCTGTTCACGATGGGTGTGACGCCGAGGCTCGGGCACGTCACCGACGGCACCGCGGCCACCGACTTCGACCCCGAGGAGATCGAACGGAAGATATCGATCCAGACCTCGGTGGCGAGCGGCGACTGGGGCGACACGCGCATCAACCTGATCGACACTCCCGGCTACGCGAACTTCGTGGGCGAGGCGCTCTCGGCGCTTCGGGCTGCGGATGCGGCCATCGAGGTGGTGGACGCGGTCGCGGGCCCGGAGGTGCAGACCCACCGGCTCTTTCACGCAGCCGAAGACATGGAGCTTCCCCGCGTCTTCGTCATCAACCGCATGGACCGCGAGCACGCGTCCTTCGGCCACACCGTGGAGGCCCTGCGCAAGGCCTTCGGGCGGACGGTGACGCCCATCGCGTTCCCCATCGGCGAAGGCGCCGCGTTCAAAGGCGTGGTCGATCTCGTGAACTCCAAGGCCTTCGCCTTCAAGGACGACGAGAGCGGCACGTTCAGCGAACTGCAGATGCCCAAGGACCTCGAGGAGGCCACCGCGCGCTTCCGCCAGGAACTCGTGGAAGTGGTGGCGGAGACCGACGAGGCCCTCATGTCGGAGTTTTTCGAAAAGGGGACGCTCGCGCCCGCGGTCCTCGCGGAAGGCCTGAAGAAAGCCTGCCATCGCGGCCAGGTCTTCCCCGCTCTTCCGTTCTCCTCGATCAAGAACATCGGCGCGCCCCAGCTACTGAACGTGATCGTGGCCTTCCTCCCAAGCCCCGCGGACCGGCCGGACGCGAAAGGCAAGGGCCCGGCGGGCGAGGAAACCAGAGCCTGCTCGGTGAACGCACCGGCCTCGGCCTTCGTGTTCAAGACCATCTCCGATCCTCACGCAGGACGGCTCTCGTTCATCCGCGTGATCTCGGGCCGGTTCAATCACGACCTCACCATCACGGTCGCGAGCCGCGACGCGCAGGAGCGCGTGGGCGCTCTGGCGCACGTGGTCGGCAAGACGCTCGTGCCCGCCACCGAGCTGATCGCGGGCGACATCGGCGTACTCGCGAAGCTCAAGGAAGCTCACACCGGCGACACCCTCTCCGACAAGGCCAAGCCCATCACCTTCCCGCCCATCGAGTGGCCGGAGACCCTCACCACCTTCGCGATCGCCCCCAAGACGCGCGGTGACGACGACAAGATCGGCATCGCCATGAGCCGCCTCATCGAGGAGGATCCGGTCCTGAAGCTCGAGCACGCGACCGAGACCCATGAGCTGCTCCTGCGCGGCCTCGGCCAGCTCCACATCGAGACCGTGGTCAGCAAGCTCGCCAAGCGCTACAAGGTCGAAGTGAACCTCAAGCGCCCCACCATCCCCTATCGCGAGACCATCAAGGCCACGGCCGACGGCCACGGACGGCACAAGAAGCAGACGGGCGGCCACGGCCAGTTCGCGGACTGCAAGATCACCATGCGCCCGCTCCCGCGCGGCGAGGACTTCAAGTTCATCAACGGAACCTTCGGGGGCTCGATTCCGCGAAACTTCCTCCCCGCCATCGAGAAGGGCATCCAGGAAAGCCGCAAACGCGGCTACGTCGCGGGCTGCCCGATGGTGGACTTCGAGGTCGAGGTCACGGACGGGCAGTTCCACGACGTGGACTCCTCGGAAATGGCCTTCAAGATCGCGGGCTCGCTCGCCTTCAAGGACGCGGTCGCGAAGTGCCGGCCCACCCTGCTCGAGCCCATGATGTCGGTGGAGGTCGTGATGCCGGAGGAGTTCGCGGGCGCGGTGATGGGCGATCTGTCGAGCCGGCGCGGGCGCCCCCAGGGCATGGAGCCCTACCGGGACCTGCAGAAAATCAAGGCGGAAGTGCCCCTCGCGGAGCTCGAAACCTTCGATCAGGACCTCACCTCCCTGACCGGTGGACGCGGTTCCTTCCATATGGAGCTGATCCGGTACGATGAGGTGCCGGGCCACCTTCTGGAGAAGGTGGCGGCGGAGATCCGGGCGCATCGGCCCGGCGACCACAAGGAAGAGGACTAGTGCTCAAGAAGACCGCAGCGATCACCCTCCTGTCCCTCGTCAGCCCTTCTCTGCGGGCTCAGACCCCCACACCCTCCCCAGTCCCCACGGCACAGACGCCCGTCGACGCGAAAGTCGCCGGCCAGGAAGTGCCGGTACCCGCCCGGAAGAAGTACGTCGCGCCGGAGTACCCGGCGGCGGCCGCCGCGGAGGGAGTTCGCGGCATCGTGATTCTCGATGTCGTCATCTCGGAAGACGGCAAGGTGGAGAGCACCCGCGTGAGCCGTTCGGTTCCGGGCCTCGATGAAGCGGCGATGGCAGCGGTAAAGATGTGGGAATACGAGCCCACCCGGCTTGCCGGAAAGCCGGTCAAGGTGCGCCTGTCCCAGTCGATCACTTTCGCCCTGAAGCTGCCGGCTCTGCAGCGGGCGCCGGGGATCCCGGAATTGAAGAGCGGCGGCGCCCCGACAGCCCCCATTGGCCTGACCGCGGCCGAGACGGCCTCGGTGATGGTCGCGCTCGGGACGCAGGGAGAAGTGCGGGAGGCTGCGGTGGTGGAGGGCAACGCTGCCGTGGGCGAGGCCCTGTTGCGCGCGGTGAAGGCGTGGCGGTTCGCGGCCGCAGAAAGCTCCTCCGGCCTCGTGTTCACGATTCGCGCCGACTGGGCTCCCGGACCTCCACCCGCCGTCACTCTCAAGGCTGTCGATCCGAAGAATGCCACCGCCGCGGCCGCCGCGGCGCCGGCGCCCGCCCCCCAGACGCCTTCATCTTCGCAGCCAGCGAACGCGGGACTCGCGGCTCCTCCCGAGACGGCTGGCCGCGCCCCGGTTCCGGCGCCGCCCGCCGCCGCGGCCGCCGCAACTCCGGAAGCCCCTGCCGAAGATACCGATGTGATTCCCGTCCGACAGGAGCCGCCTCCCAAGGAACAGGGGGCCTCCGCCATCACCGACGTGCTCCTGGGGGACAACATCCCTGAACTGGTGAGGGGCCGGCGGCCGGTTTGGCCGCCCATGGCGCGGCTGGGGAACGTCGCCGGTGACGTGGTCGTGCGCTTCTCGGTCGATCTGGCCGGCAAGGTGACGGTGCACACCGTCGAAGGCCCCGATCTCCTGAAGACCGCGGCCGAGCAGGCCGTGGCGAGCTGGCTCTTCCGGCGGACCGCGATCGACCGGGTGCCGCTCATCGCGACCTTCAAGTTCGGCCCCGACCGCACGTTCGCGAAGGTGGAACGGGTCGCACCCTAGCTGAACGGCCGCGCGCCCGGCTTGGGTCTCCGCAAAAGGAAAGGGCGGCCGCGAGGGCCGCCCGATCGTTGCGACGTTCCGGCGCCTTCTTACTTGGCGGCGGGTGCGGCGGCCTTCTCGGCCTTGGGGGCCTTCTCCTTGGCCTTGTACTCGTATCCGACGAGCTCGATGAGCGCGGTGTCGGCGTTATCGCCCGGACGATGGCCGAGCTTCACGATACGGGTGTATCCGCCGTTCCGGGTCTGGAAGCGCGACCCGATCACGTCGAACAGCTTCTTCACCACGAGAGGATCGTGGATGTCGCGCGCGGCCATGCGTCGCGCGTGCACGCGCTGGGCTGCCGTTCCTTCGCGCTTGGCCAGGGTGATGATCTTCTCGGCGAACGGGCGGAGTTCCTTGGCCTTGGGAAGGGTGGTCTCGATGCGCTCCTCCCGGAGAAGCGCGGTGGCGAGATTCCGCAGCAAGGCGATGCGGTGGGCGGAAGTGCGTCCCAGCTTTCGTCCGGCGGATCGATGTCTCATGGTCTTTGGTCCTTAGGTGTCTGTCCTCGCCCCGGATCCCCTCGGGGCGGGAGCAATCTTGTCTCTGATCAGTCGCGCCGGAGAAGGTCGGGCTGGAGCCGCATGCCGAGGGAGAGCCCCCACTTGCGCAGCTGGTCCTTGGTTTCGTTCAGCGACTTCTGACCGAACTTGTTGATCCGAAGCAGCTCGCTCTCGGTGCGCACCACCAGCTCGCCCACGGTCTTGACGTTGATCTGGGTGAGGCAGTTGTAGGCGCGGACGGGCAGCTCGAGATCGTCGATCTTGCGGCCGAGCTTCTCGCGCAGCGCCTCGCGGTCGGTGTCGCCCACGGGCAGCGGCGCCGCTTCGGACGCGGCCTGGGGCAGAGCCTCGGCCTGCTCGGGCAGATTGAGGAACATCAGCATGTGCTCGCGGATGAGGCGGGCGGCGAGGCCCACCGCGTCGCGCGGGGTGGTGACGCCGTTGGTCCAGACTTCGAGCGTGAGCTTCTCGTAGTCGGTGGCCTGACCGACGCGGGCGGCCTCGACGAAGTAGTTCACCTTGCGCACCGGCGAGTGGACGGAGTCGATGGGGATCCAGCCGATGGAGAGCGACTCGTCGAAGTTCTTCTCGGCGGGGATGTAGCCGCGGCCCGGCTTCACCACCATCTCGATGTTGAGGGAGGCGCCCGCGGAGAGGGTCGCGATGTAAGCCTCGGGGTCGAGGATGTCGACGTCGGCGTCGGGGGTGATGTGCTTGGCCCGGATCTCCCCCGCCTCCGAAGTCTTGAGGTAGATCGTCTTGGGATGATCGACGTTCAGACGGAGCGAGAGCTTCTTGAGGTTGAGAATGAGGTCGGTCGCGTCCTCGGTGGCGCCGGGGATGGGCGAGAACTCATGCAGCACGCCCTCGATGCGGATCGCGGTGACCGCGGCGCCCTCGATGCTCGAGAGCAGGACGCGGCGCATGGCGTTGCCGACCGTGGTTCCAAAACCGCGCTCGAACGGCTGCGCGAAGAAACGGCCGTAGGTGTCGTTCGAGATCTCGTCGTCGATCTCGAGGTGGCGGGGGCGCTGAAAGCCTTTCCAGAGCATCGGGTCTTGTCTTCCTTGTGGTCGGTACGGGTTGCTGGATGTAAAGGGGTGAAACGAAGAATCGTGTGTTGCGGTCGCGCCAGGGCGCGTCGCGCTCGAGGCGCAGGTTTACTTGGAGTAGAGCTCGACGATGAGCTGCTCCTGAATCGGGAAGTTCACGTCGTCGCGCGACGGCATGGCCTTCACCTTGCCCGAGCGGGCGGCGGGGTCGAGCTCGATCCAGCGCGGGGCCGTGCGACCCTTGGCGTCCTCGAGCGCCTCGGCCACGTACTTGAGCTTGGAGGCGCGCTCCGAGAGCGAAATCACGTCGTTGAGGCTGACCTCGTAGGACGGGATATCGGCCTTCTTGCCGTTGACCCGGACGTGTCCGTGTCCGACGAGCTGGCGGGCCTGAGCGCGGGAAGCGGCGAAGCCCATGCGGAAGACCGCGGAGTCGAGGCGGCGCTCGAGGAGGATCAGAAGGGTCTCACCCACGACGCCCTTCTGCTGGGAGGCGCGGTCGAAGGTGCGGCGGAACTGCCGTTCGAGAAGGCCGTAGATGCGCTTGACCTTCTGCTTCTCGCGCATCTGCAGGCCGTAACCCTGGGTCTTGGGCTTGGCGTTGCGGCCATGCTGACCGGGCGGATAGTTGCGCTTTTCAATGGCCGCCTTGCCGGACGTGTCGCGGCGGCCTTTGAGGAAGAGGTTGATCCCTTCGCGGCGGGAGAGCTTCCCGGTGGGTCCTATGTATCGAGCCATGTGTGTGTGCTTGCCTTAGATTGGTCTTAGCTTGCGTTTCCTGAGGGAAACTAGACGCGGCGGCGCTTGGGCGGCCGGCAGCCGTTGTGGGGGATGGGTGTGATGTCGCGGATCGACTTCACTTCGACGCCCACCGCGGTGAAGGCGCGGATGGCCGACTCGCGGCCGCTGCCCGGGCCCTGGATGCGGACGTCCACGGACTTGAGCCCGTGGTCCTTCGCATTGGTGGCGGCGGTGGTGGCCGCCTGCTGGGCCGCGAACGGCGTGCCCTTGCGCGAACCCTTGAAGCCGAGGCTCCCCGAGCTCGACCACGCGATCACGTTGCCCGCGGCGTCGGTGATGGTGATCTTGGTGTTGTTGAAGGAGGCCTGGATGCTTACCGTGCCGTGCGGCACGTGCTTGCGCTCCTTGCGGGTCTTCTTGCCGGGTTCGGCCTTGGTGGGAGTCGTGGTGGAGGCTGCCATGCTTTGATTCCTAGAGAGTTCGGTGCGGCGTCACTTCTTGACGCGCGCGCCCTTGCGGGGGCCCTTGCGGGTTCGCGCGTTCGTCTTGGTCCGCTGCCCGCGAACCGGGAGATTCCGCCGGTGCCTGGAGCCGCGGTGCGAGCCGATCTCGATCAGGCGCTTGATGTCGAGGGACACCTGCTTGCGCAGGTCGCCTTCGACGGCGCCTTGAGCTTCGATGGCTTTCGCGATCCGGCTCACTTCCTCTTCCGAGAGATCCTTGACCCGGACGTTCGGGTCGATCTTCACCTCGGCGAGGATCTTCTTGGCGCGGTGTGGACCGACGCCGTAAATGTACTGGAGACCTGTCTCGACCCGTTTGGTTCGAGGAAGATCGACGCCTGCGATGCGAGCCATTCTCTACCCCTGCCGCTGCTTATGCTTGGTGTTTGCGCAGATGACGCGGACAACGCCCTGCCGCTTGATGACGCGGCACTTGACGCAAATTTTCTTGACCGATGATCGGACCTTCACTTCTTGAAACTCCGTTTCCTATGTATCTCTCGCTGACCTATCTCATGAGACGCATCGAACGATGCGGCCGCGCGAAAGATCAAACGGTGAAAACTCAACAACGACCACGTCGCCGGGCCGGACCCTCAGGGCGTCTGAGGCAGCGCAATGCGCGGTGACCTGGCGGACTTTTCCACTGTCTCCAAGGGTTTCGACCCTGAACAGGGACGACGGCAACGCTTCCATGACCCGGGCTGTCATCTCAATTCGCTCGCTCTTCGCCATACAAACTACGCATGACGCACGCTTTGCGCGAAGGGATACGGCTCAGACAGCACCCACGGACCGTGTTCCGTCACCGCAATTGTAAGCTCGTAGTGGGCAGAAAGCGATCTGTCCTCGGTGACCACGGTCCACTTGTCGTCGAGCGTCCGCGTGGCGGCGGCCCCGGCGTTCACCATGGGCTCGAGGGCCAGGCACATCCCCGGCTGCAGTCGCTCGCGCTTCCCCGGGGGGCCGTAGTTCGGAACCTGGGGGTCTTCGTGGAGCTTCCTGCCGATTCCATGCCCGGACAGCTCGCGGACCACGGTGTAGCCGTGCCGCACCGCGTGGCTCTCCACGGCGTGGCCGATGTCTCCGAGCCGCTTGCCGGGATGAGCGGTCTCGATGGCGAGCATCAGCGACTCCTGAGTCACCTTCATCAGCCGCTCGGCCTCCGGTGAGACCTGTCCGACCGCCACGGTGCGCGCGGCATCACCGTAGTAGCCGTCCACGATCGCCCCGAAGTCCAGGCCGACGATGTCCCCTTCGTTGAGAACGCGCTTCCCCGGGATCCCGTGGACGACTTCCTCGTTGACGGAGACGCAGAGGGTGGCCGGAAACCCGTGGTAGCCGAGGAACGCCGACTTGGCCCCGTGCTTCCGGAGATTCTCCGCCGCGACGAGATCGAGCTCCTTGGTGGTGACGCCGGGCTTCGTGTGCTCGGCGAGGATGGCGAGGGTCTCCACCACGATGCTGCACGCGCGATGCATGGTCTCCATCTCGGAGAACGAACGAAGCGTCGTCATGACATCGCCCCGGTGAGATACTGCTCGACCTCGGCGAACACGTCGTCGACGTCGCGGTAGCCGTCGACCCGGTGCACGGGCCCCCGCTTCTCGTAATGCTGGATCACGGGAACGGTCTGGGCCTCGTAGGCCTCGAGGCGCTTCGCGACCACGTTCTCCCGATCGTCCGGCCGCTGGATGAGCTTGCTGCCACACTGGTCGCAGATCCCCGGCTTCTTCGAGGGCGATGTCTCCACGTGATACGTGGCCTGGCAGTTCGGGCACCAGCGGCGGCCCGAGAGCCGGCGCAAAAGCACGGCGCGCGGAACGTCGAAGTTCATGACCACGAGCTCCATGCCGCGGTCCGCGACGAGGCGGTCGAGGGACTCGGCCTGATTCACGGTGCGCGGGAACCCGTCGAGCAGGAAGCCGTTCGTGCAATCGGCCTCCGTCACGCGTTCCGCGATGAGCGCGACGAGCAGGGAGTCGGGAACCAGGTTCCCATTGTCCATGAGCGGCGCCGCCTGCTCACCGAGCGGCGTCTTGCGGGCGATGGCGTCCCTCAACATTTCCCCGGTGGAAATGCGGGCCACACCCGTCCGGCGGGCGATGATCGCCGACTGAGTTCCTTTTCCTGCGCCGGGAGGGCCCAGGAGGAGGAAGCACAGAGGACGCTTCGTCTGGGCATCAGCGGCGCCCACGAATCCTCCGGCCTCGACCGGTGAAGCCATCGTAATGACGCATGACGAGTTGCGCTTCGATCTGGGCCACCGTGTCCATGGCCACGCCGACCACGATCAGGAGCGAGGTGCCGCCGAACAGGAAGGTCAGTCCGAGGCCTTCCGTGATCCAGGACAGACCGTTGTTGGTGAGGAAGGCGTCGAGGCCGGGGCCGATGATGGGGAGCGGAGCGACCTTGAAGCCGGTGATGAGGAACTCGGGAAGCAGAGCGATCAGCGCGAGGTAGATGGCGCCGCCGAAGGTGATTCGCCCAAGCACCTTGTCGAGGTACTCCGCCGTCCGCTTGCCCGGACGGATGCCGGGAATGAAGCCGCCGGCCTTGCGCATGTTCTCCGCCACGTCCTCCGGGTTGAAGACGATCGCGGTATAGAAGTAGCAGAAGAAGATGATGAACGTGACGTAGAGCAGGTTGTACAGGGGCATGCCCCAGCGGAGCTGCTCGGAGACCGACTGCATCCAGACGTTGTTGGGGGCGAACATCTGGATGATGGTCTGCGGGAAAGCGATGATCGAGGACGCGAAGATCACGGGGATGACGCCCGAGGTGTTCACGCGCAGGGGCAGGTGGGTGGAGGCCCCGCCCATCATCTTGTTACCCACCACGCGCTTCGCGTACTGGACGGTGAGCCGGCGCTGGCCACGTTCGACGAAGACGATGAAGGCGACCACCACCACCATGAGGGCGACCAGGATGATCGCGGTGATGAGGGAAAGCTCGCCCCGCTGGATCTTCGAGAAGGTGTCGAGGACCGAGCGCGGGAAGCCGACCACGATGCCGGCGAAGATGATGAGGCTCATCCCGTTGCCGATGCCGCGCTCGGTGATCTGCTCGCCCAGCCACATGATGAAGGCGGTGCCCGTGGTCATGGTGAGGGCGGCGAAGAGACGGAAGCCCCAGCCCGGAGTCTCCACGATCTTGAACTGCTGCGTGAGGGTCGTCCGCTCCAGCCACAGCGCGATGCCGAATGACTGCACGAGAGCGAGGAGGACAGTGCCGTATCGGGTGTACTGGGTGATCTTGCGGCGGCCGAGTTCGCCTTCCTTGCTGATGCGCTCGAGGTAGGGCCACACCACGGTGAGGAGCTGCAGGATGATCGACGCCGAGATGTACGGCATGATGCCGAGGGCGAAGATGGTGAAGTTGCCGAGGTTGCCGCCCGAGAACATGTCGACCAGGCCGAACACGTTGCTCTTGTTCTGCTCGAAGAACTCCACGAGAGACTTCGAGTTGATCCCCGGGGTCGGGATGTGCGACCCGAGCCGGTAGACGGACAGCATGGAAAGCGTGAAGAGCACGCGCCTTCGCAGATCCGGGACGTCCCAAATGTTGCGGAGGCTTTGCAGTATGTTCATCTGGCCTCGACCGTGCTTATGTGGTGAATTCGAAGAGTGGGTTGTGGTTGAAGGCGGCTCTTAGGCCGCCGCCTTGACGCCGAGAAGCTCGACCTTGCCGCCGGCTTTCTCGATGGCTTCCTTCGCGGAGGCGCTGAAGCGATGCGCTTTGACGGTGAGGGCCTTGGAGAGCTTGCCTTTGCCGAGGACCTTGACCGAACCCGTCTCGCTCTTGCCGATGAAACCCTTGGCCACGAAATCCTCGGGGGAAACCGTGCTTCCGGCCCGGAACAGCTCGAGCTGCTGGAGGTTCAGGACCGCATACTCCACGCGGAAGATGTTGTTGAAGCCGCGCCGCGGCAGGCGGCGGAAGAGCGGCATCTGGCCGCCCTCGAAGCCGGGCTTGCTGGCCCAGCCGCTGCGGCTCTTCTGGCCCTTTTCGCCGCGGGTGGCCGTCTTGCCCATGCCCGAGCCGGGGCCGCGGCCGACACGCTTGCGGTTCTTGGTGGAGCCCGGGTGGGGACGGAGATCGTTGAGACCGGTGGTCATGACCTTCTGTGGTTCCTTGGTTCTTGGCGTTTAGGGGAGGCTTCTCGCTAGACGAAGCGGACGAGATGCGGGACCTTCTTGGCCATGCCGCGGTTCGCGGGGGTGTCCTCGCGCTCGACCACGTGCCGCATGCGGCGAAGGCCGAGGCCGCGAACACAGGCCCGCTGCCCCTCGGTGGAGCCGATGAGGCTGCCGTAGAGCTCGACCTTGAAGGTTCCCGTCGCCTTGGGTTTGCTGGTTTTGGATGCCGCCATAATCTCGCTTGACCGATTCTCTTGGTTGGTTCCTGGTGTGCCCTAGACGGCTTCCGGCGCCGCGGAAGCCGCAGGGGCGACCGTGCCCGTGACCGCGGCACTCGCGTCGACCTTGCCCTTGGCTTTCGCCTTGGGCGCCGCGATGAACTCGGAGACGTCGCGGCCGCGCAGGCGCGCCACCGTCTGCGGGTCCTTGAGCTGCTGCAGCGCGTCGATCGTGGCCTTGACCACGTTGTGCGCGGTGGAGCTGCCCAGGCTCTTGGTGAGGACATTGTGGATGCCCACCGCGGAGATGACGGCGCGAACCGCCCCGCCCGCGATGACGCCGGTGCCCTCGGAGGCGGGCTTGAGGAGCACCGAGCCCGAGCCGAAGTGGCCGGTCACGGTGTGTGGGATGGTCGAGCCTTCCTTGGTGACGGACACCCGGATGACGTTCTTCTTCGCCGCCTCGATGCCCTTCTTGATGGCGGAGGGCACTTCGCGGGCCTTCCCCATCCCGTAGCCGACGTGGCCGGCTCCGTCCCCCACCACCACGAGCGCCGCGAAGGACATGTTCTTGCCGCCCTTGACGACCTTGGTGACGCGGTTGATTCCCACGACCTGGTCTTTCAGGTCGAGGCTCTGAATATCGATCTTTTCGATGCCTTTACGCATGGCTAGAACTGGAGGCCTCCCTCGCGAGCGGCGTCGGCCAGCGCCTTGATACGGCCGTGATACAGGAAGCCGCCGCGGTCGAACACCACGCGCTCCACCGACTTCTCCTTGGCGCGGTCGGCGATGAGCTTGCCAACCGCCTTCGCCGCCTTGACCGTGGCTCCCCGCTTCATGTCCTTCTTCAGGACCTCGTCGAGGGAGGACGCGGTGCACAGCGTCGTGCCGGTCTCGTCGTTGATGACCTGCGCATAGATGTGGGCCTGCGATCGGAAGATCGCGAGACGGGGCCGATCGGCGGTCCCGGCCATGCGCTTGCGGATCCGGCGATGGATCCTGGTCCTGATGTCCTCTTTGGTTCGCTTCATTGCGCTATTTCCTAAAAGCCGTTACTTGGCGCCAGTCGCGCCGGCCTTGCCGGCCTTCTTCTTGAGCACTTCGCCCACGTACCGGATTCCCTTCTGCTTGTAGGGGTCGGGCGGACGCAGATCGTGGATCTCGGCGGCCACCTGTCCCACCTTCTGCCGGTCGATGCCGGTCACCACGAGATGGGTCTGCTTGTCGACGGTGACGGTGACGCCGTCCTGAATGATGTACTCGACGGGATGCGAGTAGCCGAGCGAGAACACGATCTTGTTCTTGCCTTCCGACTGCGCGCGGTAACCGACGCCGACGATGTCCATCTCCTTGGTGAACCCTTCGGTCACACCCTTGATGGCGTTGCTTCCGAGCGCGCGGGCGAGGCCGTGGAAGGCCCTCTGCTGGCGGGTGTCCTCTTTGCGGGCGTAGGACAGCTCCGTGCCCTTGACCTCGGCGGAAATGCCGGGAGGAAGCGGGGCCTGGAGAGAACCCTTGGGGCCCTTCACGGTGACGGCGCCCGCGGCGACGCTGACGGTGACGCCTTTGGGGAGGGGGATCGGTTTGCGGCCTATGCGGGACATGGATCGGTTACCAGACGTTGCAGAGGATCTCGCCGCCCACGCCGGCCTGGGTGGCGGCGCGACCGGTCATGAGGCCCTTGGGGGTCGAGAGGATGTTGATGCCAAGGCCGCCGTAGACGCGGGGAATCCCGTCCTTCCGGCAGTAGATGCGGCAGCCGGGCTTGGATACTCGCTGGAGGTCGGTGATGACTTTCTCGAGATTCGGCCCGTAGCGGAGATAGATCCGGATCACCTGCGGCTTCTTCGCGTCCGGCGTGGCGGCGGCCTTGGGGTCGCTCGGCTTGAAGTTGGCGATATAGCCTTCTTCCTTGAGGATCTTGGCGATCTCCGTCTTCAGGCGGGAGGCCGGCACGTCGACTTTGGGCGCGCGCGCCCGCACACCGTTGCGGATGCGTGTGAGCATGTCCCCGATGGGGTCGGTCATATTCATGAGCTTTGCTTACCTTAAGAGGCCTTTACCGTTTGGAACCTACCAACTCGCCTTGACCACACCGGGGATGTCCCCGGCGAGCGCGAGCTGACGGAAGCAGATACGGCACATTTCGAACTTCCTGAGATACCCACGCGAACGGCCGCAACGGCGGCAGCGCGTGTAGGCCCGAACCGGGAACTTCGGTTTCCTGAGCGACTTTGCAATGAGCGAGGTCTTGGCCACGAAGGGTTTCTCCTAAAGAACTAACTTCTGAAGGGCATGCCGAGCGCCTTGAGCAGTGCCCTGCCCTCCGCGTCGGTATTCGCCGTCGTGACGAAGGTGACGTTCATGCCGCGGAGTTTCTCGACCTTGGCGTAGTCGATCTCCGGAAAAATGATCTGGTCCTTGAGGCCGAGGGTGTAGTTCCCCCGCCCGTCGAAGGCGTTGTTGGAGACACCGCGGAAGTCCCGGACGCGGGGCAGAGCGATGTTGAAGAGGCGGTCGACGAACTCGAACATCCGGTCGCCCCGCAGGGTGACGGTGGCGGCGATGGGCATGCCCTCGCGAACCTTGAACGCAGCGATCGCCTTGCGGGACCTCCGGATGGCCGGCTTCTGGCCGACGATGCGGCCGAGCTCCTCGGCGGCGGCATCGAGGATCTTGATGTTCTGGGTGGCTTCGCCGACCCCCATGTTCAGCACCACGCTCTTGAGCCGGGGCACCGCCATGACGTTCTTGTAGCCGCCCTCCTTCATGAGGTGCGGAACCACCGTCTTTGTGTACGCTTCCTTGAGACGCGCGCTCATTTGTCGAGTACCTCACCGGTCTTGATGGCCACCCGGACCCGCTTGGTCTTGCCTTCGACGTCGCCAGGCACCACCTTCGAACCCAGGCGCGAGCGCTTGTTGTTCTCGGGGGCCACGACCATCACGTTGGAGGCGTGCACCGAGCCTTCGCGCTCGGCGATGCCGCCCTTGATGTTCCGCTGGGGATTGGGGCGGGTGTGGCGCATGACCATCTGCACGCCCTGGACGATGACCCGTCCGGTGGAGCGATCGACTTCGAGAATCTTGCCGCGCTTCTTCCGGTCTTTGCCGGTGAGCACCTCGACAAGGTCGCCCTTGCGAAGGCGGATCTTCTCCACCTTCTTGGGACCGTTCTTACGGGAAAACCTGAATGCCATGGTGTTATTTGTCTGAAGCCTTTGTGACCTAGAGAACCTCGGGGGCGAGGGAGACGATCTTCATGAACTTGCGGTCGCGCAGTTCGCGGGCCACCGGCCCGAAGACGCGCGTGCCCACGGGCTCGTTGTCTTCCTTGATGAGGACGGCGGCGTTGCGGTCGAAGCGGATGTAGGAGCCATCCTTGCGGCGCTGCTCCTTCTTCACCCGCACGATCACGGCCTTCACCACCTTGCCCTTCTTGACGTTGTCGGGGGCTTCGGGGGTCGACTCCTTGACGTTGGCGGTGATGATGTCACCGAGGCCGGCGTAGCGGCCGGTGGCGTTGCCGACCGGGAGGATGCACGAAATGCGGCGCGCTCCCGAGTTGTCGGCCACGTCCAGGACGGTTCTCATTTGAATCATGGCTTACTCCGTGACCTTCGCCTTGTTCAGGACCTCGACCAGGCGCCAACGCTTCAGCTTGGAGAGCGGACGCGTTTCCACGATCTTCACGGTGTCCCCCGCCTTGGAGACGTTCTTCTCGTCGTGGGCGTGGAAGGTGGAGGTGCGGCGGATGATCTTCTTGTAGAAGGGGTGGCGAACCGACCGCTGGACCGCGATGGTGCGGGTCTTCTCCATCTTGTCGGAGATGACCACACCCACCTTGGTGTTCTGGCGGCGCTCTTTTTCGGCCGGGGCTGTCGACTGGGTCTGGGGGGCTGTCATGACGTTTCCTTATTTCCTACGCCTTGGCCGCGCGCCGCTTCTCGGCCGCAATGGTCAGCGTCCGGGCGAGGTCGCGCTTGCTGGTCCGCCTGGAGGCGGAACTCTCCAGCTGCCCCATCGAGTGCTGGAAGCGCAGCTTGAAGATCTTCTCGCGCTGCTCCTTCTCCAGGGCGGCCAGGGCCTCGGGGGCCATTTCTCTGAGTTTCTCGATTTTCACCGCAGGATTACCTCGTCACTTCCATCTCGAATCGGCGGACGAACTTCGTCTTCACGTTGAGCTTGTGAGCGGCGAGCCGGAAGGCTTCCTTCGCCATCTCCTCGCTCACGCCTTCCATCTCGTAGAGCACGCGGCCGGGCTTGACCACCGCGACCCAGTGGTCGGGCGCACCCTTGCCTTTGCCCATTCGAGTTTCCTGTGGCTTCTTGGTGACCGGCTTGTCCGGGAAGATGCGGATCCACATGCGGCCCTCGCGCTTGACGTGGCGCGAGATGGCGATGCGCGCGGCCTCGATCTGGCGGTCGGTCACCCACGCCACTTCCGTGGCCTTGAGACCGAAGTCGCCGAACGACACCGAGCTACCCGACCAGGCCTTCCCGGCCCGCTTTCCGCGCTGCTGCTTGCGGTACTTGACCTTCTTGGGCATCAGCATGGTTCTAGACCCCCGCTCCGAGCGTCGAACCAGCCTGGGCCAGGTTGCGGCTGCGCGCCGAAACCGGCTCGGACTCGCCGTTGTAGATCCAGCACTTCACGCCGATGCGGCCATACGTGGTCTTAGCCTCGGAGAAGCCGTAGTCGATGTCGGCGCGGATGGTGTGCAGCGGCAGCTGGCCGTGCAGGTACCACTCGGACCGCGCGATCTCGGCGCCGTTCAACCGGCCGGAGACGCGGATCTTGATGCCCTTGGCCCCGAAGCGGAGAGCGGATTCGACCGCCTTCCTCATGGCGCGGCGGAAGGCGATGCGCTTCTCGAGCTGGCCGGAGACCGACTCGGACACGAGCTGGGCGTCGAGCTCGGGCTTGAGGATCTCCTGGATGTTGATGAAGACCTCCTTGCCCGTCTTCTTCTGGAGCTCCTGCTTGAGCTTCTCGACTTCCTGGCCCTTCTTGCCGATGATGATGCCCGGCCGCGAAGTGAAGATGCCGACCTTCAGCTTGTTGGTGGCGCGCTCGATCTCGATCTTGGCGACCCCCGCATGCTGGAAGCGCGCCTTCAGGTCCTTCTTGAGCTTCAGATCCTCATGAAGGAGCTTGGCGTAATCGGCCGCGGCGAACCAGCGGCTGCGCCAGGGCTTGTTGTATCCGAGCCGCAGGCCCGTGGGGTGAACTTTTTGACCCATGGTCGGTTATTCCTTTTCCGCCAGATGAACCACGATGTGAGTGGTGCGCTTGATCGTTTGATACGCGCGGCCCATGGGAGCGGGACGGACGCGCTTGAAGGACGGGCCCTGGTTCGCGTACGCCTGCGAGACCACGAGATCCTCTTCGTCGAGGCGACGCTGCTGAACGCGCTCGGCTTCCTGAGTGGCGTTCGCGATCGCGGACCGGAGCACCTTCTCGACGCTCTTCGCCACCTTCTTCTCCGAGAACTGGAGGGTCGCGATGGCGTCGCTCACCGACTTGCCGCGGATGGTCGCAAGCACGAGGCCGGTCTTCTGGGCCGAGGTGCGGATGTATTTGGCTTCAGCCTTGACTTCGAGCATGGTGGGTTAGGCCTTTCCGCCGGGAGCCGCGGCCGCGGCCGTCTTCGCCACCTTCTCGACCTTCGAAGAGTGGCTCTTAAAGGTGCGGGTGGGCGAGAACTCGCCGAGCTTGTGCCCGACCATGTTCTCGGAGACGTACACCGGGACGAACTTCTTCCCGTTGTAGACGGCGATGGTGTTGCCCACCATCTCCGGGAAGATGGTGGAGCGGCGCGACCAGGTCTTGATGACCTTCTTGTCGTTGGTCTTGTTCTGCTCTTCGACCTTCTTGAGCAGGTGGCCGTCGATGAACGGACCCTTGGTGGTTGATCTAGCCATTGAAGTCCTACTTCCGCCTCTTCACGATCATGGATTGCGTGCGCTTGTTGCGCCGCGTCTTGGCTCCCTTGGTGGGCTTGCCCCACGGGGTCACCGGATGACGGCCGCCGGAGGTGCGGCCTTCGCCGCCGCCATGCGGGTGGTCGACCGGGTTCATGGAGACGCCCCGGTTGTGAGGCTTCTTGCCCAGCCAGCGCTTGCGGCCGGCCTTGCCGTGCTTCACGTTCTTGTGCTCGGCGTTGCCCACCTGCCCGATGGTCGCCTTGCACAGCACGTGGACCTTGCGGATCTCGCCCGACGGCAGCTTGATCTGCGAGTAGTCGCCCTCTTTGGCCACGAGCTGGGCGCCCACACCCGCGGAGCGGACCATCTGCGCGCCCTTGCCGGGGCGCAGTTCGATGTTGTGGATGATGGTGCCGGCGGGGATCTGCTGGATCGCCATGGCGTTTCCGGGCAGGATGTCGGCGCCTTCGCCCGAGATGACGGTCTTCCCCACAGTCAGGCCGTCGGGGCAGAGGATGTAAGCCTTCTCGCCGTCGGTGTAATGCAGGAGGGCGAGACGCGCCGAACGGTTGGGGTCGTATTCGATCGCCGCAACCTTCGCGGTGATGCCGTCCTTGTTGCGCTTGAAGTCGATGACGCGGTAGCGCCGCTTGTGACCGCCCCCTCTGAACCGGATGGTGAGGCGTCCGCGCGAGTCGCGGCCGCCCGACCTCCGCAGGGGCTCGGTGAGCCCCTTCTCGGGACGGGTCTTGGTGATCTCCTCGAACGCGGGAGTCGCCATGACGCGGCGGCTGGGGGTATAGGAACCGTAGGTCTTTAGAGCCATTGGATTTCTTCTAGACGTCAGCCTTAGATAGCTTCGTGGAACTCGATCATCTTCTCGCCCTCTTTGAGGAGGACGTACGCCTTCTTCCAGTCGGGACGGTGGCCCTGGTAGCGGCCCTGGCGGCGGAGCTTGCCCGGCATGTTGGCCACGCGTACCTGGTCGACCTTCACGCTGAAGAGCTTCTCCACCGCCTTCTTGATCTCGGGCTTGGTGGCATCGCGATGCACTTCGAAGGCGAGGGTGCGGATCGTCTCCTTTTGTACCGTGGTCTTCTCCGTCACGAGCGGACGACGGATGACTTCAAACATGGTCTTCATCGGGCGAGTCTCTCTTCAAGTCGCGAGAGGGCCGCGGTGGAGACCGCGAGCGTCTTGCAGTTGAGGATGTCGTAAACGGTCAGGTGCGAGGTCTCGATCACCCGGAAGCCCGGGAGGTTGCGGCTCGAGAGGAGGAGGGCGTCGGACGGCTCGCTCTCCACGTAGATGGTCTTGCCGTCGAAATTGAGCGCGTCGATCGCGGCCTTCAGGGCCTTGGTCTTGGGCTCGTCGACCCGGATCGACTCGACGACGCGGAGGGAACCCGTACGGTTCTTGGTGGACAGGGCCTGACGAAGAGCGGCGGTGAGCGCCTTCTTCGGCATCGAGTAGGAGTAATCGCGCGGCGTGGGCCCGAAGACCGTGCCGCCGTGACGCCACAGAGGCGTCCGCTTCTCGCCGACCCGGGCCTGACCGGTGCCCTTCTGCTTCCAGGGCTTCTTGCCGGAACCCGACACGTCGCCGCGGCTCTTGGTCTGGTGCGTGCCTGAGCGCGCGCCGGCGCGATAGAGCTTGACCGCCTCATAGAGGAGGTGATCGTTGGGGCGCAGCTCGAACACCGAGGGAGCGAGCTTCACTTCCCCGGCGGCCTTCCCGTTGGCGCCCAGGACGATGGCGGCGCCTTCCGCGGTCTTCATGGGAACCGCGACCTTGGGTTCGGCCTTCGCCTTCGCGACCTTGGCGGGCTTTTCGGCCTTCGCAGGCTTCGCCGCCTTCACGGGCGCGGCCTTCGCGGGCTTCGCGGCGGCAGGAGCCTTGGCCTTGGGGGCGGCGGCCTTCACCGGCTTTTCCGCCTTCGCCTTGGGGGCGGCTTTCTTGGTATCAGCCATGAGAGCCCCTTACTTTCCGGCCCGGCGAGTGCCGGCCTTGTGAACGACGACGTAGGAGGAGATGGACCCGGGAACCGCACCCTTGACGACCAGGAGGTTGTTCTCAGCGTCGATCTCGACCACCTGGATGTTCCTGGTGGTGACGGTCTCGTCGCCCATGTGGCCGGCCGCCCGCAGGCCCTTGATGACGCGCGAGGGGAAGGCCGAGGCGCCGATGCCGCCGGGAGCCCGGTGGAACATGGAACCGTGGGTTCCGTCGCCGCCCGCGAAGTGGTGACGCTTCACCACGCCCGCGAAGCCCTTGCCCTTGCTGGTCCCGGTGATGCTGACCTTGTCGCCCGGTCCGAAGAGGGAGACGTTCACCTTGTCGCCGGGGTTGATGGCCTCGGCCTCCGGAACGCGGAACTCGCGGGTCACGCGCGTCGGCGGGATGCCCGCCTTCTTGAAATGACCCTGCATGGGCTTGGTGGTGTGCTTCACTCGCTTGTCTTCGACAAAGCCGACCTGGACAGCCGAGTAGCCGTGTTTCGCGGTGGTTTTCCGCTCGACGACGACGCAGGGCCCCGCGGTGAGGACGGTGGCAGGGATCGCCCTGCCGTCCTTTCCGTAGACCTGGGTCATGCCGACCTTTTTTGCGATGATTCCCTGAACTGGCATCGTGATTGTTCGCTCGACCGGATCCCAGGAAGGGGACCCGCCTGGCGACACTCTCCTTACGTTCTAGCGTGCTCCTTGCCGAAAGCCTTGATCTCGACGTCAACGCCCGCCGGGAGATCGAGCTTCATCAACGCGTCCACCGTCTGAGGGGTGGGCTCGCAGATGTCGATGATTCGCTTGTGGGTGCGAATCTCAAACTGTTCGCGACTCTTCTTGTCGACGTGAGGCGAGCGCAGGACGGTCCAGCGGTTCTTGATGGTCGGGAGCGGGATGGGACCGGCGACACGCGCGCCGGTCCTCTTCGCCGTGTCGACGATCTCGGACGTGGACTGATCCAGGACGCGGTAATCGAACGCGCGCAACCGGATCCGGATCTTCTCGTTGAGCATCATGGCTTTGGTGGACTCGCTTCTCTTGGGTCGACTGTGGAAAGGGTTCCCGGCTACTCGATGATTTCCGACACCGTGCCGGAGCCGACGGTGCGGCCGCCCTCACGGATCGCGAAACGGAGACCCTTCTCCATGGCGATCGGGCTGTTCAGCTCGACCTCCACCGTGGTGTTGTCGCCCGGCATGACCATCTCGACGCCGGTGGGGAGCTTGGCCACCCCGGTCACGTCGGTGGTGCGGAAGTAGAACTGGGGACGGTAGCCGGTGAAGAAGGGAGTGTGACGGCCGCCCTCTTCCTTGGTGAGGATGTACACCTCGCCCTTGAACTTGGTGAAGGGCTTGATGCTGCCGACCTTGGCCAGAACCATGCCGCGCTCGATGTCCTTGCGCTCCGTGCCGCGGAGGAGAACGCCGATGTTGTCGCCCGCCACACCCTCGTCGAGGAGCTTCTTGAACATCTCGACGCCGGTGACGACCTTCTTCTCGGTGGGACGCAGGCCCACGAGATCGACTTCCTCACCCACCTTCACCTTGCCGCGCTCGACGCGGCCGGTGGCCACGGTGCCGCGGCCGGAGATGGTGAAGATGTCTTCGATGGGCATCAGGAAGGGCTTGTCGATATCACGCGCGGGAAGCGGGATGTAGCGATCGACCTCCTCCATCAGCTTGAGAATGGGGGCCGCGCCCGCGTCCTTGCCGTCGCCATCGAGGGCCTTGACCGCGGAGCCGCGAACCACGGGGATCTGGTCGCCCGGGAAGCCGTAGTGCTTGAGCAGCTCGCGGACCTCGAGCTCGACGAGGTCGAGGAGCTCGGCGTCGTCGACGAGGTCGCACTTGTTGAGGAAGACCACGATGGAGGGCACGCCGACCTGGCGGGCGAGGAGGATGTGCTCCTTGGTCTGGGGCATGGGGCCATCGGCAGCCGACACCACCAGGATCGCGCCGTCCATCTGCGCGGCTCCCGTGATCATGTTCTTGATGTAGTCGGCGTGGCCGGGGCAGTCGACGTGCGCGTAGTGACGGTTGGCCGTCTCGTACTCGACGTGGGACGCGTTGATGGTGACGCCGCGCTCCCGCTCCTCGGGGGCGTTGTCGATCTGGTCATAGGCCCGAAACGCGTTCTTGGAGTTCTGGGTGGCCAGAACCTTGGTGATCGCGGCGGTCAGCGAGGTCTTGCCGTGATCCACGTGGCCGATCGTCCCGATGTTGACGTGCGGCTTGCTCCGGTCGAATTTTTCCTTAGCCATTGTGTGCTCCTGAGGTCTACTTTTGGGGTTCTCTACTGAAGGGAAAAAGAGTGAAGGAGGTCTTTCTTAGGTGGTGCGCTGCGCTTTGCCCGATGACTTCGCCACCACTTCCTCGGATACGTTCCGAGGCGCTTCCTCATACTTCTCGAAGTGCATGCTGTAGGTGGCGCGCCCCTGCGTGCGCGAACGCAGGTCCGTCGAGTAGCCGAACATGTTTGAAAGGGGGACGAGGGCGTTGATGAGGTTGGTACCTCCACGGGACTCATTGCCCTGCAGCTGGCCGCGCCGGGACGAGAGATCGCCCGACACCACGCCGGTGTACTCGTCGGGCGTGGTCACTTCGACCTTCATGATCGGCTCGAGCAGAACCGGGCCCGCCTTCTTGGCCCCTTCCTGGATGGCCAGCGAGCCCGCGAGCTTGAAGGCCATTTCGGAGGAGTCGACGTCGTGGTAGCTGCCGTCGTAGAGGCGCACCTTCACGTCCACCATCGGGAAGCCGGCCATGATCCCGCGCTCCAGGGCCTCGCGGATCCCCGCCTCGATGGGCTTGATGAACTCCTTGGGGATAGCGCCGCCCGTGATTCCGTTTTCGAAGACGAAACCCTGGCCGGGAGCGGGCTCGACCTCGATCTTGCAATGGCCGTACTGGCCCTTGCCGCCCGACTGCTTGACCCACTTGCCTTCGGCCTGGGACTTCTTGCGGATGGTCTCGCGGTAGGCCACCTGGGGCTTGCCGACATTGGCTTCCACGCCGAACTCACGCTTGAGGCGGTCGACGATGATCTCGAGGTGCAGTTCGCCCATGCCCGAGATCTTGGTCTGGTTGGTCTCGGTATCGGTCTCGACCTTGAACGTCGGGTCTTCCTGCATGAGCTTGCCCAGACCCTGGCCCATCTTCTCCTGGTCGCCCTTCGTCTTCGGCTCCACGGCGAGGGAGATGACGGGGGCGGGGAACTGAATGGCTTCGAGGAGCACCGGCTGGTTCGCGTCGCAGATGGTGTCGCCGGTGGAGACGTTCTTGAGGCCGATGGCGGCCGCGATGTCGCCCGAGTAGACCTCCTTGATCTCCTCGCGCTTGTTCGCATGCATCTTCACGAGGCGCCCGATCCGCTCGCGCGTGCCCTTGGTCGCGTTCAACACGCCGTCGCCGGTCTTCATGGAGCCCGAATACACGCGGATGAACGCGAGCTGGCCGACGAAGGGGTCGGTCATGATCTTGAACACGAGGGCGGAGAAGGGAGCGTCGTCCGTGGTGGGGCGCTCGACTTCCTTGGCGGTGCCGACTTCGATGCCCTTCGCGGCGGGAATGTCGAGGGGCGAAGGCAGGTAGGCCACCACCGCGTCGAGCATCGGCTGCACGCCCTTGTTCTTGAACGCGGTGCCGCACACCACCGGGAAGAGCTTGAGCGCGACCGTGCCCTTGCGGATGCCGGCCTTCAGCTCCTCTACGGTGATGGCCTCGCCATTGAGGTACTTCTCGGTGAGGTGGTCGTCGATCTCGGACACCTTCTCGATGAGGGTCTCCCGCGCGGCCTTCGCCTCTTCGAGCATGTCGGCCGGGATGTCCTCGACCTTGTACTCGGCGCCCATCGTCTCGTCGAGGTAGTGATAGGCCTTCATCTCGACGAGATCGACCACACCCACGAAACGATCCTCGGCCCCGATCGGAAGCTGGATGGCCACCGGCGTCTTCGCGCTGAGGCGGTCGATCATCATCTGGATGCAGCGATGGAAATCGGCGCCCACGCGGTCCATCTTGTTGATGAAGGCGATGCGGGGGACGTTGTACTTGTCGGCCTGGCGCCACACCGTCTCGGACTGGGGCTGCACTCCGGAGACTGCGTCGAAGACCGCGACCGCGCCGTCGAGGACGCGCAGCGAGCGCTCGACTTCAGCGGTGAAGTCGACGTGGCCGGGCGTGTCGATGATGTTGATGCGGTGCTCTTTCCAGAAGCAGGTGGTGGCGGCGGAGGTGATGGTGATGCCCCGCTCCTGTTCCTGCTCCATCCAGTCCATGGTGGCGGTGCCGTCGTGGACTTCGCCGATCTTGTAATTGACGCCGGTGTAGAAAAGAATCCGCTCCGTGGTCGTGGTCTTGCCCGCGTCGATGTGCGCGGCAATCCCGATGTTGCGGGTCTTTTCGAGAGAGGTAGAACGAGCAGCCACGATTGTTTCTCAGGCTTCCTTTAAGAGGGTTCTTGGAACCGCTTACCAGCGGTAGTGGGCGAAGGCCTTGTTGGCCTCGGCCATCTTGTGGACGTCGTCCTTCTTCTTCATGGCTCCGCCACGAAGGTTCGACGCGTCCAGCAGTTCGTTCGAGAGCTTGTTGATCATGCCGCGCTCCGAACGGAGGCGCGCGTAGCTGATGATCCAGCGGATGCCCAGGGAGTTGCGGCGGTTGGGGTTCACTTCGATCGGAACCTGGTAGTTCGAACCGCCCACGCGACGGCTCTTGACCTCGAGCGTTGGCTTCACGTTCTCGACCGCCTTCTTGAAGAGCTTGAGGGGATCGTCCTGGGTCTTCTCGTGGATGGCCTTGAGCGCGCCGTACATGATCTGCTGGGCGGTGGACTTCTTGCCATCGTTCATCAGGCAGTTCACGAACTTCGTGACCAGGGTCGAGTTGTAGAGAGGATCGGGGAGGACATCCCGCTTCGGTACGGTGCCGCGACGTGGCATTTGCTTTAGCGCTCCAGACTTCTAACGAAGATTTTGGTGACGGTCTTTTCGAAAACCTGCAAGAACTTAGGTTTCAAAGACCCTTGGAGCACTCCCCAGGGCGACACCCCTCGGGTTTCGACGCGACACGACCGGCATCAGGGTTCGTTGACGGCGTGGACCCTGATGCGATCCGCTGCATCGAGCGTGGCTCAAGGATCTTTCGCCCAATCGCTGAGGCCTCTTGCGGAGGCTTCAGAGCTTCTGTGGCGGGATTTCCCAGGCTTCTCTTGATTTACTTTTTGCTTCGAGATCTCGGATTTTCATCCGATCCACGAATCGGCTGACCTCGAAGGGACGGCGATCTTACGCGAAAACTCTTAAAAACTAAACCGTTGCGGACACAATTCCCCGGAAGAGGGGGTACCCGTGGGGCGAACTAGGCGGCTTTGGGCCGCTTCGCGCCGTACTTGCTGCGGCTCCGCTTGCGGCCCGAGACGCCGGTGGCGTCGAGCGAACCGCGCACGATGTGGTAACGAACGCCCGGCAGGTCCTTGACGCGGCCGCCACGGATCAGGACCAGCGAGTGCTCCTGGAGGTTGTGGCCGACGCCCGGGATGTAGGCGGTGACTTCGATGCCATTGGTCAGGCGAACGCGGGCGACCTTGCGAAGGGCCGAGTTCGGCTTCTTCGGCGTGGTCGTGAACACGCGGACGCAAACGCCGCGCTTCTGAGGCGACTCCTGGAGCGCGGGGCTCGCAGTCTTCGACTTCAGCTTGGTGCGACCACTTCGAATCAACTGGCTGACGGTTGGCAAACTTCGATCACTCCTGATGGAACAAGGACTGCGGAGTTTACCGGACCCTGACGCAGTGTCAAGGCAGCCGCGGAAGAAAGAGCCCGCAGTTGGAGTGTCGGCCCCCGGTCAGACGAGCGGCAATGGCCGCGACTTCTCAGCGTTGAGAGGACAGCCGCGCGAGAGCGTCGACCACGGCCTTGGCCTCGGCGCCGGTGACGATGCGCCAGGGTTCGAAGGCGCCCGAGGGCGCGTTCTGCATCACGCCGGATCCCACCACCCTCACCACGGCGCTGTACTGAAGATGGGAGGGCGACATGTCCCTCGGCATCGGACCGTTGGATCTTCCCCACCCCACGAGGTCCAGCACGCGGGCCGCGACGACCGCGAGCTCGCCTCGACGCACGACCCCCGAAGGCTGAAACGTGTGATTGGGATAGACATCCATGAGGCCGAGTTCGATGGCTCGGAGCACCTGCGGGCGAGCCCAGGTGCGGGACAGGTCGGAAGCCACCTCGCCGCGGGCCGCGGGCTTCCGGGACTTGAGCGCCTCGACCTTCTCGACCACGAGAGCCGCCAGTTCGGCGCGAGTGAGGCGCGGAGCGTCGGAGATTCCGCGCAAGGGCTCAGGCAGCGCCAGCGAGGCCCGGCGGTCCTTGACGCGCGCCAACAGGGCCGCGCCTTCCGGGTCTTCCGCGACGTCCCTGAGTCCGCGCCGAAGGGCCATTTCCGCGCCATCGAGATCGCCGTCCTCGAAACGAATGGAGGCGATCCGGAGGGCGATGTTGCGGTCGGCGTCCTGGGCGCCGCCCAGCACGGAGAGGGCCTCGGTCCTGCGTCCCGCCTCGACCAGGAGGTCCGCGAGCTCGAGCCGGACCGGGGACAACTCGGGAGCCACCTCGATCGCGCGCTGCAGCATGACGATGGCTTCGGCCTTCTTCCCTTCCGCGGAGAGCGCGCCGGCCTGGGCAATGGCCCCCTCCGCGACCGCGAGCTTCACCTCGCTGGCGCGACGGCTGAGGGCCGCATCCCTCGGCCGCAGGCGCTCCGCCTTCACGTACAGAGGAAGGGCCTGATCGAGAAAGCCCTGTTTCCTTCTCACCGAGGCGAGTCCCACGAGCGCGGCCACGTCGTTCGGCTCCGCCGCGAGGACCGCCGTGAAAATGCCGTCCGCGTCACTCAGCCGGGTCGCGCGAAGCGCGGCGAAGCCCAGGACGACGCGCGCCGGGACAAGCCCCGGCCGGCTGGCCGCGAGCCGGCCTGCGGACTGCTCGGCCCGGGCGGTGCGGCCCGCGAGGAGGTCTTCCCAGGCGCGATGGAGAGTCTTCTCGTCGCGCGACGTCATTTCACCCCGGCGGATCTCCGGGAAGACATAGTCCGAGTCGTCCACCTGGGGTGTCGACACTCTCGGCGCGCAGGCCGGCAGAAGGAAGGCGAGGACCAGGGCGGGGACGAGGCGGCGGGCGGTGTTCATGCTATGGCGAGGAGGGCCCGGGGCGAGGCCTCGGCCTCCAGGACTAGCTGTCCGAACTCATCGCGCGTCTGGGAGATGACGCGGGCGTGCCGATACACGCTCGCAATGCGACGTTCGTCAAGCGGATCGATTCTCAAAGTCACGGGCCGCGGCAGCAGGTCCAGCATCTCGGCGATGCGCTGCTTTAGGGCCCCGAGGCCCTCGCCGGTCAAAGCCGAAACCTGCACGGCCTCGGGCCTTTCGGATCGCAGAGCGAGGCGGGCCGCATCATCGGCCCCGTCGATCTTGTTGATGACCACGAGCCGGCTCGGCGACTCCTCGGCGCCGATCTCCTCGAGAACCTCGCGCACCGCTTTTTCCTTCTCGGCCATCTCCGGATCGGTGCCGTCGACGACGTGGAGCACGAGGTCGGCCTCGACCACCTCTTCGAGAGTGGCGCGGAAGGCGGCCACGAGGCCGTGGGGCAGGTGGCGGATGAAACCGACGGTGTCGACGAGGACGATGTTCTCGCGCTCACCGATGCGCACGCCGCGCATGAGAGGGTCGAGAGTCATGAACAGGCGATCGGAGATCTCGACCTGCTCCTCGCCGGTCAGGGCCCGGAACAGGCTCGACTTTCCCGCATTGGTGTAGCCCACGAGCGAAACCACGGGCTCGGCGCGGCGCCTTCGACCTTCGCGGCGCGTCGCGCGTTCGCGCCGTACGTGCTCTATGGACTCCTTCAAGGCAGCCACCCGGGTGCGGATGCGGCGCCGGTCCGTCTCGAGTTTCGTCTCGCCCGGGCCTCTCGTGCCGATGCCGCCGCCGAGTCGGGAGAGTGACACGCCCTTGCCGGTGAGGCGGGGCATCAGGTACTGGAGTTGCGCCAGTTCCACCTGCAGACGGCCCTCTCGAGAACGCGCGCGCTGGGCGAAGATGTCGAGGATCAGCTCGGTGCGGTCGAGGACCTTGACCTCCAGCTTCGCCTCGAGATTGCGCGCCTGCACCGGCGAGAGTTCGGTGTCGACCATGACGATGGTGATTTCTCCGGCGGCCACGATCTCCCTGAGTTCGTCGACTTTGCCGGTTCCGAAGTAGGTCGCGGCGTCGGGGCGCTTCCGCTCCTGGGAGATCACCTCGACGACCTCGGCTCGCGCGCTCTTGGCGAGAAGGCTCATCTCTTCCAGGGAAACGGCGGCGGCCTCTCGTTCGCGGCTGGTTCTGTAGGTGCCGCAGATCAGGGCGCGTTCGCGCCGTTCGGTTCTTGCTTTCGTGCTCAATTGGGTCGGCGAAGGCTACACCCGACCGCTCGACCGAGCGCGAGGCCAACGCCCACGAAAGCCCCACGCTCCGCTGTTAAACTCGCGGTCACAAGGCGGGCGACGCCGTGCCGCCGCCCACTCTCACCGCGGAACACTTCTTGAGAATCCACACCATGGCTGGCGTCGCGGTGAGGGGACTGCTGCTGGGCGCCGCGCTGATGTTCAGCGTGGCCGCCATCGCGTCCGGGTTCTTTCCACCCCTTGCGCAGCGTATCCCCGCGGAGGAGATGCGCGCGTGGGCCGTCCGTCTGGCCGTTCCCCACGTGGTGGCGGACCTGCGAGCGGGCGAGACGACTGCCCCGGGGATCCGCAGGATCCGGCTGGATACCGCCGCTTCTTTCCGCGTGAGCGACGTTTCAGACCTCGACACCGCCTCGTCCGCCTACATCGACGGAGAACCCGCGCGATTCCAGGAGTTCGAACCGGTCGAGCCCCTGGCCGCGGGGCGGGTTGTCTTCAAGCGCAACCTGCGCGGTGGATCTTTGTTCGTCCGGTGCTCCCCCACCGCACCCTGCACCAGGCTCGCAGTGATCGCCCACCGCGCGAGACTCACCTGGGCGTTGAGGATCGCCGCCCAGCCTCCGCGAATGATCGTCCTCGCAACCGTGCTCCTCCTGTTCGCGGTCGCCGTTTCCTGGGGGGTGCGTCACTCGAACCCGGGCGCCCTCGGGGCCGCTATCCTCGCCTTCTCGATGCTGCAGAGGGCTCCCGCGCCGGCCGGGGGACCGACCTGGGCGGACGCCCTCGGCGTGGCCGCTCTCGCGGTGCTGCTGACACGCCCCGCCCCCTTGGCCGCGCTGCGCGGCGCGGCCAGCCGCGTTCGACGCGATGTCTCGGAGACAACCGTCAACCTCGCCTTGGCTCTGTGCATGGCCGGCCTCGGAACCGTGGAAGCCGGGCATCAGCTGTCCGATGGGCGGCGGCTCTCCTACTATGAGCAGGAATTCGCGCCGGGAGTGAATCTGGCCCTCGGCCGCGGCTTCGTGCCCTTCTCCCTGGCCGAACTCAAGCGCAACCCGGGCCTCGTGAGCTTCCTGGCCGGTCGCGCGGACTCGCCTCCCGTCCGGCTGGATCTCGATGCGCCTTCCCAGGCTCCATCGCTGGTTCAGTTCCATCGGGCTCACCGGTATCTCATCCTGACCGTGGCCGCCCTTTGGAAGATCCTGGGCATCTCCCATGCTGCCTTGCTGGGGCCCTGGTGCCTGACCGTGGGCCTCGTGGCAGCTGCGGCCTTCGTCTTCTCGCTCACCTACCTGGGTCGGGCGGGCGCGGTCGTGGCGACCGTGGCCTTCCTCTATGCCCCCTCGACGCTCTCCATGGTCGCCTTCCCACGGGACTTTCTGAAGGCTCCTTTCATCTTCCTGTTCCTGGCCGCGGCGGGACGCTGCACGCTCGAGGCCGACCCGGGCCGACGGGCCGCGATCTGGGCGGCGGTCGCCGGCCTTTCCCTGGGCATCGGCAGCGGCTTCCGGATGGACGTGCTGGCCATCGCGCCGGTGTTCGCAGTCGTTCTTCTGCTCCGCCGGGCCGCGCGCAGGGACGTGGCCGCGCCCGCGCTGGCCTTCGCGCTGTCGGCCCTCGCAACCGCGGGCCCGATCGTCTTCGGTCTCTCGGGAGGGAGCAACACGGCCCACGTGGCCCTGCTGGGTCAGTCTCCCCACTTCGACCGGGGAAACGATCTCTACCCGACGGAAAACCAGTGGAACGCGATGGAGGGCTACAAGGATGAGCGGGTGATCGCGCTCTCCAGAGTGGCGGCGGCCGCGCGCGGCGCAAAGCCTCCGCGTCTCGGCACGGCGCCCTACGATCGGGTCGTGGGACGCGTCCTCTCCGAGCAGTCTCGCTGGGCTCCGGGCGACCTCGCCGCACGCCTCACTCAGACACACGCGATGCTGTGGGAATTGCCGGTGAGTCCGTGGAGCGAACCCAAAGGCACGCCCCGCGTGCTCGGCGGGCTCCGAAGCATGGGTCGGCGCTTCGCCGGCTGGATCTGGATCGTGGCCCTTCTCGCCGCGCTGTGCGACCGCTCGGGCCGAGCTCCTCTCCTGCTCGGAGCGCTCATGGTGGCCGTGGGGACATCCTGGCTTCAGCTTGCCAGCCGTCACGTCTTCCACTGGCTGCCCGTCGCTCTGGCCCTTCAGCTTTCTGCGGCCGGCTGGCTCGCGTCCGCCCTCGTGTCGGCGGTCCGTGAGAAAAGGCTGCCTTCCATCGGGACATGGAGGACCGCCGCGGCGATCGCTGCCTTCTTCCTTCCCACCCTGATTCTGGATCTCGCGCGAGACCGTCAGTCCACGATCCGTCGAGACCTGGGGCGTCAGCTGCTGAGCGCCCCGCGCATAGGCGTCGCGCCCGACCCGGCTTCGCTCGCGGAGGGTGACCTGCGGTTTCCAACCGCACTGGCCCCCCCGACCGCCGGCACCGCGGGGTACTCACTCCTGACCGTGGACTGGAGCCGCTGCCCCCGGCCGTCCGTGGACGTGACCTGGGGTCCGGCCGACGAAGGCCAGCGCGACCACTACCGGCTGATCTCCGGTCCGGCCACCGAGCCTGGTCCTACCTATCTCGCGCACCTTCGCGCCTTCCTGGAAGCGCCGACTTATTTCTTCGTGCCCTCCGCATTCGCCGCCTGCGTTACCGTGGCGTCACCGTCTTTCGACGCCGATCTGCCCCTCCTCTGGAGCATCGTCCTCGCACCCGGCTGGGAACGGAGCGATCAGAACCTCCGCCTCGCCGATGAGGGCAGGAGCCTCGAGGCCGCCTACTCCCCTCTCTCCCTGCAGCCGTCGAGCGATGGCCCGTCCCTTCGCATCGTCAGCGGGGGCGGGATGGCGCAGGGGGAATGGAACACCACCGGCGAGCGGAGAGGATCCCGCATCGACTACCGGGAGGAGGGCGTGCGCGCCCTGGTTGTCTGGTCCCCCGCGATCGTGGCCGAGCGCGCGGGCCGCTACCGATTCGAGTTCGAGATCCAGGCCCCGGGAAGCGAGTGGCGGGCCTCCGCTGACGACCCCGTCCGCCCCGCGAGCCTCACCGAAACCGCGGTCGGTGAGGGCTCGCTCGCCCATCCCGTGGCGTTCCTCCTGCGTCCGTTCCGCTTGAACCGACATGTGATCCTCGATGAGTGGCTCGAAGCGGGCGAGTCGAGGAAGCTCTATCTTCGGGCGCTGAGCGCCTCGGGGAGCGTCTCGGTTTCCGGCTTCCGGGTGAGCGGCTCGCTTCCCGCGAGGACCCCGAACCCCGCCATCATCCAGGAGTGACCTTTGAGTTTCATCCCCTTCAACAAGCCGTTCTTCTCCGGTCTCGAGTTCACCTACATGCGCCAGGCCCTCGACAGCGGCCACGTGTCCGGCGACGGCCGGTTCACCCGTGAGACCGAGGCGCGTTTGCGGGCCCTCCTCGGGGGCGAGCGTCATCTGCTCACGCCGTCGTGCACCGCGGCGCTCGAGATGTGCGCCCTCCTTCTTGACATCGCTCAGGGCGACGAGATCATCGCCCCCGCCTTCACCTTCGTGTCCTCCGTGAATGCCTTCGTCCTCCGGGGCGCCCGTCCGGTGTTCGCCGACATCCGCCCCGACACTCTCAACATCGACGAGGAGAAGATCGAGGGTCTCATCACCGAACGCACCCGCGCCATCGTCGTGGTTCACTACGCGGGCGTCGGCTGCGAGATGGAGGCGATCATGAAGCTCGCGGCCGCGCGAGGCGTCCCCGTGATCGAGGACAACGCGCACGGCCTCTTCGGCGCGTACCGCGGACGCCCCCTCGGTTCGTTCGGACGCTTCGCCACCGAGAGCTTTCACGAGACCAAGAACATCACCTGCGGCGAGGGAGGGGCGCTCACCGTCAACGAGGAGCGCGACGTGGAGCGCGCCGACATCATCCGCGAGAAGGGCACCGATCGGAGCCGCTTTTTCCGGGGCCAGGTGGACAAGTACGGGTGGGCCGACGTGGGTTCGAGCTACCTGCTTTCGGACCTCCTCTCCGCCTGCCTGCTCGCGCAGTTCGAAAAGAAGGACCTCATCCAGGCCAGGCGGCGGGCGCTGTGGAATGCCTACGCGGAGGGTCTCGCGGCCTGGGCCGGCTCGCAGGGAGCCGGGCTTCCCGTGATTCCCCCGCATTGCGACCAGTCGTACCACATGTTCTATCTGCTGCTTCCCTCGCTCGATTTCCGGCAGCGGCTCATCGCGCATCTGCGGGCGGCGGACATCCTCGGCGTCTTCCACTACCTTCCCTTGAATCGGTCGGCCATGGCCCGGAAGATCGGCGCCGAGAGGGAATGCCCGGTCACGGAGGACATCTCCGACCGTTTGTTGCGCCTGCCCTTCTTCTTCGACCTCGGTGACGACGACCAGCGCCGCGTGATCGACCGCATAATCGACTTCTGCTAGGGTGAAACGGGTGCGCATGCCCGGCCTCTCCATCGTGATCCCGGCTTACAACAGCGGGGACAATCTCACTCCCCTGGTCGATCGCCTGGCCGCCGCGCTGCCGGAGCTTGCCGACGCCTACGAGGTGATCCTGGTCAACGACGGGAGCCGAGATGGAACCTGGGACCGGATCCGAAATCTCGCCAAAGACCGTGAGTGGATCCGCGGCATCGATCTGCAGCGGAACTATGGCCAGCACAATGCCCTGCTCTGCGGCATCCGCGCGGCCCGGCACGACGTGATCGTGACCATGGACGACGACCTCCAGCATCCTCCCGAGGAGATCCGGCGCCTCCTCGACAGGCTCGCCGCGGAAGGCGCGGATGTGGTCTACGGCACGGCCGAAACCCAGCAGCACGGCCTCTGGCGGAATCTGGCTTCGCGAATGACCAAGAAGGCCCTGGCGAGCGCCGTGGGGGCCGCGAATGCCGGCAACGTGTCGGCCTTCCGGGCCTTTCGCAGCCAGGTACGCGGCGCGTTCGAGCACTACCACGGACCATCGGTCTCGATCGACGTGCTTCTCTCGTGGGGCACCACGCGATTCGCGGCACAGCGAGTGAGGCACGACGCGAGGCGCCTCGGTGTTTCGAACTACACCTTCCGCAAGCTCGCGTCGCACGCGCTCGAGATGATGACCGGCTTTTCCACGTGGCCGCTGCGGGTGGCGAGCCTCGTGGGCTTCTCCGCGACCCTGTTCGGCCTGGGCGTCCTTGCCTACGTCCTCATCCGCTACATCATCGCCGGCGGGAGCGTGCCCGGCTTCCCTTTCCTTGCGGCCATCATCACCATCTTCTCGGGCGCGCAGCTGTTCGCCCTGGGAGTCATGGGTGAGTACCTGGCGCGGATGCACAACCGCGCCATGGACCGGCCGACCTACGCGGTTCGGGAGGACACGGGAACGGGAAGCGCGGCTCCGTGAGCGGCGTCATCTGCCGGCCCCTCGAGTCCGGGGAGACCGAGGCTCTC
>JAIBCN010000208.1 GCA_019694155.1 Vicinamibacteria bacterium | reverse complement strand
GAAGGCGCCGCCGTCGCCGCCTACGAGGGCGCGCCCCGGCCCCGCATGAGGGCGCAGCGGTACCTGATCGAACTGCGCCAGGACGTGCCGTTCGTCCCCTCGGTGATCGGCGCGGACATGGCGGTCCTGCTCAGCCTCCGCAACGTGTACTACGACGATGTCGACCGGCGGAACGTCGACGAGTTCGCGGTGGCCGCGCCGCCCCGCCGGATCACCGGCGGCATCCGGGTGAAGTTCTAGAGGAAGCGCGAGGCGGAACGCTTGTTCACCCTTCCTGCTGAACCGTTCGCATCGCTGCAGAAGCGATTCTCGCGGCGCGTCTCGCGGCGCAACCGGATTCTCATGGCGGCGGCGCTGCTCGCCTCCGTCGGCATCCTGAGCCTGGTCGAACGCCTGGGCCCCAAGTGGCGCGAGGACGGCGTGTCCTGGAGATCCATCCGGGGTGAACTGGTGGCGGACACGGTGGTGCCCGGCTCGCCCGCCGCCGCCGCCGGACTCCAGCGGGGCGACCGGCTGATCGCGATCGCCGACCACCGGGTCTCGACCCCCGACGACGTGGCGCTCGAACTCTCGCGGTCGGTGGCTTACGGCACGGACGTCGAGTACCGCGTGTCGCGGGGCGGGGTGGAGACAAGTCACCACCTGCAGCCCATCACGCTGCCCGCGGGCGACCGGCGGCTTTACACCTATCTCTCGCTGATGGGTTTCTTCTGCCTCGGCCTCGGCACCCTCGTCGCCATGAGGCGGCCGGGCGAGCCGCTGCGCCTGCACTTCGCCTCCCTGTGCGCGCTCTTCTTCATCGTCTACGCGGTCTCCGACTCGGGCCGGCTCGACGCCGTGGATTGGGGACTCCTGATCATCGACACCATGGGGATCGCTCTCCTGCCGCCCTGCTATCTCCACTTCTGCCTCAAGCTCTCGAAGACGGCCACCCGCGCCACGACCGCGCGGGTCTACGGCGCGGCCCTGGTGTTCATGGCCCTCGAGCTCTTCGGGCTCCTCGGCGCGGGCTCGTTCCGCCTCGCGGAAAGCATCCTCGGCTGGACGGATCGCCTCGGCCCCATCTACTTCAGCCTCTTCTTCCTCGCGGGCTTCGTGACCCTGTGGCGTGCCTCCTCGCATGCGCGCGTGGGCCTGGAGCGGCGCCGCATGAGGTCTCTCGCTCTCGGCACCGCCGCGGGAATCGGGCCGTTCCTCGCGTTCTACGCGGTGCCTTTCGCGCTCGGCCGCGCGGGGGGAACGGTGCCGGAGCTCTTCGGCCAGATTCCCCTCGCTCTCCTGCCCCTCTCCCTCGCCTACGCGATCATCCAGAACCGGATCGTCGACATCGGATTCCTCTTCCGCCGCCTGCTCGTCTCCCTCATCGCGGTCACCACCGTCTTCGGGGTCTGCCTCCTCGTCCTCGGCCTCATGGGCGACGTCAACCGGACGGACGCGGCGCCCCTCATCCTGGTGATCTGCCTCGTGGCCCTCACCTTCTTCCCGTTGAAGAAGCGGATCCAGACCGCGGTGGACCGGCTGGCCCTCAAGGACCGCTACGACTCGCGGCAGATCCTGCTCCGCCTCTCGCCCGAGCTCTCGACCGAACTGGACCGCGACCGCCTGGCCGAGCGCCTCCTGACCGGGGCGCAGCAGGCGTTGAGCATCACTCGCGGCGCCCTCTTCGCGAGGAACGCGGGCCGCATCG
This sequence comes from Vicinamibacteria bacterium, assembly GCA_019694155.1. Lineage (GTDB taxonomy): Bacteria > Acidobacteriota > Vicinamibacteria > Fen-336 > JAGNNV01 > JAGNNV01. The sequence goes on along the minus strand of JAIBCN010000208.1, from coordinate 37,396 downwards.
AGACGGTCCGCCACTTCGGCCTCGCGGGAATCCCCACGGCGGAGAGCGATCTCTCCGTGCAGCGCGCCTTCCAGGTCGATCTGTCCGACTCCAGCGTGGGCCCGGTCACGAGCGGCTTCGACAGCGCCTCCGATCTTTTCGCTCATTATTTCCCGCTCGTCGCGCGCGGCGAGGCGGTGGCCGTCCTCGCCCTCGGCGACCCGGGCTCGCCCGAGACCATGGACGAGGACGAGGCCGAGCTCGTCCGCTCCCTGTGCGCGGTCTCCGCGACCGCCATCCTCAACGGGCGCCTGTACGAGCGGCTCGAGGACAAGGCGCGCGAGCTCACCCGCCTCACCGACTACCACGCGAACATCGTGGAGAGCATGGAAGCGGGCGTCGTGGTCCTGGGCCGGAACGGCCGGATCGAGCGCTGGAATCGCGGCATGGAGCGCCTCGCGGGCGTCTCGCGCGATGCAGCGATCGGCAAGACCCTGGCCGAAGCCCTCTCGACGGACGCCTCCGAGGTGCTCGCCCCCATCCTTCCCGAATCGGGCGGCGAAGCAGAGCACCTCTACAAGGTCGCCCTCAAACTGCAGAGCGGACGCGCGGTCACGGTCAACGTGAACGCGGCGCCCTTCGACTCCTCCCTGGCGGCGACCGCGGGTCGGGAAGCGCGCGCCGTCCTCATCTTCCACGACGTCACCGATCGGGTAGCCCTGGAGCGCCAGGTGCAGCAGACCGAGAAGATGGTCGCGGTGGGCCTTCTCGCCGCGGGCGTCGCCCACGAGGTCAATACGCCGCTCACCGGCATCTCCTCCTACACCCAGCTCCTGCGCTCCCAGATGGACCCCAAGGATGCGCGCATCGAGTGGCTGGACAAGATCGAGAAGCAGACCTTCCGCGGCGCCAAGATCGTGAGCAACCTCCTCAATTTCGCCCGCGCGGGCGGCAGCGACGACGCCTCCCTCGATGTCTCCAAGGTGGTGGCGGATGTCCTCTCGCTCGTCGAACACCAGCTCGACAAGGCGAAGGTGCGGGTGGTGAAGGAGCTGGCTTCGGACCTCCCCACCGTTCTGGGCAGCGAGAACAAGATCCAGCAGGTCCTCTTCAACCTCATCCTCAACGCGCGCGACGCCATGCCGAGCGGCGGCTGGCTGACCCTCAAGACCTTCGTGGATGGCCGCGACGTGGTGGTGGAGGTGAGCGACACCGGCCTCGGCATTCCCGAGGCCGATCTGCCCCGCATCTTCGATCCCTTCTTCACCACCAAGGACGTGGGCCAGGGCACGGGGCTCGGCCTCGCGGTCTCGTACGGCATCGTCCAGGAGCACGGCGGGGCGATCCGGGCCACGAGCGCCCGGGGCCAGGGCTCGCGCTTCGAAGTGCGTCTCCCCACCGAACGCCGGGCCGCGATCGCGCGCGCCCGTTAGCCCTTCTTCTTAACCGCCCCCGAAATGTCCCTTCCCAGGATCCTCGTTGTCGACGACGAAGAAGTCATGCGCGACGTGCTGGGCAGCGTGCTGGGAGGCGAAGGCTATTCCGTGCGCTTCGCGGCCACCGGACCTGACGCCCTGGCGGAGCTGAAGGACGCCCCGGTCGACGCGGTGATCCTCGATCTCATGCTTCCCGGCATGTCCGGCCTCGAGGTGCTCGACGAGCTGAAGCGGATGGACGAGAACCTGCCCGTGCTCATGCTGACCGCGCAGGCTTCCATCGAGACCGCGATCGCAGCCATGAAGAAGGGCGCTTTCGATTACGTCACCAAGCCCTTCAAGCACGATGAGCTGCTCATCCTCCTGCAAAAGGCCCTGCGCCAGAGCGATCTCGTCGACGAGAACCGCGCGCTGAAGCTCGCCATCAGGCCCCAGGGCAATTTCCTCGGCCTCGTGGGGAAGAGCCCGAGGATGGAACAGGTCTACGCGCTCATCCAGCAGGCGGGGCCGGCGCGGACCACCGTGTTGATCAACGGCGAGAGCGGCACGGGCAAGGAGCTGGTGGCGAAGGCGCTGCACGCGTCCTCGCCCCGGGCCGAGCGGCCGTTCATCGTGGTGAACTCGGGCTCGCTTCCCCACGAGCTTCTCGAATCAAACCTCTTCGGCCACGTGAAGGGCGCTTTCACGGGCGCCTTCTATTCGAAGAAGGGCCTCTTCGAACTGGCCGACAAGGGGACGCTCTTCTTCGACGAGATCGGCAACGTGAGCATGGAGACCCAGGCGAAGCTCCTGCGCGTCATCCAGGAGCGGGAGTTCATGCGGCTCGGCGGAACCGAGATCGTGAAGGTGGATGTGCGCATCATCGCGGCCACCAACATCGACCTGCGCCGCGCCGTGCTCGAAGGACGGTTCCGAGAGGATCTCTTCTATCGCCTCAACGTCATCACCATCGACCTCCCTCCGCTGCGCGCGCGCAAGGAGGACATCCCGGCCCTCGTCCAGCACTTCATCACGAAGTACGCGAAGGACAACGGCCGCAACGTTCGCGGCTTCACCCGCGCCGCTCTCGAGAAGGTGATCGACTTCGACTGGCCGGGGAACGTGCGCGAGCTGGAGAACACGGTGGAGCGGGGCGTGGTCCTCGCCGCCTCCGACCTGATCGACGAAACGGAGCTGCCTCCGCAAGTCCGGACGCCGCAGGCCGCGGCCGGGGCTCCAGGCGCCGACGCCACCACGATGGACCGCGACAGTTTCAACCTGAAGCGCGCGGCCGCCGAGTTCGAGCAGCGGATGATCGCGGTGGCCCTCGAGGCCGCGCGGGGCATCCAGAAGGACGCGGCCCGAATCCTGGGAGTGAAGCCCACCACGCTCAACGAGATGCTCAAGCGCCACCGCATGATCGCGCCCCGCAAGGGCCGCACCCCGGGCGAGGACGTGATCGAGGCGGACGAAGGCGAAGAGGGCGCGGACGAGCCCACGCACTAGACGCATCGCCGCGTCCCCCGCGACATCCCGAGCGCGAAGCCGAGCTACGAAAGCCGGGATCCCCTTCCCAACTACCAATGCCGCGGGCTGGGTAGATGCGGCCCGCGGGGCCACACCGTCCCGCCGCAGAGTCATCCACGACGCGACGTTCGTGGGCACGCTACGGCCAAAGCACCCGGGCGTTCCCTCACATCCGTGGGGCCTATGTCGTTTTCAATGAATGGAGCGGAGCTGACCGCTCCGCCGTTCATTCAGAGGAGCCTTAGGCCCCACTGCGTTCGGGAACGGTGCTTTGGCCTGATGACACGGGGTCCGCGCGTCATGGGCCATACCGGCGAACATCGCCCAGTGCCCCGCTTCAGAGCGCCCGGCTTTCGCCGGACCCCTGCGAGCACTTGGACCCAAATCTGGAGCGGGGCCGAGGAGCAGTGGTCCCGGTTGACGCGCGGGGCTCTGGCCGGGGCCGACGTTGCGCCCTGAGGCGGGGTTGGATCGTGCAGGACTACGGCGAACGAGGGCCCCCGATCCACAGCAAGGGGTTCGCATCGTGGTTCCTCTTGCCGTTCCGCAGCGCGAACCCCGCAGCGCCCCCGACGTGGGCGCAATGTCGGCCCCGGCCCCTCGGAGGCGCGCGGCGCCCTCAACCCAGTAAGCCCCGCGGACCTGCGCGAAGCATGCCCTTGGGGCACCACCACCAAACCCGCGAGATCGCTTCCTCGCTTCGTCCTTCGCTGGGCTCGTCGCGATGACGACCCGGGTGGGGCCGTGGACCGACTCGCAATGACGTAGCGAGAGCGGTTGGCGGCTTGGTGGGGGGACCTTGGTAGTTGGGTTTGGGCTGTGATTGTTCAGGGGCGCCAGGGAACCTGGGGTGACCTGTAGAAGTTGACGCCCATGGCCTGCCACCGTGGTCCCTGGCCGCCAAGACGGATCTTGAAGTCGTCCCATCCGCGCGCGGCCTGGGGAGACCAGGCCACCTCGGCGATCGCGGCGAGACGCGGGAAGGCCATCGACTCGACCTCGCGGATGGTGGCGAGGGTTTCCGTCCACAGGGGCGCCTCCACGCCGAGGACCGAACCCTCGCCCACGCCCTCCATCAGGGTCGCGGGGTCCCACGAGTACGCGTCGCGCACTTCTATGCGGCCGGCCCAGAAGAGGCCGAGGAAGCTCGCGGGGTCGTACTGCATGTCGAGATAGGCGCGGTTCGCGGGCGACATGATGAGCTTCGATCCCTTCGCGGCCGCGGCTCCAAGGGCCGTGCCCGGACGCCAGTGCTGGATCACCGAGGCCGGATGAAGCGCCGCGAGGGCCACCTCGTCCCACCCGATCAGGCGCTTGCCGTGCCGCTCCACGATGTCCTGCACGCGGTTGATGAACTGCGCGTAGTCGGCGTCCGTGAGCTTCTTGACCTCGTCCCCGCCGGCGTGGAAGAACGGGCCCGGGGTCAGGGCGGAGATCTCGCGGACCACGTCGTCGATGAAGCCATAGGTGCGCTCGTCCGAGACGCAGAGGCAGCTGAACCCCACCTTGATGTCGGTGTAGGGCGGCGGGGCCACACCGTCGCAGTTGAGTTCGGGATACGACGAGAGCGCCGCGTTGGTGTGGCCGGGCATGTCGATCTCGGGAACGATGTCGATGAACCGCTCACGCGCATAGGCCACGATCTCCTTGTACTGCTCCTGCGTGTAGAAGCCGCCCACGGTGCCGCCCACCTCCGAACGCGCGCCCATCGCGGTGAGGTTCGGCCAGCTCTTGATCTCGATGCGCCACCCCTGGTCGTCCGAGAGATGGAGGTGCAGCCGGTTCATCTTGTGCAAGGCGAGAAGATCGAGGTAGCGCTTCACGTCCTCCACGCCGAAGAAATGCCGGGCCACGTCGAGCATCGCCCCGCGCCAGGCAAAACGGGGCCGGTCGGTGATCCGGACCGGGGGAATGGCGATCGGACGGGGCCGGGCGGCATCATGCTCGAGGATGGGCGGAAGGATCTGCCGCAGCGTCTGTACGCCGTAGAAGAGGCCCGCGGGCGACGAGGCCTTGAGGCTCACGCCGGTGGAGGCGACGCTCAGGTCATACGCTTCCTCACCCGCAGCGGGGTCGAGGTCGAGGGAGAGCACCACGCTCCCCTCGGGAATGGAGGCGCCCATCTGGGTGACCGAGGGCCCGACGGGGCCGACCGTGGTGAGCAGCCCCGCGAGGAACTCGGCCACGAACATGGCCCGGGGATCGGGAGACTGGACGAAGATGGCGGTGGCGGGGCTGACCGCGAACGGTGCGCCATCGCCCGGCCGCACCGAAACGGGAAGGGGCACGAGGGCCGGAAAGGGCGCGGGTGTCGGAGCCGGCGTCGGCTCCTGGGAGGGCGGACGCGGCGCAGGCTTCGGCTTGCTCGACGCCGTGCACGAGGTGAGCGAGGCCGCCACCACGAGAGCAGCGGCGAGTCGGGGGACGAAGCGGGGCCACGGCATTTCGCCTGGGTATCTCATTTCGGTTGAAGCACTCCTGCGGCGACTTTACAGGCGCAACCTCCCGCGAGCCACGGCGCCGCGCCCAAGGCCCCGCGGCCCTCTTCGGTCGCTACAATGCGGAGCATGAAGCGACACTTCCTTCGCGTGATCATCCCGGGCGGGCTACTCGCGTTTCTCCTCGGAGCCCCGAACGCTCCGGCGCAAGCGGCCGGGCCGGTGGATACCGCGGTCTATTCCGGACTTCGCTGGAGATCCATCGGGCCCTTCCGTTCCGGCCGTGTGAATGGCGTCACCGGCGTGCCCGGACAGCCGAGTGTCTTCTACATGGGCTCGGTGGGCGGCGGCGTGTGGAAGACCACCAACGCCGGGCGCACCTGGCTGCCCGTCTTCGACTCGCAGCCCGTCGCTTCGATCGGCGCCATCGCGGTGGCGCCGTCGAAGACCGATGTCGTCTACGTGGGCACGGGCGAAGCGGACATGCGCTCGCAGATCTCGTACGGCAACGGCATGTACAAATCGACCGACGCGGGTAAGACCTGGACGCACATCGGTCTCGACAGCACGCGGCAGATCGGCAAGGTGCTCGTCGATCCCCGCGATCCGAACGTGGTGTTCGTGGCGGCGCTCGGCCACGTCTACGGCGCGAATCCCGACCGCGGCGTCTTCCGTTCACGGGACGGCGGGGCCACCTGGCAGAAGGTGCTCTTCAAGAGCGATGACGTGGGCGCCATCGACCTCGCCTTCGATCCGGGGAACTCGCGGACCGTGTACGCGTCGCTGTGGAACACCCGGCGGCCGCCGTGGAGCGTCTACCCTCCCTCGTACGGGCCGGGCAGCGGTCTCTACAAGTCGGTGGATGGAGGCGGCACCTGGAAGCAGATCACCGCCGGACTCCCCACCGAGGGCCTCGGGCGGATCGGCATCGCGGTCGCGCCCACGAACCCGCGCCGCGTCTACGCGATCGTCGATGCCAGGGAGGGCGGCCTCTATCGTTCGGACGACGCGGGCGCCACGTTCACGAAGGCGTCGAGCGACAGCCGCATCTGGGGACGCGGCTGGTACTTCGGCAAGGTGGTAGTCGATCCGAAGAACGCGGATCTCGTCTATGTCTCCAACACCGGCGTGTACCGCTCACGCGACGGCGGGAAGACCTTCGGCGAGCCCTTCAAGGGATCACCGGGCGGGGACGACTATCACCAGCTCTGGATCTATCCCGATGACGGCAACCGCATGATCCTCGGCGGGGACCAGGGCGCCGTGATAAGCGTCGACGGCCTCGCCGACCATCCGACCTGGACGTCATGGCTCAACCAGCCCATCGCCCAGATCTACCGCGTGGCCGCCGACTACAACGTGCCCTACTGGGTCACCGGCGCCCAGCAGGACAGTGGCGCGGTGCGCGTGCGCTCGCGCGGCAAGTTCGCGAACATCACCATGCGCGACTGGGAGCCCTTGTGCGCGGGCGGTGAAAGCGGTTACACGGCGCCCGATCCGCTCCATCCCGCCATCGTCTTCGGCGGCACCGTCGAGTGGTGCAACGTGGAGACCGGCGAACGTAAGAACGTGACCCCCGAGATCAATCTGCCCGCACCCGCGCGTCACACCTGGACCAATCCACTGGTTTTCTCGGAGGCGAACCCGCGCGCCCTCTATTTCGGCGATCAGTTCCTCTTCAAGACCACGAACGGCGGCGAGACGTGGACGCGCCTCTCCGACGATCTCACCCGACCGAACCCCGTCGATCCTCCAAACCTCGACGCCGCCACCGCGGCCGACGCCGACCCGCAGCGCGGCAAGGGCGGCGTCATCTACTCGATCTCGCCCTCGCCTCTCGTGGCCTCGCTCCTGTGGATCGGCACGGACGACGGCCTCATCAAGCGCACCCCGGACGACGGCAAGACCTGGGAAGACGTGACCCCGAAGGAGCTGACTCCCTGGAGCAAGGTGGTCATGATCGAGGCCTCGCACTTCGATACCAACGAGGCCTACGCGGCCATCGACCGTCATCGCCTCACCGACAACGAGCCCTACATCTACCGCACGAGGGACGCGGGCAAGACCTGGCAGAAGATCACGAGCGGTCTTCCCGCGGGCGTGTACCTCCAGACCATCAAGGAAGACCCGAAGAAGCAGGGCCTCCTCGTGGCCGGCACCGAGCTCGGGGTCTTCGTCTCGTTCAACGACGGCGACAACTGGCAGCCGCTGCAGCTCAATCTGCCGCCCACCTCGAACCGCGACATCGCCTTCAAGGACAACGACCTCATCGTGGCCACTCACGGCCGCGGCTTCTGGATTCTTGACGACATCTCTTCACTGAGGCAGGCGGCGGACGTGAAGAGCGATACGCATCTTTTCGCGCCGGGCGACGCCATCCAGTTCCCCCAGCCCACCGACGACGGCACGCCCACCCAGAAGGACGAGGCCTGGGCGGAGAATCCGCCGACCGGCGCCATCATCGACTACTACCTCAAGTCCGCCGCCACGGGCCCCATAACCCTCGAGATCCTCGACGCCGCGGGCAAGGTGATCCGCCGCTATTCATCGAGCGATCCCGTCCCGCCTGTCGATGTGAACAAACTCGCGACCACCGCGATCTGGCAGCGCTCGCAGGAGCCGCCCGCGGCCAGCGCGGGCATGCATCGCTTCGTGTGGGACTTCCGGCCGCAGCCGGCGCCGGCGGGCGCGGGCCGGCCGGGCGGCGGCGGTGGCGGCGGCCGGGGCGGAGGCGCCCCGGTTCTCCCGGGCCGGTACTCGGTGCGGCTGACGGCCAACGGCGTCACCGCCACCCAGCCGCTCACCGTGAGGGCCGATCCGCGCCGATAGCGACACGCGCGGAGGGTTGAGGACGCGAAAGCTGGAGTAACTCCTAAGGGCGCCGCACACTTCGGGCGCCCGGCGCTTCTTTCCCCTGAGGCGAGGACAGACGCGTCTTTCGGGATCTAAACTCCTGCTGTCACACAACCGATACAGAGGGGGGTCAGATGGCACGGGGCAAGGCTGCTTTCCTGGGACTGGCATTGGGGTGCGCGCTGGCGGGGCCCGCGATCGCCGAGAAACTGCCGCCCATCACGCAGGAGGAGCGCGATCTCAAGACCGTGCCGAACGAGCCATCGGCGTCCGCGGTCTTCCTGATCCAGCGAGGCCTGATCCATCTCCGGAACTTCCGGTTCCAGGATTCGCACTCCACCATCGCCGTGCAGGCGCGCATCAAGATCCTCAAGGAAGAAGGCAAGGACCGCGGCGAGGTCTCGATCCCGCACGGGTCCTATGTCCGGCTCTCGCGTTTCGAGGGCCGCACCATCACCCCGGACGGAAAGGTCCTGAAGGTCGACTCGAAGGGCAAGTTCAAGCGAAGGCTGTCGGAGACCACGAAGCGAAACGTGACCTCGATCGCTTTTCCCGGCGTGGAAGTGGGAGCGATTCTGGAGTACGAGTATGAGCTTGCCTTCGACAGCTTCTACTTCGTCGAGCCCTGGTACTTCATGGACGAACTGCCCGTGATCCGCTCCGAGGTGGTCTGGGAGGTTCCGAATGAGCTGCGGTCGAGGATCTGGATGGTTCCCACCTTCGATGTCCAGGTGGTCCCCGAGCAGAAGCAGCGTTCGGGTTACGTCGAGGCGAAGTTCTCCGCCCGCAATCTGCCGTCGACGCCGCGAGAGGTGTATGGATTCCCCTTCCGCGACCAGGCCGCGCGGATGATGGTCGTCCCCATGTCCTACGCCGACGAGTACGTCAACATCCCTCTGCTCGACAGCTGGGCGTCCGTGTGCGAGGGCATGGAGAAAGACTACGTGCTGGCCCGCAAACAGGCGACGCAGGTGGGTGCCAAGGCCTCGAGTCTCACCACGGGGAAGCCCGCCGACGACGCCGCGCCCATACTGTACCGATTCGTGCGCGACGAGATCAAGAACACCTCGGACGATGGCCCCTGGATCGACGACCGCGTCACCGTCGACAAGGTCCTCGCCAAGGGCGAGGGTTCCTCGATCGAGAAGGCCCTCCTCCTTCAGTCCCTGCTGAGCGCCGTCAACGTGAACTCCCAGCTGGTGTGGGCGGCGGACCGATCGCGGGGCCGCGTCCTGGCCGACCTGCCGAACCCCGGAGCCTTTGACCGCATTCTGGTCCGGGTGACCCGGGAGGGCGGCTTCGCCACCTACTACGATCCGGTCGACCGCAGCCTCGGCCCCGGCCGCCTGGCGCCCGACTACGAGGGTACCCTGGCTCTCGTCCACGACGCCAAGAAGCCCGAGACCATCACCCTTCCCATCACGTCCTTCGCCGCGCACCAGAAAAAGGCCGTCATCAGTCTCACGGTGAACGATGAAGGCCACACGACGGGCAATGGTGAGCTGACGCTCAAGGGACACTATGCCTGGGAGAAGAGCGCTCCCCGTCGCGAAGCGAAGGACACGACAGAGGCCTGGCAGAAATGGGCCGACGCGGCCATGCCGGGGTTCAAGGTCACCGGGATCAGGGTCGAAGACAAGCCCGATGAAGCCACGCTGAGAGTGGAGTGGAGCATGGCCGCCACCGAGGAAAGCACGCTCGGCGACGAAGTCACGCTGAACCCGGCGCGGCCCATCGGGCCCTTCTCGCAGCCTTTCACCGTCTCCGAGACGGAGCGACGCTCGCCCATCATGATGGACCACGGAGGGATCGAGGAGATGGAACTGAAGATCTCCTGGCCGAAAGGATGGTCGCTCGCCACCCGCCCGCAGCCTTCGTCGATGGATGCGGGCATCGCCTCCTACACCGTGGAGCTGCCCGGGGAGGCCGCGCCGGGAACCTTCGTCTACAAACGCAACATGCAGGTGCGCAAGCGGGAGCCCGCGGACCGCGTCGAATACGCGGCTCTCCGGAATCTCTTCACCGAAGCGGAGAAGCGCGATGCGCAGACCCTGGTTCTCGCTCGCCGTTAGCCTTCTCGCCGCCGCGCCGGCGCCGGCCGCCACCGTCCTGTCGCGGAAGGTGGAGATCGCGATCGGCGTCGACGGCAAGGTGGCGGAGACGCACTCCCTTCGCGTCCGCATCGACACCGTGGGCGACCGCGACGACTGGTCGCTCTATCCCATCTTCGCCGACGAGAATCGGAAGGTCGATATTCAACTGGCGGCCGTGGAGAAGCCCGACGGCACGACGGTCAAGGTCGAAAAGAAGGCCCTCGATACCCTGGGCATCACCGGCGAAGGCGTCCTGCACGGATCGCAGAAGTTCAAGACGATCGCTTTTCCCGACTCGCCGCCGGGCTCCGTGCTGGCCCTCGTGTACAAGGTCGAGATCCGTCCCTATTTCCCCGCAGACTCGCTCACCATCCTCAGCCGCGCGCCCACGGACGAGCTTTCCATTCGAATCACGGGAGGCGGCGCCATGTTCCGATACCGTCTCGACGGTTCGACGCCGAATCTCGTAGTGACGCCTTCCCCGGGCGGCCTCTCGGTGAGCGGAAGGAACCTGGCCAGGCGGCCGACGCTCGAATACGCATCGAGAGCCGAACTCTCCGGGCCCACCCTTCGCTACGGATGGGGGCCTTCGCGCTGGGAGGATGTCGGCGATTGGTACCTCGGCCTCGTGAGCGACCTTCCACGCGGATCCCCGACCGTTCGACAAGAGGCCTTGTCGCTCAAAGCGGAGAGCGACCGAGCCACCATCCAGCGGATCGCGGAGGCCGTTCGCAGCAAGGTGCGTTATGTCGCGGTGGAGGTGGGAATCGGCGGCTACAGGCCCCACGCGCCCGAAGACGTCCGCAGCAAGGCCTGGGGCGACTGCAAGGACAAAGCCACGCTCCTCATAGACATGCTGAGCGCGGTGGGAATCGACGCATTCCCCGTGCTCATCCTCTCCGCGACCGACGGGAGGGTGGATACGGAGTTCCCCTCCGCCGACCAGTTCAACCACATGATCGTCGCGGTGCCCGAGGCCCGGCTGGGCGCCCTCGATGGCCTTCCTGTCGCGGGCGGCTACTTCTTCATCGATCCCACCCAGGAGAAAGGCGGCCTGTCCTGGTTCGGGTCCTCGACCCAGGGCCAGAACGCGCTCGTGGTGGTGCGCGGCGCGAGCCGGGTCGTGCGCACGCCGAGGATGAGTGACGGGGACGTCCGGCTGACCGAGATTCACATGACCCCTCGCGTCCAGGGCGGTTTCGAGGGGAAGGCGACTCTTAACTTCCGCGGCGACCTGGCCTCGTACTTCATTCGTCAGGCCGCGACCCAGAGGACCGAGGAGTTTCGAGGGGATGCCGAGTCGATCGTGAAGGCCCGGCTGCCCGGCGGTGAGGTGAAGTTCACGGAATGGGTCCGAGGTACGAGCGAGGTTCCGGACGTGACCCTCTCCGCCAATGTGGCTCTGGCTCTGCCGCCTTCGGCTCGGAACCTCCTCCTGCCTGCGAGGCCCCTCACGCCGCCTTTGTCAATCCTGGAAGGGCGCGAGGCGGACATCGTTCTGGACCTGCCGGTCGCGACCACGCGGTGGAAGGTGGATCTGCCGCAGGGATGGTGTGCTCCCCGCGTCCCGCCGCAGTCGACCGAAAACGAGATCGGGCTCTTCCGCCAGACCGTCGAGGTCTCCGGGCGCACGGTCAGCGTCGAGCGGCGCCTCGAGATCCGGGAGCCCTGGGTGCGGAAGGAGCTCTTCCCGAAGCTCCGCGAGCTCATCCTGGCGGAGCACAGGGCTCATGCCCGATCCTTGCGATTCGAATGCGAGCCGGGGGCGGGGCCTTCCTAGGCCGGCCCAGGCGCGCCCTCCGGCCACAGCCGGCACGCGCGGAGGGTTGAGGGCGCGAGAGCTGGGGTAACTCCTACCGCAACAGGGCCGCCCGGATGGCGTCCGCGGCGCCTTCGACGTTCACCGTGATCGATGAGGGCAGGGTCGCGGACCGGTAGACCCGCTCTGTGGCCTTCTGGAAATCGGCGGCAATCGCTTTCGGGATCTCCATGAACTTCTGCGGATTGCGATCCACGAGGGGGAACCACGAACTCTGGATCTGGACCATCAGGCGGTGGCCCTTCCGGAACGCGTGGTACACGTCGGGCAATTCGAACTCGATGAGCGCGGGCTGCCCGGGTGCCAGGGGTTCGGGCTTCTCGAAGCTCTTGCGGTACTTCGCGCGGAAGGGCTCGCCGCGCACCAGGCGCTGGTATCCGCCGAGCTTCAGCGCGTTGGCGGGCGGGCGCGTTCCCGCCGGTGCGGCCGGGCTCGGATAGTCATCGGGATACACATCGATCACCTTCACCACGAAATCCGAGTCGGTCCCCGTGCTCGACACGTTCAGGCGCACCTTGATGGGCCCCGCCACCACGACATCGCCATCCAGGATGGCGGTCCGGTAGGTGAGGACGTCCGGCCGCTGGGCGGCGAATCGTTGGTCTTCCGTCATGTAGTCCGAGGTCATGCCTGCCGCGATGTAGCCCACGTAGGGAACCGGGTGCGCGGGATCGCTCGTGTACTCATCGAAACCAGCACCGGGCCCGGAGGGAGCAGCCGGCGACAACCGAGAATCGGCGTCGAGAAAGAGCGCCACCGGCGTGAGCGCCCGGGGCGGCCAGGCCTGATGGCGGCGCCATTCGTCGAAACCGGTCATGAACATGTGAGCCTCGGGCCCGTCGACCGGCTTGTCCTTGAGGTACTTCTCGAAGAAGGGAAACTGGATCTCCTCGCGGAAGTACTCGCCGGTCTTCGACGAGAACGACAGGTTCCCGAGCCGGTCTCCCGGGCCGCGGCCCCAGCCCCCGTGCGACCACGGCCCCATCACGAGCATGTTCGGGACGGCCGGGTTCTTCTCTTCGACCGCCTGATAGACGCGAAGAGGGCCCACGGGATCCTCGGCGTCGTACCACCCGCCCACGTTCAGGACCGCGCACTTCACGCCGTCCATGAACTTCCACACCGAGCGCTTCTTCCAGAAATCGTCGTAGGTCGTGTGATCGACGATCTCCTGCCAATACGCGGCGCCGCCGCCGAACAGCTTCTCGTTGACGCTCGCGAGCGGAGGAAGGCGCAGGAAGAAGTCGTACATGTCGGGGGTCACGGGGTCGAAGGACAGCATGGGCCGGGGCGGCGTGGGCGCGCCCGCGCGCGGGACGAACTGCGAGTAGAAGCCGAAGTTCGCTCCGAGCATGAAGGCGCCGTTGTGATACACGTCGTCGCCCATGTAGTAGTCGGCGGTGGGGGCCTGGGGAGAAGCGGCCTTGAGAGCGGGATGGGAGTTCATGATGCTCCCGGCCACGTGGAACCCCGGCTGCGAGACACCCACCATGCCCGCGCGGCCGTTGTGATTCTCGACGTTCTTGAGCAGCCACTCGATGGTGTCCCAGGTGTCGGTGCTCTCATCCACGTCCCTGGGGCCGCGCTTGTCGCGCACGAACGGCCGCACCTGCTGGAACTCGCCCTCCGACATGTACCGTCCGCGCGCGTCCTGGTAGACGAAGATGTAGCCGGATTTCTGGAAGTGCTCGGACGGGCCGAGGGATGTCCTGTACTGGTCCACGCCGTAGGGCCCGACGCTGTAGGGCGTGCGCGTGATCAGGAACGGGTACTTGAGCGAGCGGTCCTTGGGCACGTAGATGGAGGTGAAGATCTTCACCCCGTCCCTCATCGGCACCGCGTACTCGAACTTGGTGTAGCGGGCCCGCACATCGTCCGCGCTCGAAGGCGTGGGCGACGGCGCGGGCTGGGCGGCGAGCGGGAGGGCCAGGAACATGAGCCCGGCCGCGACCGCTCCTCGAGTGACGTCATGACCGATCCGCATGATCGACCCCTCCCTCTTCAACGTTCCGCGACCCAGTAGCCCCGCCGCGTGTGCACGTCGCCCGTGCGGCCGGGCAGCCGAAGCTCGATCTCGTGCCAGCCCGGGCGCTTCACGCCCTGCGGCTCGTAGCTCAGGATGTAGCGCTGGGCCATGGTCTCGGTGATCGCGGCGAAGGCGGACTTGAGGCGCGCGGGCGACTCCGCCTCCCAGTAGCGGCCTCCCGTCGACTCCGCGATCTGCCGCATGCCCCAGGTGTGCAGGAACTCCATGGAGGGCGTGCCCGTCATCGGCAGCATGCGGCCGGAAAGGTCGACCGAGGGCAGAGCGCCGACCGTGTCCTCGACGCGCTTCAGGCCGACCACATGGATGAGAGCGTTCGAGCGCTCGGCCACCACGCGCATCTGCCGCCAGTCGAGCCAGCTCATGTTGTCCTCGCCGTCGGTGAAGAGCACCACCAGGGTTCTTCCCTGGGTCTGGGGCAGCACCAGCGCCGCGTACAGCGCATCGAGGACGGCGGTCGCCCCCCCGGGCTGCAGCCCGTCGAGGGCGCGGGTGATCGCGGCCTTGTCCGCGGTGGGTCGCACCAGCCATTGCGTCTCGCCCGCGAACGTGAAAAGCGACACCTCGTCCTGGGGCCGCAGGCTCTCCAGAAAGGCCTTGCCCGACGCCTGCAGCGCCGCGAGCCGTTCGCCCGCCAGGCTGTTGCTGCTGTCGAAGACGAGCACGGCGGTCAGGGGCAGCGCCTCCGCGGACACCAGATCGATCTTCTGGACGACTCCGTTGTCCTTGAGCTCGAAATCCGCCGCGGTGAGGCCCACCACGGGATCGCGTCTCTGCGATACGAAGGCGTCCACATAGACGCTGTCCACCTGCACCCCGAACACCTCGGGAGAGTGAACCTTCGGGGGGGTCGGGGGCTGCGCGACCTGAGAAGCGGCCCCGCTCAGAACGGCGAGGAACGCAAGGAAAGGGGCCTTCATCGAACGAGCGCCTTCCTCAGCGCATCGATCTCGGGCTGGCCCTCGCGGGTGTGGGTCATGGGGTAGTTCTTGTAGGGGTCACCCTCGATCCGGAGGCGCACCTGCTCGAGGCCAGACTCCATGGCCTCGCGCGCGCCCACAGTGTCGCCGAGGACGAGCCGCGCATGGGACAGCGCCACCGCCGCGGCCTCGGAGGTCGGCCGGACGGCGACCGCCGCCAGATATTCCTTCTCCGCGTCCGCGAGGCGGTTCTGGTCTTCGTGGATCCGCCCCAGGAAGAGGTGCGCGAGATAGAGCAGCACCTTGTCGTCGCTCTTCGCGATCACCTCCTCGAAGCAGGCGCGCGCGGGCTCCGGCCGATCGAGCCGCCACAAGACACGCCCCAGCCGCAGCCTCGCCTCGTGCAGGCTCGCGTCGGCCGCGAGAGCGTCCTCGAAAGTGCGGCGGACCCGCTCCCACAACGCGCCGAGCTTCGCGGTCTGGGCCTCGTACTGCCGGACCGCCTGCGGCCCCTGTATCGCCGCCCGGGGCGCCGGCACCAGGGTGAGGAAGGCCGTGGTTTCGAGGACGATGCCCAGGGTCATGAGCAACGGCCCGTCCTTCGGAAATCGCCGGAGCCCCGTGCGGGCCCATTGCTCGGCCTCCGGGATGCAGTGGGACCACTGCGCGCGCCGCGCCATGGCCACGTAGAAGCGGCTGAGGAAGGCCTTCGCCTCCGGATCGACCAGAAACAGGATGCCGGCCAGGCGCTCCACGGTCTGGGCGTTGGGACCGGTGGAGCACGTCACCTCCTGCTCGGTCACAGGCGCGCCGAAGCGCTCCTGGATCTCGCGCTCGGCATGAAGCAGCAGAGCGGCCCGGACGGAGAAGCGCTCGAACACCACGCGATCCTCGCACTTGCCCCGGCAGCGGCTCGCCGCCACCGCCGCCGCCTGCAGGTTGTCGAGGTCGCAGCGAAGCCGCTCGTCGCTCCAGTCCTTGAGGGCGAGCACGGCCGCCGTGGACTCAGCCGACGCATAGCGCGTGACGAGCTGCAGGTACTCAGGGGACGGCGGCACCCGGGAGGGAGGGCAGGCCGCGGCGGACGCGGAGGAAGGAACGAGGAAGAGGGCGGCCAGCAGAGCCGCGGCGCACCCGGGAGTCGGTGGAAAGG
Organism: Vicinamibacteria bacterium; assembly: GCA_019694155.1. Classification (GTDB taxonomy): domain Bacteria; phylum Acidobacteriota; class Vicinamibacteria; order Fen-336; family JAGNNV01; genus JAGNNV01. The sequence goes on along the minus strand of JAIBCN010000208.1, from coordinate 21,155 downwards.
GAAGCCTCATGAAACAGTTCAGCGCCCGAGTTTACCGGGCGCTGAACCTTGAGACGAGCGCGCCGTCGCCGGCGCTTTTCCGGAACCCCCTGGCTAGAAGAGGTAGAACATCCGCACGAAGAACGTGTTGCCGGTGTACGGACGGTTGCCGTAGCCCGTGTTGAGGGAGCCCAGCCAGTCGATGCGGGCGGTGTCGGTCTGAGGCCCGAGGGCCGCAACCGGCAGGGTCTGCGGGCCGGCGGTGTTGATGGTGGCGTAGTCCTGGATCTTGAACTTCTCGTACCAGTAGGTCAGTCCGAGACCGACCTTCTTGGAAGCGTTGTACTTGAAGTCGATGGTCAGGTGCTGCCAGGTGCTGGTCACGTTCGGAAGGGCGGTGAAGCAGGAGGTCAGGCCCGTCGCGCAGGGACGCGAGTCGCCGGCGGTCAGGATCGAGTTGTTCTGCATGGCCGTGATGCGCGGCCCGCCGTGCACGAAGCCCTGGTCGGAGTCGCTGTATTCATACGTCGCGCGAATGTCCGCCTTCTTCACCACGTCGAGGAGGTTCAGGTAGGCGGTGAACGTCTTTACCTTCTCGTCGTTGGTCAGGTTCCAGTCACGGTTGGGGTCGGTCCAGCTCTCGTAGGCCCCGGGAACTCCGGAGAACGGGTTGGCGGTGCGAGAGGCCTGGAAGGCATCGAAGCTCTCGTAACCGTAGTCCGCGCCCATGTTGACCTTCTCGCTCGGCACGAAGCTCACACCGGCGGTGTAAGTCTTGTTCGTGTTGTCGAGCAGGCCGAACTTCTGGCTCGCATCGCCCTTCTGGTAGTCGTCCTTGCCGTAGACGTACGAGAGGTTGAAGCCGAGCGACGAGGTGGGCGTCAGATCGACCATGAGGGTGGCCCGGTCGCTCTTCCGCGCGGCCTCATCGTAGAAGCGCGTGGCCGGCTGCGAGGCCATTTCGATGATCACTTCGTCATCGAACCCGATGGTCTCGCGGCTGGTGTGGGCGTACTGTGCGCGAACGGTCACGTACTGATTGCCGACGGTGTCGAACGAGACCCGGGCCGTCTTGTCCTTCCAGCCGATGGTCGCCCGGTCGAGATGCTCGAGCTTGTCCTCGCCATACCCGACCTTGAGCGCGCTGCTCGGGATCACCGTGAACTTCGCGTTGAAGTCCACGGAATTCCGGTCGACGCTGAAGGGCTCGGAATGCCCGCCGGTCTCCTCGGGCACCGCGTCGAAGCGCACGTACTCGACGCCGTCGAACGGCCGCCGGAAGTCGCTGCGTCCGTTGTAGCGGTATCGCGCAGTGAGTGTGACGTCCTTGTGGGGCCGAGAACTCACGTTCATGGTCGCGGTCTGGTAGTTCACGTGAAGGTCGGCGGTGTCCCGCGGCAGCGAACGGAGTTCCGGGAAGGAAGCGTAGACCGTGGGATTCGCGATCACCGGGTTGGTGGTCCAGCCGATGAGGGACGCATTCTGGCGGTTGCTCCCCGCGGAGAAGCTCGCGTTCGCGGTGGTCTTGCCGGGCAGCTTGACCATGCCCATCCAGCTGAAGGTGTTCAGCGAGTTGGTGGGCGGCATGGCGCTGAGGCCGTCGTTGGGGCCGTTGCCGTTCGTGTAGCCGCTCGGGTCGTAACACGTGCCCGGAGCCTGGCCAGAAATCCCCGTGCGGCAGAAGTCGGTCGCGCGCCAGGGGTTGTCCCAGCGGAACGTCGGGATGTTCTGGTCGAACTTGGAGCGCTCGTAGCTGGCTCGGAACATGCCCTGGTGGCTCGCCCACTCCACGCCCATCGAGACATCGGTCTCGCGGTTGTCGATGACGAGCGGGATCTCCTGCAGGTTGTTGAACGCGAACCCATAGCCCCACGGCATGTTCCCCGTCTTCTTATAGGTGTTGAAGCCGAGAGTGAAGTCGAGGTTGTCCGTGGCCGAGATCCGCGCGTCGCCCCTGAACGTGTCGCGGCGGGACTGCATGTCGAACGTCTTGGCGATGGTGTTGTATATCGACCCGGTCACCAGTTGCGCCGCGGTCTGAGGCAGCCCGACCGCCGTCCCCGCTTCCACGCGTTGCCGCAAGCCGAGATCGAGCGAGCAGTCGCCCGCCGTGCAGTTGTAGGGCGTCCTCGCGTAGTAGGCGTAGTTGATCGGCGTCTGATCGAAGTACAGGGACACCCGGAGCCGCCGGCTGTTGAAGTCCAGGTTGTACCGCTGGTCGCGATAGCCGATGTTCGTGGCCTTGATGTCGAACGTCCACTTCTCCGTCTCCTTGCTGAAGAGGAGATTGGCGTTCACGCCGTCCCGCAGGTCGCGGTACCGCTCGTAGCGGGCCTCGTCGCCGGTGGTGGAGGTGAAACGCCCGCCGATGTCCAGGATCCCGTTCGAGGGAGTCGGAGCCGGCTGCGGCTTGTCCTCGGCCCACGCCAGGGTGGTGGAGGCAAGAAGGAGCGCGGTGGCGCTCGCCGTCAGTAGTTTGTTGCGCATTGCTTTTCTCCTCACCTACCGCAGGAAGGCCTTGCCCGAGGGGGCATTGGATCCATGGATGGACTGATGGCAACCCCCGCACGACCGACCGAAGATCTTGTCGGCGTTGGTCGAGTTGTTCAGCATGAAGCCCTCGTAGATCGTGGGAGGATGCCGAGAGGTCACATGGCAGCGCTGGCAGAGGAAGGGCTCCTTCGCGACCAGCATCCGGATGTTGTTCGAACCGTGAGGGTCGTGACAGGTCGCGCAGTTCTCCGTAACGGGCGCGTGCTCCCAGAGCATGGGGCCGCGCTTCTCGGCGTGACAGCTCACACAGGACTCGGCGACGGTGCCGCCCACCTTCAGCAGCTTCACATTCGACGTGCCATGAACGTTGTGACAGTTGGAGCAGGAGAGCTTGCCCTCGCGCACCGCCATGTGGTTGAACTTCAGTTGCTTGTTGACGATCGCGCGGTGGCAGCCCGCGCAAAGCTCCATCTCTGAAGAAGCCTTCAGCTGCTTCTCACCCTTGGCGCCATGAACGGAGTGGCACCCGGTGCAGCCCACGTTCCGCTGATCGTGCTGGCTGCCCGCCCAAAGGGCATGCTTCGTCCGGAAGTGGCAGCTCGAGCAGACCGCGGTCTGGTCCGCGACCTTGAGGGACGCGAAGCCCTTGATCTTGGTCTTGTCGCCGTCCGCGTCCACGTGCGCCTTGCCCGGGCCGTGACACGCCTCGCATCCGAGGTTCGCCTTCGTTTCCGCGTGGCAGCCCTGACAGCCGTACGGAGCCACGGGAGTCCCCGCCTTGAAGGCGTGGGAATGGGGCCCCTTGGTGAGCGCCGCCCCCCGATCCTCGTGACAGGCCAGGCACTTTTCCGTGCCGGCATACTCGCCGTGCGGGGCCTGTACGGGCGCCGATCGAGCCGCTTGCGCAGCCTGCGCCGCAGGGGCCGCCGAGGCCGAAACGCCCATGGAGAGCCACGCCATAAGCGCCATGCCCCCCCCTAGCGCCAAGGTCTTCCTGAGTGAATCCATCTGATGCTCCTTCGGTACCCGTCGAAAACTTGGTCTGTACGTTGTGACTGAAGTTCGTACGGCAGTTGTGAGTTGATACTAGCCCCCCCGGGGCCGCAATGGTTCGTTTGACCCATGCGCCTGATCCATGCGTCCGATGGACGGCCCGCCCTGCCATCGTCCTCCAAATGGGGTTGCTCTTGGGCACGCCCGGAGGACCGGCCAATCCAGTGTTTATGCATTGGCCGCGCGAATCGCCTCGGCGTTCTTCTCGGCGTACTGGGACCCCTGCCGGGCCGTCGCGGCGAGGAGGGCCTCGATCGGGAGGACGCCCAGTTCCTTCAAGGCCCACGCGATGCTGTACAGGGCGGTGCTCCCCTTCCCAAGGCTGCCCGGAAGGCGGGCCAGGTCAATGACGGAGACGGCGGCGCTGGTCCTGACGTCGGCCACCTCGGGCAGGGCGAAGACCCGGTCCTCCGGCCGCATGGCCGCGAGCTGGGCGCCGACCTTGGCGACACCCTCGCGGCTCAGCAGGATCATGGCGTCGGGCCGGTCGATGGCGGTGTAGTCGATCTCCCGTGGGCTGAGCACGATCTCCGCGATGCTGTGGCCGGTCATGACCGTGATCGGATAGTCGTCGCGCTGGGCCGCCCACAGCCCGGAAAGCAGGGCCGCCTCCCCCAGGAGCCGGGCCGCCGACTTGACCTTGCCACCCGCGGCGCCCGCGACCACGAGCCGGAAGGGGCGGGTGAGCGGCGACTCGAAAACCGGGGAGATGGGCCGGGGTGCGGGCAGCGACAGCCCGCGCTGCGGAAGGGTCGCCTTCCGGTAGGCCGCAGCGTACTCAGGATACTCGGCCCGGTGCAGCAGTCCGGCTTTGAGCCCCAGGCCGTCGAGGATGGTGGTGAGCGTCTTCTTCGAAGCCTGGTTGTTGGGGACGAAGTAGGCCGTGCACAGCTCCCAGATGTCGAGAAGGGCGAAGCTGTCCGACCGCACGGCCTCGGCGATCCGCGCGGAGAGGTCCTTGTCGAAGCTGGTGCCGCGCCAGACGTAGCCCGCGCCGTTCGCGGCCACGGTGGCGCAGACGTCGAGGGGCCTCTCGAGGTTGCCGCCCGGGGTGGTGCTCGTGAAGGCGCCGCTCGGGGTGGTGGTCGAATGCTGGCCGCCCGTCATGCCGAAGTTGAAGTTGTTGAAGACGAGCACGGTGAGGCCGATGTTGCGGCGCGCCGCATTCAGCAGGTGCGCCCCCCCGATTCCCGTGCCTCCGTCACCCATCACCACGATGACCTTGAGGTCGGGGCGCTGGAGCTTGATCCCGGTCGCGTAGGTGATGCTCCGCCCGTGCAGGCCATGGAAGGCGCTGGTCACGAAGTACTGATCCGACAAGCCCGAGCACCCGATGTCGCTCACCAGGACCACCTTGTTCGGGTCGATGTGGAGGTCGTTCAGGGCCTCGTTCAGGCGATCGAGGATTGCGTGGTGGCCGCAGCCCGGGCAGAAGGGATAGGGCGTCTGATTCCGGTAGGTGGACAGAGCCGTCACCGTGGTGGGCGGGTTCATCGCACCGACTCCATGAAGGCCTCGGGCGCGATCAGTTCGCCGTCCACCCGGTGGAGCCCGACGACCTCGGCGCCCCGCGCCAGGCGCTCGATCTCGCGCCGATACTGGCCGTGATTCAACTCGGCGACCACCACGCGGCGGACCGAGGCCAGCGCCTCGCCGATGGCCGCTTCGGGGACCGGCCACAGGCTCTGCAGGGTGAGCGCCGACACGGCCTTTCCCGCCGCGCGGATCCGGGTCACCGCCTCGCGCATGGCTCCCGCGGTGACGCCGTAGCTGACGAAAAGCGTGGACGCGCCTGCCTGCAGATCCTTCACCACGAGCTCGATCTCCGCCGCGTTGTCCTCGATCTTCGCGCGCAGGTGCTCGTTCAGCTGGGCCACCTTGGCGGGCGTCTTCGTGATCAGCCCGCGTTCATCGTGGGTCGAACCCGTGAAGCGCACCACGCCCGGCCCGCCGTACTGCGCAAGCGAGGGCACATCCGCCGCGGGGAGGTAACGGTAGGGCGGCTCGCTCGAAGGCAGCGCGGTACGGGCGCGCACCGCGGGCTTGTCGTACTCGTCCACCTCCACCGTGTTGGTGGTCATGTTGAGTTCCTTGTCGGTGAGCAGGAAGACCGGGCAGCGAAACCGCTCGGCCAGGTCGAAGGCGCGGCGGGTGAGGGAGTAACACTCGGAGACGGATGAAGGAGCGAGAGCGATGATCGGGTAGCCGCCCGCGGTGCCCCATCGCGCGAACTGGACGTCGCCCTGGCCCACCGTGGTGGCGCCGCCCGTCGCCGGACCCAGTCGCTGCACGTCCACGATCACCAGAGGCACCTCGCCGATGATGGCGAGGCCGATGTTCTCGCTGTAGAGCGACAGCCCCGGGCCGCTCGTCGCGGTCATGGCCCGCGCCCCGGCCAGGGTGGCGCCGATGCACATCCCGATGGAAGCGATCTCGTCCTCTCCCTGCACGGCCACTCCATCGACCTTGGGCAGCTCGCTCATCATCTGCATCAGGATGGGCGAGGCGGGGGTGATGGGATATCCCGCGAAGAACGTGCAGCCGGCGTCGAGCGCTCCGCGCACGATGGCGCTCGACCCGTCGGTGAATTCCCGCATGCTGCTCCGCTCCAGAGTCTCCTAGAGCGCGAAGGCGGCCGGGAATAGTGCAAACTGCCCATGAGGGCGGAGCTTTGAGGCGGTCAGATGCGCCGCGGCTGATGGGCCCGGCGCCGACGATCTCCGAAGCGACGCTCAGGAGAAGTCGCCGTAAGGCCGGAGAGCGGGACGGACCACGCCCATTGCCCAGCCGGCCATGGCGTCGAGGGCCGCTTCGTTGAAGATCCCGCGCATGTGAGTGCCGCCGACGGTGAGGACATGCCCCGCGTCCGGCTCTACGCGGATCTCGGTGCGCGGATCGCCGTTCGGGGCCAGGGCAGCCTGCCAGGCCTGTACCTCCATCGCGGGATCGCGGTCGCGCCCGCCGATCATGGCGAGGACGGGGAGGCGGAGACTCGAGAGGGAGGGCCGCGGATCGAACGTCGCCACCCACGACCACGCCGGACGCTGGGCGTCGCTCGGCAGCACGCGCGCCATCCCGAGGTCCGCGGGCCACGACCGGTCCTTTCCTGATTCGAGCAGACGGGTCACCGCGGCCTGAGGGACCTCGCCCGCGAGAAAAGCGAAGTAGGCATCGATCGCCGCCCGCGCGGCGAGAAGATCGGCGCCCGTGACCCCCGCAGCATGAAGCCGCCTCTCGTAGTCGAACCTCTCGATCACCCGCGGGCTCACTCCGCCCCCGGTGAGGGCGATCAGGAACGCGACGTCGCTTCTCCCCGAGGCGACGAGCGGCGCCACCCACCCGCCCTGGCTTACCCCCATGAGCCCGATCCTCCCGCCATCCACCTCGCCTCGGGTCCTCATCCAATCGAGAAGCGAGCGGCCATCCGCGGCCATGTCGTCGAGAGACGCGGTCAGCCACGAACCCGTGGAAGCGCCGCAGCCGCGCTTGTCGAACGTGAGCACGGCGAGGCCCGCCCGGAGAAAGGGGCGGGCCAGCGGCGCCGACTCGGCACGGGTGGAAGGGCCGGAGCCGGGAAGCAGCACGACGGCCGGCACCCTCCGGCCGGAAGACACGTCCGGCAGGGAAAGTGTGACCGCAAGCTCGGCGCCGGACACGGCGACGCGCGCCTCCACCGAGCGGGAATCGACCGCGGCGGCGGACGACGCGAGCGATGCGACTGTGAGGACCAGCAGGGCGGGAGACATGAACTCTTCGTTCTCCTTCACTTTCTTGAAATCAGCGGCCCACCAGGGGATTACGCTGTGAGGTCGGACTCGACGGGGCAGTGGACGGTTGAGTTCCGTTTTCTTGAACGCGCGGCAACCCGTCCGCCCGAGAACCAGGCGGTAGTATCTCGGCGGACAGGAAGGCGACGATGGCCGAACAGACTCCGACCGCGAAGAGCGAGGCGAAGGAGGCGCCGCTTTGGCCGACCGCCCTCGGCCTGACTCTCCTCGTCCTCGGCGGCCTCTTCTTCGTGCGCAGCATCGAATCCGGGCTCATCGCGGCCGGGCTCGCGCTCGTCGCCATGATCGTGACCGTGGCCGGCGTTCTCTTCCACGGCGTGCGCGGGTTGTGGTCTCTCGTCCGCGGCCGGAGGGAAGGCGCGCGCGGCGGCCTCTTCCGGGCGCTTCTCTATCTCGCCTTCGGTGTCGCTGCCGTCGTGGCGGCGCGCCAGCAGGGCGGCACCGTCGCGGAGTTCCGGTCGAGCCTCGAACCCGGCATGAGCATGCAGGAGGCGATGAGGCGCCTCGACGCCCTCTACACGCGGCACCCCAGCCGCTACCGGTTCATCGCGTTCTGGGGGACGCCCAGGGAACTGACCCTCGCGGACTACCCCCGCATCGGCGCGACCGGCCCCGAGAGTGAGGGATCGGTTTCCTTCACCTGGACCATGGGAGAGGCCCACTCGACGGGGGTGATCGCGGACACTGCCGCGGTTCTGGCGAGGTCACGGCAGGTGTGGTTCACCTTCCGCACGGACGTGGGCTTCGTCCATTTCTTCGTGATCCTCGACGACCGCGGCCTGATCAGGAGCGTGTCGGAGACCACCGGCCACCAGGCATGAGCGGCCTCTCCGAAACCTCGCCCTGGCTGCGCTTCTACGGCGACACGCCGAAGACCCTCGACTATCCGGCGGGGACGCTCTACGAGGCGGTGGCGCGAACCGCCCGGCGCGTGCCCGACGACATCGCCTGGGAATTCCAGGGAAGGCGCTCCACCTATCGCGAGTTCCTCGATGAAATCGATCGCGCCGCGCGCGCTTTTTCGACGATGGGCCTCAAGGCCCACGACCGCATCCTCATCTCCATGCCGACGTCGCCCCCCGGGATCATCGCGTTCTATGCCGCGAACCGGCTGGGGGCGGCCGCCGCGCTCATCCATCCCCTCTCGACCACGCCCGAGATCACTCATTACCTCGATGCCACGGGCGCGCGAATCGCCGTGGTCCTGGACGCGTTCTACGGCGCCATGGCCGCGGCCACCCCCAACGTCCCGCTCTCGACGCTCATCGTCGCGCGCATTCCCGACTACCTCCCGCCGCTCCTCCGGTTCGGCTTCTGGCTGACGCACGGCCGAAAGATCGCGAAGATCCCGGCCGACCCGCGGGTCCGCTTCTGGGCCAGCCTCGTCGGGCGCGGCGACGGCCCCGCGACCTCGCCCGCCCCGATTTCGACCACGGACGAAGATCCCGCGGCCATCCTCTTCTCGGGCGGCACCACCGGCGAGCCCAAGGGCATCGTGCTCTCCAACCGCAACTTCATCGCGGAGAGCATGCAGGTCGTGGCCTGGGGCGGGATCCACAAGGGCGACGCCATGCTCGCGATCCTTCCTCTCTTCCACGGATTCGGCCTCGGGGTGTGCGTGAATGCGGTGCTGATGGCAGGCGGCACTTCGATCCTCGTCCCCGTCTTCAACGCGCAGGGAGTGGCGAGACTCCTCCGCACGCGGAAGCCGACGGTGATGGTCGGGGTGCCCACGCTCTATGAAGCGCTCGCCCGGGACCCTTCACTTCACAAAGCGGACCTCTCGTGCCTGCGCGCCTGTTTCTCCGGGGCCGACACCCTGCCGCGGCCCGTGAAGGAGCGCTTCGAACAACTGGTCGCCCGAAACGGCGGCCGGGTCAGACTGCTCGAAGGGTATGGCCTCACCGAGGCGGTGTCCGCCATCATGGCGACGCCTCTGAACGAGTACCGCGAGGGCTCGATCGGCCTCCCCTTCCCCGACACGCGAGCCATGATCTGCACCACGGGTACCGTTCTCGAAGCGACCGCCGGCCACGAAGGCGAGATTTGTGTCAGCGGCCCCGCGGTCATGCTCGGGTACCTCGACGATCCTGCGGCCACCGCGGAGGCGCTGCGCACTCACGCCGATGGCCGCGTCTGGCTCCACACCGGGGACCTCGGCCGGATGGACGAGGACGGTTTCTTCTACTTCACGGGGAGGCTGAAGCGCATGATCAAGTCGTCGGGCTTCAATGTCTACCCGGCGCAGGTCGAGGCCGTGCTGTACCAGAACCCGCTGGTCGCGGAAGCGTGCGTGGTGGGCGTGCCCGACGAGGCGCAGGTGGAGCGCGTGAAGGCGTGCGTGGTCCTCAAAGCCCCCGCTCTGGCGAACCGCGAGACCGAGGAGGCGCTCATCGCGTGGTGCCGGGAGCGTCTGATCAAGTGGTCGTGCCCCCGCGAGGTCGAGTTCCTCGCCGAGCTGCCGAAGACGCGCATCGGCAAGATCGACTATCGCGCGCTGGTGGCGGCGCACGCCGCGAAGCACCCGGAGAAGAGAGCGAACGCATGAGCGACCCCGGTTCGAAACCCCACGGAGGCGACCGGATCGCGGCCGCCCTGCTGGCACACCGCGTCAAGACGATCTTCACGCTGTGTGGCGGACACATCTCCCCCATCCTCGTGGCCGCGAAGGCCCGCGGCATCCACGTCGTCGATACGCGTGACGAGGCCACCGCGGTCTTCGCCGCCGACGCCACCGCGCGCCTCACCGGCACACCCGGAGTGGCCGCGGTCACCGCGGGGCCCGGCCTGACCAACACCATCACCGCGCTCAAGAACGCCCAGCTCGCGCAATCGCCCGTGCTCCTCATCGGCGGGGCCGCGCCCACCGCACTCCAGGGCCGCGGCGCTCTGCAGGACATCGACCAGCGTCCGCTCATCGCCCCCCACGTGAAGCTCGTGAAGCAGATCCGGCGCGTGAAGGACCTCGGGCCCGCGGTCACCGAGTCTCTCGCCGCGGCCCGCGGCGGCGTCCCCGGCCCGGTCTTCATCGAGTGCCCGGTCGACCTGCTTTACGAGGAAGCCACGATCAGGCAGTGGTACACGGACGCCGCGGGCAAGGGCACGTCGCTCGCGGACCGTCTGCTTCGCTTCTACCTGAACCGGCATGCCGCGAGGCTTTTCTCGGGCTCGGACCGCCCCCTCGAGTCGCGCGTCATCGACGTGCCCGTCCCCCATCCCGCCGAGCACGCGATCGCGCGCGCCGCCGAGGCGCTCAGCCGCGCCGAGCGACCGTTGATGGTGATCGGCTCCCAGGCGCTCGCCCAGGCGACGAATGCCCGGCAACTCGCCGAGGCGGTCACGCGGCTCGGCGTGCCCGTCTATCTCTCGGGCATGGCGCGAGGTCTTCTGGGCCGCGACCATCCGCTGCAGATGCGTCACGAACGGCGCAAGGCCCTTCGCGAATCCGACTGCGTGGTTCTCGCGGGCGTGCCCTGCGACTTCCGCCTCGACTACGGCAAGCACGTGAAGCGGCAGGCAACGCTCATTGCCGCGAACCGCAGCGCGAAGGACGCGCGGCTCAATCGGCGGCCATCCATCGAGGCGATCGGCGACGCCTCCGCTTTCCTCGAGCAGCTCGCCGAACGTCCCGGAGCCGGAAAGCCTCGTGAGGCCTGGCAAAGCGCCCTGCGCGAGCGCGACCTCGAACGCGAGAAGGGCATCGACGCCCAGGCTCGCGGCGCCACCGAAGCCCCGGGCGAGCATGTGAACCCCGTCGCCTTCTTCCGGGCCCTCGATCGCGCGGCGGGCGACGCGGCTGTCTTCGTCGCGGACGGCGGGGACTTCGTGGCCACCGCTTCCTACATCCTGCGCCCGCGCGCGCCGCTCACCTGGCTCGACCCCGGCGTCTTCGGGACGCTCGGAGTGGGCGCGGGCTTCGCGATGGGCGCCGCCCTCGCGCGGCCTGGGTCGGAGGTGTGGCTGCTGTGGGGCGACGGCGCCTCCGGCTACGGCCTCGCGGAGTTCGACGCCTTCGTGCGCCACGGCATTCCCGTGATCGCGGTGGTGGGGAACGACGCGGGCTGGACCCAGATCGCGCGCGAACAGGTGAAGATGCTCAAGGACGACGTGGGCACCGTTCTCGCGCGCACCTCGTATCACGAAGTGGCCCGGGCCTTCGGAGCGGAAGGGATCGAAGTCAGGCGCCCGGCCGAGGTCGAGGACGCCCTGCGTCAGGCGCGCGAACTGGCCGCCCGCGGGCGGCCGGTGCTCGTGAACGTCTGGCTCGACCGGACGGACTTCCGCGAGGGCTCGATCTCGATGTAGGCGAGTCCCCGCCCGCTTCGGTTACTTGACGACCTTCGCGCCTTCGATCATCACGGGATACGCGTAGCCCGCGGTGAAGTCCTGGTCGAGAGCGACCTTCCCGCGGAGGGTGACGATGTCGCCCTTCGCCACCACGTCGCTCGTGGTGATGGTGATGTCGTTGTCCTGCTTTTCCGCGGAGCCCGAGCCGTCGCGCAGATGAAGCCAGTTGCGCCCCATGATCTCGGGATTGAACTTCACCACGCGGCCGCGCACCACCACTTCCACTCCCTTGAGGGCCGCCTTGTTCGCGTAGATCTCGGCCACCGTCTTGCTGTCCTTGCCCGGCGCCTTCTCGACCTTGACGTCGCCCTGGTCGGCCGCGGGGGCGGCGCCGCTCGCTGGAGCCTGCGCCATGGCCGAGGTGGACGGATGCCCGGGCGGAAGGGCGGCGGCCGCGGCGCCTTCGCCCATCAGGCTGCCGAAGAGAATCCGGTCGAACTTGCGGTTGAGCGTCTTGCTCTCGAAGTTCGCCATCCAGATGGCGTTCCCCACCGTGACTTCCGTGCCGGGTTTGAGCTTGGCCTCGTTCACCGCGGCCCAGACCTCGCCGCTCGCGGTCTTCAGGCGCAGGTAGGTGTAGGGCCCGGCGTCGATGGTCTCCGCGACGGTGCCGGTGACCGCGGTCTCCTCGGGCTGCGTCACGTTTCCGGGGAGGGCGGCGCTCTGGGCGGCCGGCGCCTTGGCCGGAGCCTTGCCGTCCGCGGTCGCGGGCGCGTCGCCGCAAGCGGCGAGGAAGAGAGGAAGGATGAGCAGGGCGGCTTTCCGCATGATGTTCGTTCTCCAGCGGAGGGTGGAAATGACCCGGAACATCATGCCCCGGCGCCACCGCCCGCGCACTGAGTTTTTAGCATTCCCCGGGAGCCGGGCGCGCTGATGCATATGCACCAGCCCGGTCGTGGCGGCTCAGGGCTGGCTCTCGAGGACCTTGACCAGGGCCCCGATGAGGTCGTGGTCGGTCAGGATGCCGACGAGCTTTTCGCCCTCGAGAACGGGCAGCGCTCCGTACTTGTTCTTGAACAAGGTGCGCGCGGCGTCGATGAGCGGCATGTCGGGCCGGGCGGTCACCAGGTTCTGGATCATGATCCGGTTGACCTGGGTCCCCTCCATCACCGCGGTGAACTCCTCCTGCGTATCGGAGAGAGTCGAAGGCTCGGCGCGCTTGAGGTCGCCCTCGGTCAGAAGTCCCACGAGCTTCCCCGCGGCGGACACCACGGGGACGCGCCGGATCTTGCGAAGGCGCATCATCTGAAGCGCCTCCATGAGGCTCTCCTCGGGCGAAAGGGTCATGGGGTTCGGGGTCATGACGTCCCGGACTTTGAGGCCGAAGGGCGCGGTAAATGGCACCTCGGGATGCTATCTCAGACCACGCCGTTCACCGTCCCCGCAAAATCGCCGGTACTATGTCCGGCCGCGAGACCTCTCCTTGAGCAACCGACCTGCTGTCACCCCCGCCACCGACGACGAACTCGAACAGTACGCCGCCGAATGCGCGAGTTCCGACGGCGTCCGGTGCGCCTCCTGCTTCGTGGGCCCGTCCATGGCGGACTGCCCCTCGTTCCTGTGCCGCCGTGACGTTTCGAAGCTCCTCGCCCGCATCCAGGTCCTCAAGGCCGAGCGCGACGAGGCGGAGGCCAGGCTCCTGAAGGCGCTCGAGGCGCTCGCCGCCCGCGAACAGCCTTAGCCCAGCGGGCGGCGGGGGCTCGGGCGCGATCGGCGACGCCGCAACTACCGACGGGCGATGCCAGGCCGGGCCCCGGGAGCCTCGCCGCTCCTAGGCAGCGGCCGGCGTGGTGAGTCGCTGCACGGCCTCCATCGCATGGCACAGCACGGCCGCCCGAGAGCGAGCACCTGCCATCACCAGCACGTCCGCCGCCGCCTCGTGGTGCTCGACCGGCAAGAGGTACCAGAGGAGCGGCTGCCAGCCAGCTTCCCAGGGCGCGGCGGCGTAGCGCTGCAGATGCCGGCAACGCTCGAGGACGAGATCGATCGCGGCACTCGCGTCGAGCCGCTGCGCTTGCGCCAGGAAAGCCCAGGCGAAGGGCAGCTGCAGGCTCAGGTCGTAGGTCCGGGAGAACTCGCGCAGGAGGTCGAGGCCCCCTCTGGGGTCGAAGCGCAGGAGCAAGGGGGCGAAGGCGCTGAATGCGTCCGGCTCGCCGGTGGAGTGCATTGGCAGCGGCCAGTGCGCCCGCTCGAGGACGCGAGCGTAGCGCGGCGGTTCGGCGCGCAGCTGCTCGAGGACGGAGGCGTCGAGGCGCCCGAGCTGGGCGCGAGCGAGAATCCAGCTCTCGAGGTCGAAGGCATCATGGCGCGGGTCGGCCAGCGCCGTGTCCAGGAACCGCGCCGACTCGTCCCACAGGCCGAGCGTTCGGCACGCCCGGATCCACGCGTAGCGGTGCTCGCTCGTCGGCCCTTCGCGTCGAAGCACCGACCGCAGCCGCTCGACCACGATGTCCGGGCGTCCGCAGCGCGCCGCCGCGTGTCCCAGCTCCGCATCGGCAGCCACGATGGCGCCACGGTCGACGAGGTCCAGCAGCGCGTTGAGGCTCTCGGCGGCGATCGTCGCGTGGGGCGCCAGTTCGCGGTCCATCGTCAGGCCGATCTCCCAGCAGAGGTCGGTGTAGCGACAGCGCATGCGTCTCACGCTGAAACCGGCCGCGCGGGCCTCGGCCGGGTCGGGCGGGGCGCCCTGCAGGCAGCTCCAGTCGGCCGAGCGCGGGAGGCGGACGCAGGCACAACCCATGGGGAATGCTACCGCGGGCACGCGGCGATCAGCCGGCGACCAGGGGGGCGCTTGAAGAGGGCGAGCGACACGCAAACGGTCTGCCAGTGAATCTTGCGGGGCCGCGATGGGGAAGCGGCTCGGACCCCTCAGGGCCCTCGCGTCGGCCGAAGCGGTAGTCGCCGGTCCCCGGACAAACGAGGGGCGGACCTCCGGATGATCCGCCCCTCCCCGGCATGTCGCTCGCGGTCAGTAGAAGTTGAATCCCACCAGCCCGAAGACGTTGTTGTACCGGTCACCTTCGATCTTCGCTGTGGTGACACGGAACTGCAGGTCGATCGTGAACTTCTTCTTCTGCAGCACATCGACGCCGAGGCCGCCCATGAACCCGAGTCCGGCATCCGAGGTCACGGTGACTTTGTCGTAGGAAGCTTGAAGGAACCCGCCCCCCACACCTCCTTTGACCCACACCCGCGGCGAGTGCCAGAACTGCACGGCCGGGCCGGCGACCACCGAGGAGAGCGTCCCCCCGTCTTCGCTGCGGCTGATGCCCGAGCTGTCGAGGACGAGCGCCACCTTCTCGGTCAGCATCCCGCCCACGTGAAACGCCGCGGCGACTCCCGAGGTGGACTTGCAGCCATCGCAGCCCATGCTGCCGCCGCCGACCCCCACGCCGATGATGAACCCCTTGCGCTCGATCGCGCTCGCGTCGCGGCTCATGGTCATGAAAGCCAGCGCCAGGGTTGCGAGACCCACGTTCCGGGTGATGCCCTTGTGATTTCCCATTGTCGTTCTCCATTTCTCTGCGACCGCGAAACTGCGGCCGGTTGAGAAAGAACCTACGAACGGGTCGCCCATCTCGCCGGCGGGAATGTGACACTTGCGCGAGCGGCCTGTTCCGGCCGCGCGGAGTGTGACACCCGCCCGATTGTCACAACTCGCCGATCTTGCGCCTGCCCCAGGTGGGCGGCGCGGGCTCCTTCATCAGCCGGTCCACCGGCTTTTCCTTCAGCATCCTGAGCGCTTCCTGAACGGCGCGCTCGAGCTGGGGATCGCGACCCGCGATGACGTCCTTCGGGAAGTTCTCGATGTCGATGTCGGGCGCGATGCCCTCGTTCTCCACCGCCCACTTCCCGTCGCGGGTGAAGAAGCCGCCGCGCGGCGCGATCATGGTGCCGCCGTCGAGAAGAGTCGGCGAGTCGGCGGTGTGGACGAGGCCGCCCCAGGTGCGCTTGCCCACGAGGGGGCCGAGTTTGCGTCGCTTGAACATGTAAGGCATCAAGTCGCCGCCCGAGCCCGCCATTTCATTGATGATCATCACCTTCGGCCCCCAGATCCCCGCCGCGGGAGAGGTGAAGGGCACGCGGTCGCCCGCGACGTTGTTGAAGTAGCCGTCGAAGTCGCGCTGGAGGACGTCGATGATGTAGTCGGCGGCCGAGCCGCCCCCGTTGAACCGCTCGTCGATGATGGCACCCTTCCTGTCCTGCTGGGCGAAGTAGTAGCGGTTGAAGCTCGTGTAACCCGGCTGCCCGGTGTTAGGCACGTACACGTAGGCAAGCTGCCCGTCGGAGAGCTTGTCGACAAGGCGCCGGTTCGCTTCCACCCAGGCGCGCGTGCGCAGGCCCTGCTCGTTCGGCACGGGCACCACGGTGATCTGGCGCGCCCCCGTCATCGAAGGCTGGCTGTTCACGGTGAGCACGGTCTGACGGTTGGCGGCGCCGTCGAGCAGACGATGGATGTTGTCGGGGGCGACGAGGTCCATCCCGTTCACGGCGAGGATGTAGTCACCCACCGAGACATTCACGCCGGGAGCGGCGAGAGGCGCTTTCAGATCGGGGTTCCAGCTCTCGTTGTCGTAGATCCGCGTGATCCGGTAGCGGTTGCTCTCGATGGAGAAGTCGGCGCCCAGAAGGCCCCCCGGCGAGGGCGGAATCTCCGGCAGGGCGCCGCCGCGCACGTAGGAGTGGCCGATCGCGATCTCCGCGCCCATCATGTCGATCAGGTACGTGAGGTCGGCGCGATGCATGGCGAAGGGCAGCAGAGCCGCGTACATCTCCTTCACCTTCGGCCAGTCCGCGCCGTGGAGATTCGGGACGTAGAGGTAGTCGCGCTGGTTTCGCCACCCCTCGTTGAACATCTGGGTGAACTCGGCCCTGGGGTCGACGTTCATCCGCAACGTGGCGTCGAGCTTGCCCTGGCCCGCGGTGGGCGGGGTCTTGTCGGCGTCGACGAGGAACAGCGAGGGCCGGCTCTCCGGGCCCGAAGGCGCCCCCGGCCCGCCCTGAGGAGCGGGCGTGCGGTAGAGGAGCTTCTTCCCGTCCGCGCTCAGGTCATACTCGGCGACGCCGCTCACGAACACCGCGGTCTTCCGATCGGAGAGCTTGTACCGATGCAGGGTGCTCCCCCGCGCGCCGCTCCCCGCATCGGGCGCCTGCAGATAGTAGACGTGCCCCGAAAGCCCGACGCGCAGGTCCGAGTACTGACGCTCGGGAACGCCCGATACCGAGATGATCCGCTGCTGCAGCCCGTCGAAATCGATGACCACGTTGACCGGCGCGCCCGCCTTCTCCGCCGCGGGCGAAGGGGAAGGCGAAGCCTCGAGCGAGGCAGAGGGCGATGCCGCGGCCTTCGGCGCGTCCACGGGCGCGCCCTTGTCTTCGTCGCTCTCGGGGAGCAGAGGGGAGGCCTCGCCTTTCCTGAGCACGGCGAGATACAGGCCGAAGTTCTCCTCGCGGTCGTACGAGGTCATGTCGAGCCACTGCGACTTCAGGCCGAAGTCGGTGGAGGCGAGGAACCACAGGTACTTTCCGTTCGGATCCCACACCGGGAACATGGCATCGGCGAGGCCGTCCGTGATCTGCTTCCTCTCGCCCGTCTCCACGTTCGCCACGAAGATCGCGCGGTACAGGGTGTTGAGGCGCGAGGCATAGGCCACCCACTTCGAATCGGGGCTCCAGGTCGGGTTGAGGGTACGGGCGGGCACCGCCCAGGGATCGTTGCCGAGGAGCTTCGGCTGGCCGCTCGCGACGTCCATGACCCACACGTTGAAGTCGGTGTCGGTGAAGAGGATCTTCTTCGAATCGGGCGACCAGGAGGGCGTGTAGTAGTGCTTCGCGTTGCGGATGGGAATCTCGCGGGGAGCGGCGATGCCGTCCTGAGCCTCGATGACGAGGGCGTACTCACCCGAGCGATCGGAGAAGTACGACACCCACTTGCCGTCGCGCGACCACGCGGGCTCGCGCTCGGCCACTCCCGCCGAGTGCGTGAGGTTCCGGATGTCGCCCTTCTCCGCGGGAATGGTGAAGATCTCCCCGCGCGCCTCCGCCACCACGCGCTTGCCCGTGGGAGACAAGGCGATGTTCGCGATGCGGCCGGTCACGTCCTCCCAGCGGGGCATCATCCAGGGGAAGTCGCCCACGGCCTTGATATTCACGATGTGCTCGCGGCCCGTCTTCGGGTCGAGTTCGTGGATGTAGCCCGCCTGCTCGAACACCACCGCGTCCGCCCGGCCGTCGAGGGTCTTCACGTCGTAGTCGGTGAACTTCGTGATCTGCGCGAGCTTCCTGGAGCCGAGGTCGTACGACCACACGTTCGAGACACCGTCGCGGTCGGAGAGGAAGTAGACGGAATCCCCCACCCACACGGGCTCGATGTCTTTCGAGTCGGTCCAGGGCGGCGTCACCAGATCGTAGGTTTTGAGGTCCACGATCCAGATGGGGCGGTTCTGGCCGCCGCGGTAGTTGCGCCGCTCGTCATCCCACGAGTTGTTGACGCGATACGCGATGCGGCTGCCGTCCGCGGAGATGCGGCCCTGGTAGGCGCGGGGCAAAGCCATGGGCGTCTCGACGCCGCCCTTCGCGGGCACCGTCCAGAAGCGGGGCGCCGCGGTGGGGGCGGCGGTGGCGCGCGCGGAGGCGAAGACGACGGCCGCGCCGTCGTGCGTCCAGCCCTGCACGGTGTCGGCGCCTGGATGCCAGGTGAGCCGCTTCGGCTCGCCGCCTTCGGAGGCGACCACGTACACGTCGAGATTCCCGGCGTACTCGGCGCTGAAGGCGATCCATTTCCCGTCGGGCGAGAAACGCGGGTTCAGGGTCTGGCCCTGAAACGTGGTGAGACGCCGCGCCATGCCGCCGCCGCGCTCCACCGTCCAGATGTTGTTCGCGTAGGCGAAGGCGATGTGCGACGCGCTCACCGTGGGCTGCCTCAGAAGGCGGGTCGCACCCGCGGTCTGGGCGGCGGCCTCGATGGAAGCGAGGGTCAGAAGAGCGGCGGCCAGGCTGGAAGTCTTCATGTGGACGAGATTACCCCCGCCTCCGCCGCGCCGCGCGAGGCGCGGGATCATTGAACCCGCGAAGGTATATTCCGCGGTCCAATGAACATCGGGCAACGCAGGGTGGGCGACATCACGATCATCGATCTCCAGGGCAACATCATGTTCGAGGACGGCGACGTCGAACTGCGCGGGGCCATCGCCTCCGTGCTGGAGACGGGCGGGAAGAAGATCGTGCTGAACATGGGCGAAGTGCCCTATCTCGACTCCGCCGGCCTGAGCGAACTCGTGCGCAGCTTCGTGGCCGTGAACAAGCGCGGCGGGCGCGTGGTCCTTTTCGACCTGACCCGCAAGGTGCACGATCTCCTGAGCATCGCGAAGCTCCTGACCATCTTCGAGACGTTCGAGTCGGAGGCGGAAGCCCTCCGCAGCTTCGAAGCCGCCTGAGCCTTCGCTCTTCTTCCAGAGGCTCCGCTCCCCCGCCCGGCTAGGCGACGCGCTCGTCCCCGCCGCTCCGCGCCCAGCGCGGGCGCTGGAGGTCGGCCGTCGAAATGCTCGGCGTCGAATCTGAGGTCCTAAACACCGGACGCCGCAGTTCGGCGGTGGTGACGTGCGGCGTGGAATCGCTCAGGCTGCTCGGACGCAGGGCCCAGGCGGGCCTCGCGAACTGCGCGGTCGTGTCCTCCGGACCGGGAGGGTGGTTGCTCAAGTAGGAAATCTTCAGCTCGGTCATGGTTGCTTCGGGGTATACGGGAGGGGCCGGGCGGGGGGTTCCAAAGCGCCTCGATGGAACGTGCCCGAAGTCACCGAGGACGCCTCAGCCGAGTTCCCGCCGCCACACACGCAAACCATTTCGACTCAGTTGGATAGGGATGCTCCTGAAGTCGGGGGACGACTGCTCGATCTCGCGGATCAAGGCGCGCTTTCCCGCCGAACTCTCCCCGCACAAGAGGGTGAGCGAGCCTCCCTCCCCTCCGGCGCCATTCACCTTCCACCCAAGCGCCCCGTGAGCCTTCGCGATCTCGATAACCTGCCGCGCTTCCGTGCCCACGAGGGCGGAGTGGAGCCTCGCCTGGGCCTCCGTGCTCCCGGTCATGGCCCGGCCCAGCGCCTCGAAGTCGCCCGCATAGAGAGCATCGCGCGAGCGGGGCGCGTTCCGGCGCAGATCGGCGATGGCAGGCGAATCGGGCCCCGCGTCCTGCAGCACGCTTATGACCTGCTCGTGAATGGCCGAGGAGTCGTGAGCCCGGCCGAGGTAGATGAGCACGAGGCGGCGCTCGAACTCCCAGCGGACGGCATCTGGAACCAGAACGGGCGAGACCGAGGCGTGCGGATAGTCGAACATCTCGATGTAGTTGATCCCTCCGTAGGCGGAAGCGAGCTGGTCCTGGATGCCGCACTGGCGCCCGAGCATCTCGGTCTCCACACGCTGCGCCGCGCTCGCCACCTCGTGGGGCGTGAGCCGCCCCGGGGTGAGGGCGTCGAGAGCGCCGATGAGCGCCACCGTGACCGCGGCCGAGGTGCCCGTGCCCGCGCCCGCGGGAGCGTCCGAGTGAATGGTGACGTCGAGCCTCAGGTCGCGCGGGATCTTCATGTACGCGATCGCCGCCTCCAGAAGAGGGTGCGGGCCCCAGGGCGGCGCCTCGCGCCGCACCTCGTACCGCTCTCCGAAGTTCTCCGCGTGGATCATCAGACGCGGGCCGGACGCGCGAGGGGAGTGGATCGCGACCTGGACCTCGGCGTGAGGATGCACGGCGACGTTGAAGACCTGGCCGTGTCCCGCGAACCAGGTGTCCGTCCAGCAGCCGTTGTCGCAGATGCGGATGGGCGCGGTGCTTCCGACCACGGCGATGGGGCGTTCGGTCTCGGTCATGGCGTGGCGCGGGCGTCGCGAGCTTAGCCGCGCGCGGCGGCGTCCCAGCAGGCCGCGAGCCCCTGGAGGCCTATCATCGCCCCCGGGCGGCGATTTGAATCGACATCGTCAGCCGGAGGTCAGCATGCAGGCGCGCGCGAAGGGCATCGGTCGGGTGTTGTGGCAGATCCTCTTCCTCAACCTGCTCGTGGCCGCGGCCAAGGCGGCCTGGGGCCTCATCAGCGGATCCACCGCCATGCTCGCGGACGGCATCCACTCCTTCACCGACGGCTCGGGGAACATCGTGGCATTGATCGCCATGAAGGCGGCCACGAAGCCGCCCGACGAGGATCATCCCTACGGCCACCACAAGTACGAGTCCTTCGCGAGCGCGGCCATCGGCCTCCTGCTGTGTCTCGCCGCGTGGAGGGTGGTGAGCGGGTCCATCGCCGCTCTCGCCGCCTTCATCCGGACGGGCGTGCATCCGAAGGTCGAGGTCACCACCACTTCCTTCGCGGTCATGCTGATCACCCTCGCCATCAACCTCTTCGTGGTGTGGTTCGAAACGAAGCGAGGCCGCGAGCTCGGCAGCGACGTGCTGCAGGCGGACGCGAAGCACACCCTTTCCGACGTGTGGGTGACTCTCGGCGTCCT